>NZ_JAMPJY010000001.1:0-309733 GCF_039961875.1 Trichocoleus sp. ST-U2 | reverse complement strand
GCCGCTAAATTGGCAAGTCATACCTTACGATTGTTACTCAAACGGCGCTTTGCCATTGATGTGTTAACTTTTCGTCAAGCTGGTGCTTGTTCCTCATAATTCACATTAAGCGTAATTCATCAAATCCATCCAAGAAAAATAAAAATCGGGTATTTCTATCGGTTAACCAGCCATCATCGTTAGTAGCAAAATTACAACCTACTGCTGCTTGTAAAATTTCTTCAAAACTCTTTTCAAATGTCCTGATATCCCGCAACCGAATCAAGATTGGTGTCCAAACTGGATGCAAATGCTGCCGCGCCCAGTCGGCAAACATCCGACAAAAAACACTTTTTCCTCTTCCCGGCCCCCCTTGGATAAACATCACCTTGTCTTGTTTCTGGGCATCTGCTAGCATTGCCTTTGCCCAGCTTTCGATCTCAATTGGTTCTGCATCCTTATCAATCTCTCCCTTCTTCAGATTCACTGGTTGTACCTTCAACGGCACGTAAATATCTTTGAAAGTGAAGGTCTCATCAAATACTGGATCTAGGGGCTTAGTAGCAACTTGCTCATCTAAATAAGTATTGAGACTGTAGTATTTTTCCGATTCTTGCCGCTTGCTAGCTAAATATAATTCAGCCCGTTGTTTAACAGAAATATCAGCATCTTCTAAGGCTTTTTTCAGGTATTGATGAGTATTCCAAGCTACCCAACTTGTTAAAATCTCAGCGTCATACTTATTTATTCCTGCTTGTTGCAGTTGGTTCGACAAAACCTGATTTAAAACTTGGGCTAATCCCGATTCGTGAAAGCAGGTGAGAACATTTCTAGCAAGATCCTCATCGAGTTGAAATTCTCCCAGCTTTTCGCTTTGCTGTTGGGCGATATTTGATGGAGGCGTTGCACTTGCTGGCTCTAGATTGGCTGGTTGTAAATTGACTTGCTGTAATAAGTCATTACTTTGCACCAATTCATTAAAGCTTTCTAGATAAGCCAGGGGAGATGCGATCGCTACCCATTCTTCTAGGGATGGCTCTTGATTCGTCTTTTTGCGGTACAGCCTCACGCCTTGAATCGCTAGTTTCGTCCCTGATAGCCCTGCTATAGCAATAGGAATTCCCGCAGAACCCGCAATTGCAGAGAACAAACCTAAAGCCAGCCCGAATTCCAGCGCGAATTTAGTAACCTCTGTCCCTGTCTCAGCGACATCTCCAGGTTTCCCTAGTTCCCGAATATCAGTGTTCAAAAACTGCCAAATCTCTTTGAGGTTCGTCATGCGATCGCTATTCTCCGTGCTGATGAGTCGAAGATAACTCAACGATTAAGCATCTGCCCTCAGTTGGATATCTCTCATATTTTCTGGAGAAAGAGCGATCGCTAACTTGACACAGTTCCAGGTAATCATGGATGATGAAAGATTGTCTGTCTATTCCTGCTCGGATCAGGTTGAGACATTCCAAAAGCTGGTTGGTTATTGGTCAAGAGGTCATTAGTCATGGGTCAATAGCAGCGAATCTAAAGACTAAAGACAACTGACAATCACCTATTCAGCTACCTGTACGGCAACCCCTAGGACTATCCCATGAGTTACGCAATTATTGAAACTGGCGGCAAACAGCTAAGAGTCGAACCAGGTCGCTTTTACGACATCGAACTGCTTCCCTCGGAACCAGACACCCAAGTTACCATTGATAAGGTTTTGTTCGTTCAGAACGATGGCGATGTGACCATCGGTCAACCTTTCATCGAAGGGGCGACGGTAGAATGCACGGTGATGCGACACCGGCGCGGTAAGAAGGTCATCGTCTACAAGATGAAGCCCAAAAAGAAAACCCGCCGCAAGAAAGGACATCGCCAGGAAATCACCCAGCTGATGATCAACTCCATCAGCATCAATGGCTCAGTGGTGGCTTCCGAACAACAGGCTTCCCAAACCGCCGCCGCTAACGAATCAGAAGAAGCTCAAGAAGCTGTGGCAACGGTGGTTGTTGATGAGACAGATACCGAGACAGCTGCGACCGAGTAAACCGCTGAGACTACAGCAGAATAGTAAGTAGTAAGGACAAGTGAGGAAATTATGGCTCATAAGAAAGGTACGGGTAGTACTCGCAACGGTCGTGATTCTAATGCTCAACGCTTAGGCGTCAAGCGTTTTGGCGGTCAGACCGTGACAGCAGGTAGTATTTTGGTACGTCAGCGGGGAACTTCGTTTCACGCTGGCAATAATGTCGGTGTCGGCAGAGACTATACCTTGTTTGCCCTCATTGATGGCATCGTCACCTTTGAACGGAAGGACAGAAGTCGCAAGAAGGTAAGCGTTTACGCTGTGCCAGCGGCGGCGGAAGCATCCCCTGAGAATGCACCCGTAGCGGCTCAGGTATAAGTATCCAGACTTAGTAGTTGGATAGATTAAGAAAGGAGGGGCAATTTATAAATTGCCCCTCCTTTTATTCAGCATTTTTTTATAAGCGATCGCGCTGGTTGGTCAAAATAAACGTAATATGTGATTCTGAGTGCCAGCGAAAAATTTCATCTCAATATTTTGCTCGGCTCAATGTGACAAATTGTTACTTTTTTAGACCGCTTTAGTTACTAACAACTATTCACTACACTAACGCCATGTTTCCCATTCATCGCCCTCGCCGCCTTCGTACCTCAACCCAGCTGCGCCGGATGGTGCGTGAAACGGTTCTTGCCACGAGTGACTTAATCTACCCTCTGTTTGCTGTACCGGGAGAGGGCATTGCTAAGGAAGTGAAATCGATGCCAGGGGTCTACCAGCTGTCGGTAGACAAAATTGTGGAAGAGGCAAAAGAAGTCTATGACCTCGGCATTCCCGCGATCATTCTTTTTGGCATTCCCGCAGATAAGGATGTAGATGCTACAGGTGCGTGGCACGATTGCGGAATTGTCCAAAAAGCTGCCACCGCAGTGAAAGAAGCGGTGCCGGATTTAGTTGTCATTGCCGATACTTGCTTGTGCGAATATACCAGTCACGGTCACTGTGGTTATTTGGAAGTGGGCGACTTGACGGGGCGGGTATTGAACGACCCAACGCTGGAATTGCTCAAGAAAACAGCAGTCTCTCAAGCCAAGGCTGGCGCTGATATTATCGCTCCGTCTGGGATGATGGACGGTTTTGTGCAGGCGATTCGGGAAGGATTGGATGCAGCGGGATTCCAAGATACACCGATTCTTTCTTACGCTGCTAAATATGCTTCGGCTTATTATGGCCCTTTCCGCGATGCGGCTGATTCAACACCGCAGTTTGGCGATCGCAGAACTTACCAGATGGACCCCGGTAATGCCCGCGAAGCCCTCAAAGAAATCGAACTCGATATTGCAGAAGGGGCGGATATGCTGATGGTGAAACCGGCACTTGCCTATATGGACATCATTTGGCGGGTGAAAGAAGCCAGCAACTTGCCGGTAGCCGCTTACAATGTCTCCGGCGAATATGCGATGGTGAAAGCCGCCGCCCTCAATGGCTGGATTGACGAACAGCGAGTCGTGATGGAAACTTTAACCAGCTTCAAGCGAGCTGGAGCCGATTTGATTCTTACCTACCACGCCAAAGATGCCGCCCGTTGGTTGTAGGAAGTCAGGGTGAAGGATGAAAAAAACAACAGATTCGCCTAGAACTAGGCATTTTCATCCTTCGCATTTCATCCAGCATTCTTAGTTAGCTACTTATGTTCAAAAGGAATCCATCTGGCGGTACAGATTTAGGGTTGGATATGAGTAAGCTAAACGGTAGATTTCGCTAAAAAAGCGGCAAATTACAGAAATTCGGTGCAATTGAACACCAATCCCCGGCGTGTTGATGAGTAGAATGAGCCAGTACGAGACTCTAAATTATTGATGACGATGGATTGCAGTCATATTCAATTTTGTGACCGTAAATCACAAATCGACTTTCAACAACTGCAAGAGCTGTTTCACTTGGCTGCCTTCTGGGCACAGAACCGGCAAATTGAAGATTTAAAAGTTGCGATCGCCAATAGCGAACCTGTGATTAGCGTCTGGGATGAAAACAAGCTGATTGGATTTGCCAGAGCGACTTCCGATGGCGTCTACCGTGCCACTATCTGGGATGTGGTCGTACATCCGGCATACCAAGGCGCAGGACTCGGACGCAAGTTGGTGGAAACAGTCTTGAGCCATCCTCGTGTCAGTCGGGTAGAGCGGGTCTACCTGATGACGACTTATCAACAGGGCTTTTACACGCGCATCGGTTTTGAATGTAGCAACCCCAGTACGACGATGGTGCTGTATAACAACCAGCCCCTAACCGAGCCTCTGCCTACCCAGGTTATGTCGTCTCAATAGGCACTAGGGGAAGAGAAAACTGAAGCCGGGTAAGATTCTCTCCGCCTGAAGGATCAGCGGCGTCTGCTGGTTGCGCTGCCACTACTTCCAGGCGTCCCTGCATCACTTCGATGAGGGTTTGAGCAATCAGTAAGTTCATCCCCTCGGATAGCTGTGGCATTTGTCGGGGTGCTCCTTTGCTGGGTGCCCCTACCAGCTCCTGTGTCTTTTGCTCTTTGAGCAAATCGACTGGCTCGCTCCAGACGCTGACGGGGCACTCGGCATCAATCCAGATGTGGATGTACCTGTACCCAGATGCTGGTGAGGAGGGAACCCAAACCCGAATGTTGCCTTCATTCATGCGAGCGATCGCAGTATCGACCAGATTTAGCAGTACCTGCTGCAATCGTCGCGGATCTGCCAGAACGTAAATCTCTTGAGCCGGTGGCGATACCTCAAGGCGGATACTCCGATTCGCTGCTTGCAGGTGAGTCAAGTTGTAGACTTCCTCTAGAACCTTGGCAAGCTCGACGGGTTGAATCTCTATCCGACTGGTGCCGTGTTGAGTTTTGGCAACGGCGATAATTTCGTCTATGAGCTGCATCAGCTTCAGCGCGGAGGCGTGAGCCTGAGCAATAAACTCTCGTTCTTCTGCTGGGTTGTCACACAAATCGGACAAAATCAACTGATGCAAGCCAATCAAACTGTTGAGGGGCGATCGCAATTCATGGGAAGTCCGCGCCAAAAACCCAGCTTTAAACTGGCTCATTTCTGTTGCCATGTGGTACGCCATCTGGGTTTGCTTGAGTTCCTCCAGGATGGCTGTCACGTCCGGATTCGCGTCTTGGGACATAAATATAATTACCAGTTTTGCTGATTAGCTGAGTCGATTAAACTACCAATTTAACCGCTCCTTGCCGCAAGATTTCCCAGCCGCTGCCCGTCCATTTGGCGACGGTGGAAGGAACGCCAGCCGTCGGTGTTGTTTCCTCCTCCGAGGAGAATAGCGTCAGGACATCGGGAAACTGCGCTGCGATTTCTGCCATCGTTTCCAAAGGTGGCTCCCCCGAACGGTTAGCGCTGGTGGTTGCTAAGGGGCCAGTTTGCGACAAAATTGAGAGCGCGACGCCAGAATTCGGCACTCGCAACCCAATCGTGGTCGGGTCAGATGGATTCATCGCTTTAGGAACGCACGCTGAGGCTGGCAACACTAAAGTCAAAGCACCAGGCCAATATTGGTCAGCAACTTGTTGCCAAATCTGCCATTCAGCCGGACTTCCCTTGACAAAAGGCCACAAATCTAAAGCGTTTGCGCCCATTAAAATCAGCGGTTTATCTTGCCGCCGCTGCTTTGCTGCAAAAATTAACTCTGACCGATCCGGCTGCACTGCCAGTGCTGGTACAGTATCGGTGGGAAAGCTAACCAAACTCCCAGAACGAGCGCCTTCTATCAAGGCTGCCATTGAAACTTGTGTCATTTTTTTAGAGTTTTGAGTTTTGAATAAATCCCCTCAAATTCATCACTCATCGGGTTTCCGATAGGCTAAGGCAAAGCGTTCAATCCCAGCTAAATCGGCGTGAATTTGAATTTTGCAGAAACTGCCTCGATCTTGCAACAGTTGAACAACTGTATCGGCTTGTCCCGCCATCATCTCAATCAACCAAATACCGCCCGGTCGCAGATAGTCTGGCGCTGTTTCTACCAAATGGCGGATGCAATCTAAGCCATCTGTGCCGCCGTCGAGGGCGAGGTGTGGTTCGTGTTTCGCTACTTCCGGTTGCAGGGAAGGCAGCAAATGACTGGGAATATAAGGTGGGTTTGATACCATGCCGCTGAGCTGACCTTTTAGGGCGGACAATGGCTGCCACCAAGAACCTTGGTAAAACTGAATGCGAGCCGCTAAACCCAGTCGCTGGGCATTCTGTTGGGCGATCGCTAGAGCAGCCGGACTATAATCAACCGCGTGGAGAGTGGCAGATGGAAAGGCATCTGCGAGTCCGAGAGCGATCGCGCCACTGCCAGTTCCTAAATCTGCCCAATGTCCTTGCTGTAAAGGCGGCGAGGCTCCGCCCGGAGCCGCAGCGGCAACCGCCAAATCAATCAAATATTCTGTTTCCGGTCGCGGAATCAATACTGCTGGTGAAACAAACAGAGAAAAATGACGCCAGGGAGCAACACCAGCCAGGTACTGAACTGGCAACCGCTCATCCAGACGCCGTTGCCACATCTGGGTTAACTCCGGCAACGGCATCGGTAATTTTATCTGGGTTTTGTCTTTGAAAGACTCCAACCGCAGCGCCAACCGATCTAGAGCGGCGACTTCTCGCAGCAACCAGTCTACTTCTGTTGGGTCAACGTCCGCGGATTTGGCAGCATCCCGCGCCCAGTTGCGCCACTTCCAAAGTTCTATACCTGAAACCATACCCAAGCAAAACACCAGAATCAAGGAAAAAAGATAAAAGATAAAGTATGAAGTTTATCCTTCATACTTTATCTTTTATCTTTGATTCTTTGGTCTATTTACCGCTTTAGCGACGTTGTTGCTGAGAATTCGCGGGGGCAGGACCACGCGATCGCACAAAGTCCACTGACGCTTTGGGTGGAACCAGTACAATGTTGTTCAGCTGCTGATTATTGCTGGTGCGTAAAGTTTCAATTACACCCTCCAGATTCACCACCTGAATTTCCACTGTAGATGCCAGACCTGGCTGTTGCTGTTTGAATCGATCCAGCATACTCTGTAATTCTTCTTTGCTAAAGAAGAAAGGAATGATGGGTTTATTGTCTCGTTGTAAGGTCAAATACCCCTTATCCTTTCCGCCTCTTGCCACAAACAAAGGAACCCCATCAAAATTTTGCACGGGTTTGCCGCTTTGACTCAGGATGGCTTTTGCTGAATCTACCTGCTGCTGGGTGGGTACGAAAGCAAAATCCAGACCATCTGGCTTGGCTGCATTCGCTTGATCCAGTTTGTAAACGTCTCCCAGCGATACGGGTACCACCTTCACCGTACTTGCTAGTTGAGCATTTTGCTTCTTCAACCGTTCGATAAATGTTTGAGCATCTTGCTGGCTGATAAAAACACCTGCCACTGCGGTCTTCTTTTGCCCCTCATTCACTGAAGCAACTAATGGAGAACCTTGAGGATCGGTGATCGTAAACACGGGCACAGCTTGCAACTTTTCTAGAATCTGTTGTTCTGGCAATGCCAGCGCCCGCAGCGTTTCTAAACCGGGCAGCGCTCCCAGTACAACACTTCCCACTAAACCCAGTGTTGCGCTCAATCGAACTAATGATCTCATCACAATTCCCTCAAAATTTTTCGTTGAATACCCCGCCTTACCAATAATAGAGTCGAGACAAGGCGATAATGTTTCTTCGCTCTAGCAGTACCCGAATGAACGGGTCAAAGTTTATTGCCAACTAAACTTTATCGATTCTACTGTTTTGTTGCGACTGTCATTTTTGAACTGTTTAACTCCCCATGTCCTAATTCTTGGCACCAAGGGTCAATTTGATGCCTGAACTCGCTATTTATTCATTCTCAATGCTGCATACTCGGAAATGGAATTCCCAAATTACTGAAGGAATGAATGGCGAATTGTAACCCTCTATGACTATGTAAGATTAGGATGAGTTCCACGCAATCGTCAGCCAACTTATCTCCCAATTTACCAGGGAAAAATCTGCATGAATCACCTCCCGAAGTCCTCAAAGGAATTTCAGCAGGGTGTCAGACAGCAACACCTGAAAATTATTGAGATTCCCTCTAACCTTGGCAGGTTTGGGGCTAACTCTTTTTACTACTAAAAATCGGGATGACAGGATTTGAACCTGCGGCATCCTGCTCCCAAAGCAGGCGCGCTACCAAGCTGCGCTACATCCCGGTGAAATTCAGCGATGGGCTATCAGCCGATCGGGTCTTGGGTGTTTAACTCCCCTGACACGCCTGCCAGTGACCTCTGGTTATTATAGCTTATTTAGCCGATATTTGGAGTAAAGAATTCACAAACTAATCTGGATACCAAAACATCCCTTTAATTCCTTCCGGGTCGGCAATAAAATTCAGGCCCCGGTAGAAATCCACCACCTGGGGGTCAGCGAACAGAGTAATGTTGCTAATGTCTTCACTGCGTAGCTTCTTGATCGCGTACTTCATCAACGCCTTCCCCAGTCCTTTGCCTTGAAAATCTGGGTGAACTACCACATCCCAAATGGTGGCATTGAAGGCATGATCGGAAGTGGCGCGGGAAAAGCCTACCAGCCGTCGCTGGGTTCCTCGCACTTCCCACATCGAAACTACCAAAAAACTATGTTCGATTGCTTTCTTGACCTTGCGTAGCGGACGCCGGGACCACCCGACCGCATCGCAGAGTTCTTCGAGTTCATAAAGGTCAATGTCGCGTTCGGTGCTGAAAAATATCCGAGAGCCGCTGCCCGTGCGATCGCCTGTACCTTCTACAACATCCCCCTCCCCCAGCGTCGGCTTCGACGCAGTGCTACCATCAGAACCGCTAAACAAGCTTTTCCAAAAACCCATGCAGGTGTGGTTAAGGTATTTACATTCTCCAGTTCCCAGCAGTCTGGGGAATTCCCAACCGTGCTTCGCACCGCGTGCTAACACGCGATCTGAGACTTCCTGATCGAAGAGACCAATTCCAACACTTTCAGGTTTCCCTGCAAGTACCAAATATCTAATCTCTACAGGATTTACTTCCGGTGTTCGGTTGCGAGAAACGAAGCAATCTGAGGAACGAATCAATCTCGTGCAATCAATTGACGCGGGGGAGTCACGTACACTCTTGGAGAGTGATACAGTCTCAGTATCTCCATCCCTCTTATTTCAACGAATCTAGCCCAAACATCACGAAAAAAATGATAACACAATTGCGCTACCTTTTAAACCATTACACGCACTCCCCGATCTGGAGCGGGTGCGGCATTGTGTGGTTTAGGGCGCATTCGGCAATACTGGCAATACATTAGTTAGACTGAATTCTACGGGTTAATACTCCGCAGCTCCACAGCAATCCCGATTTCCTTGAATTGTCGGTCGGGAGAAGCTACCGTCTCGCCAAGCCATCGTGCAGCTAGGCACAAGTTTTTGGCTGATGACTGGAGACAAGAGCAACACAAGAACTGAGAAACAGAGGCAGCTTTTGACTGGTTACTTCCTGGATGCCACATCGCGTTGGCACAGGTGAGCAAAAACAAAGAAAATCATGTACGGGCAGCTAGTCATGATACGACGAATGTTGAGTTATTTCACTAAGGGGCAAGGGAGAACTTGCACCAGTTATCTTTATTTGCACCAATCTACTCAACTCCACCGGGAGTTGGTATCGAGTGGATAATTTTTTTAGGAAAATTTGTGAGAGATTAACCATAAGAGAAGGTTCTTTGGCGAAGGGCACTTGGCTCTATCTCCCAAAATGCTTTTAACCTGGCAAGCGAGTCTTAGCCCTATATATGGCCACGGGTTTGAAATCATCCACACTAGAACTTCTGAAGCGCTTTAATCGGGCGTTTCCTCAGTTCTACGAGCAGTTTGTCAGCAGTGAGATTCAGCTACAAAACTTGAGGCTTGCCTATCGGCTCTATAAAACCACCAGAGCGGTTATTGAGCTGAAACCCGAAGGCAATAAAAGTGCCCTACATTTTGCTTACCGCAACCAATCTTTTCTGCTAAGTGATATTTTTGGGGTTCTGGCTGCATACGGGCTGACCATTCACAGTCTCAGTCTATATGGTCAAATCGCTCCTCCGATGCTAGTTTTCATCAAACTGGTGGTGTCTCGTGGCAGCAAAGCACTGACAGACAAAACCTCGGAAAATGTCTGTCGCGCCATTCGGGAAGCTTTGGCTGGGCGCTTTGAAGTAGAAGAGATGCTGGCAGTGGAATTTAATCTGGATGCCGGTTTGGAGCAGGTAGAAACGGAATTTTATGTAGACCCTGTTTTCCATCTTCCGGCGCTGTTAATTGAGGCGGATAACCAACCGGGTCTGTTTTATAAGGTGATGTACGCTATCTGGCAAGAGGATTTGCTGGTGGTCAATGCCAATTTGCTAGTCTGGCGAGGACGCACCCGCTTGATTCTTTACTTGTTGGGACCGAACGAAAGTGTGATTCCGGAATATTTAGGTCAAAAAATTGCTGAAAGCGTGCGTCAGCGATTGCTAGGGCGCAGATTTTAATGTTTAGAATGTTTAGCCATTAGTCTTTTGTCCAATAGTCCTACTTTACGCTTCTCGAAGCGATCGCGCCTACAAGCAGACGTTTCGTAAGGCAGGGGTAAGCCATGACCAATAACAATGACTTCTTCACCAATCTGGTAGAACTTCGGGATAGGATCAAAATATGGCAACTATCGAAATCCTGGGAGTTCGGCACACCTACGATTTGACGCCTCCCATTGCATCATCTACCCCTGTTTTGGTCTTTATCCACGGCTGGCTCCTCAGCCGTCGGTACTGGCAACCCCTGATTGAGCAGATAGCACCAGATTATCAGTGTTTGTCTTACGACTTGCGGGGGTTTGGTGATTCTCAGCCTCTAGATAATTATGGGTTCACCCGTCAAGAAATGTCGGTGCAGAGTCGGCAAGTCGTCCGCGAGAGTCAGCAAGAGGAGAACTTTCTTCGCTCTTCAGAGCCTCTTACGTTGAGCCTCTCGAATTACACTCCAGCTGCTTATGCCAAAGAAGTCGGTATTTTGTTGCAGAAGCTGAATATCTCTAGTGCTTGGCTGATTGGCCATTCGTTGGGTGGCAGCATTGCCCTTTGGGCGGCAGACCAGCAACCTGATTCTGTTAAGGGGGTCGTCTGCATTAATGCTGGAGGTGGCATTTATCTGAAGGAGGCCTTCGAGCGATTTCGGGCTGCGGGTCAGCAGCTTCTGAAACGGCGTCCCCATTGGCTGTGCTATGTACCGGGGATTGATTTGCCTTTTACACGGGCGCAAGTGGCGCGCCCAATTGCTCGGTGCTGGGGACGACAGCGACTGATTGATTTTATTACGGCTCATCCGGAAGCGGCGCTGGGGACTTTACTGGATTCGACGACGGAAGCGGAGG
The DNA here is from genome assembly GCF_039961875.1 of Trichocoleus sp. ST-U2. Taxonomy (NCBI): domain Bacteria; kingdom Bacillati; phylum Cyanobacteriota; class Cyanophyceae; order Leptolyngbyales; family Trichocoleusaceae; genus Trichocoleus; species Trichocoleus sp. ST-U2. The sequence continues at coordinate 298,369 of NZ_JAMPJY010000001.1, read as the reverse complement.
TCAATCGCTTACCGCAGGTGGTGTCACGGCTAAAACAGCCGGTTTATTTTATTGCTGGTGCTAAAGATAGGGTAATGGAACCGAAGTATGTGCGCCACTTAGCAAGCTTTCACCCGTTATTTCAGGGTTGTGGTGAGAACGTGATGGAAATTCCGGACTGCGGACATCTATCGATGGTGGAGCAGCCAGAGGCAGTTGCTACCGAAATTCGCAAAACTATAGCTAATTGTCAGGATTCTAGCAACTTCGCTTAAGGTAGATGTTTTGTTGGCACCATAAATCTTTAAATTTTATTAAGATTAAAGGGGTGCCTGCTAAAAAACGATATTGATTTTCGCTTCTTAGATTTTGACTGCGATCGCGATGAGCGCTCCCAGAAGAGTAGTAATTAGTCTGAGTGGCAAGGGAACAATCAACTGATGAATCTAAGGCTTTCCTGATACTTGTGCTGAAATTATGATCGATCCAAAACAGACTATTCAAATTTCTTCGGAGTTGACTGACGAACATCTGCTGGCTATCTGCGAGGCAGCCGATGTAATTGCTTGCGAGTGTCCTAGTTATTTGGTTCGGCTTTTAAATGATGTCAGAGAGTTTCGCCGTTACACAAATGAGTGTATTGAGCGCTTTCCCTCGGATGCAGAGACTCATCATTGGCTCAGCAGTCGGGCGAATCAGGTAGAAATGCTGCTGTCTTTAACAATTTATGAGCTTTTGCAGAAAGAAAATCTTTTAGATGAGAATAATCAGCTGAATTTGCAGCAGCTTTCAGACAGAAACCGGGCGATCGCGCTATCCAAAGTATTGCATCCTTACTCATCAAAATGATCGAGAGAATCGACTGATTTAAGGTCTGTTTAGAAATTGCGCGATCGCTTTGCCCGAAAAATATTGCATCCTCGCGCCTCAAAACTGGATGCAAACTTCTACTGTGAAGTTTGGTAAAGCTGCATAACATTAGTAATTGGCAGCCGGGACTGAACGCCCAAAGTCAATCGGGAAGTATGACCCCGATTCAAATGATCGGCGGCAGCACAGGCAATCATGGCGGCGTTGTCAGTGCAGAATTTTAGCGGGGGGAATAGCACCCGCAGGTTTCGCTGTGCAGTAGCGACTTGCAGGTGTTTTCTCAGCCCACTGTTGGCGGCGACACCGCCACCGATGGCAATGGTATCAAGACCGTAGTCGAGGGCGCAGGCGATCGCCCTTCGCGTCAGACTTCGCGCTACGCTTTCTTGGAAACTTGCCGCAATGTCATTCACCGGCAGCGACGGAGACGCTTCCTGCTGCAACTTTTGCACCAGTCGCAGCACAGCTGTTTTTAAGCCACTAAAACTAGAGTCATAGGGATGATAGCCGCCCCCTGGCACCCCGACATTCCCTTCCGGCAAAGGATAGGCTTGCGGATTCCCCGCTTGGGCGAGTTGGTCAATCACCGGCCCACCCGGATAACCCAGATTTAACAACCGCGCCACCTTATCGAAGGCTTCACCAGCGGCATCATCGCGGGTTTCTCCTAGTGTCTCGTACACACCACAATCTTTTACATAAATCAAGCTGGTGTGTCCGCCCGAAACCAGCAGACATAAAAAAGGCGGCTGTAAAGAAGGTTCGCTCAAATAAGTAGCGTATATGTGGCCTTCCAGATGATGGACTCCGACAAACGGTTTCCGATGGACAATCGCAAGAGTTTTGGCAGCCGTCAGCCCCACCAACAATGCCCCCACCAAACCAGGGGCGCAGGTTGCCGCAATACCATCAATTGACGCCCACTCCATCTGCGCTTCTTCGAGTGCTTTGTCTAAACAATTGTTAATTATTTCGACGTGTTGACGGGAAGCAATTTCTGGCACAACCCCGCCATACTGCCGATGAACAGGGATTTGTGAGGCGACGATGCTACTGCAAATTTGACGATTCTTTACGATCGCTACCGCCGTTTCGTCACAACTTGTTTCAATCGCTAATACTGTTGACATTCACTGGTACTTTAATATATCGATACATGATTGCTTCCGTACAAACAATGACCTTGTTTTGTACATAAAAGTTTTCGTTTTGTAACAAAAGGAAACAATCCCATGAAACGATTGTTGGCTTTGATTTTTGCCCTTTGTATTTGGTTTAGCGTTGCCCCAACGGCATCGGCTGATAACGTATCAGGTCTGGTGCCATGCAGCCAGTCCAAGGCTTTTCAGCAACGTGCTGCAACCGCCCGCAATACCAACTTCGACCCCGATTCAGGGCGCAAGCGTTTTGAACGTTATTCTCAGGCAATGTGTGGCCCAGAGGGTTTACCCCACTTGGTTGTAGATGGTCGCCTGGATCGTGCCGGTGACTTTATCATTCCCAGCATTCTGTTCCTGTATATTGCGGGTTGGATTGGTTGGGTTGGTCGTGCCTATATTCAATCGGTGAAAAAAGAGGCAAACCCAGAGTATAAAGAAATCCAACTGGATGTTCCCCGGGCTGTTGGTTTTATGCTAAGTGGCTTCACTTGGCCTTTGGCAGCAGTCAAAGAATTGCTCACGGGTGAATTGACTGCAAAAGAAGATGAGATTCCTGTCTCAATTCGCTAGTTACGTTGAATTATTGACTGTTTTGGAGAATGATTCATGCAGTATTTCCTCAAGTATCTTTCCCTAGCTCCGGTTCTGGCTATTGTGTGGCTATCCCTTCAGGCTAGTCTCTTGGCTGTCTTTATCTACATTTTCCCCGACCTGCTTTTCCATCCAATGCCGTAAAGATCGCAGGATTTTCAAGACTGGTTAAAAAATGCTGTATCAAACGATAGAAGCATCTCCAGTTTTAACCCAACGATAATTAGTGGCACTAGCTCATCAAAAGGTGAAGAAATTATGCAAGTGCAAGCAATAAGCGACTCGAAAGATCGTCGTAACGACCCCAGAAATCGGGAAGTTGTCCATGAAGCTGGCGATCCGCAAATTGGCAATTTAGCAACGCCGATTAATTCTTCCGGTTTCACAGAGGCTTACATCAATAACTTGCCAGCCTATCGCAAAGGGCTGTCACCCGGACGCCGAGCATTAGAAATTGGTATGGCTCATGGTTATTGGTTGATTGGTCCCTTCGCCAAACTGGGTCCTCTGCGCGATACAGATGTCGCGAACCTGGCAGGTTTGCTGTCAACGGTTGGCTTGATTATCATTTTGACGATTGGGCTATCCCTCTACGCTTCTAGCAATCCCCCCAACCCCACTAAAACGATTACCACGCCCCGTCCTCCAGACGCCCTCAATAGTCAGGAAGGCTGGAACGAGTTTGCGAGTAATTTTCTGATTGGTGGAGTTGGTGGTGCGGGAATCGCCTACCTGCTGATTTCCAATTTGGAACTGCTTCAAGGTCTGTTCAAAATTGGGTAGTAGCAGTAGCGATCGCTAGCTTGGAAACATCTGTTATACAAGTCTTCTAGCGTTCGGTACGAGTGGCTTACCACTGCGCGTCCACCCATCTGTTTAACCAGAAATGCGTGGCGTCGTGGCTGAGGCAAACCACTGACCAACCGTTTTCTTGCCACCAGGCAAGCGGTTATCTTAAACTCCTCACTTTGTTTTGAATCAAGAACCCTGCCCATGCCGTGAGGGCAGGGTTCTCTGTTTGTGCATGAGGGCGATCGCATTTATCCTAAGTAATGGAAAAAGAGGGACTTTAGAAGTTATGGCGCGTCTAGCACTGCTGAGTGTATCTGATAAAACTGGGCTAATCGACTTTGCCCGTCAGTTGGTTGAAAAATTTGAGTTTGATTTAATCAGCAGTGGTGGAACGGCTAACGCCCTTAAAGATGCTGGGCTACCCGTGACAAAAGTTTCGGATTACACGGGTTCTCCGGAGATTTTGGGGGGGAGAGTCAAAACCCTGCATCCCCGGATTCATGGCGGCATTTTGGCGCGTCGGGATGTGCCCCAAGATTTGGCAGATTTGGAGGCGAACCAAATTCGCCCGATTGATTTAGTGGTAGTGAATCTTTATCCTTTTGAGCAGACGATTGCGAAAGAGGGAGTAACGTTGCCGGAAGCGATTGAGCAGATTGACATTGGTGGCCCGGCGATGATAAGGGCTTCTGCAAAAAACTTCCAACATCTAACAGTTTTGTCTAACCCAGCCCAGTACGATGCCTACTTGCAGGAATTGCAGCAACAGGGCGGGGAGGTGTCCTTTGAGTTCCGTCTGGCTAGGGCACGAGAGGCTTTTGAGCATACGGCGGGGTATGACAGGGCGATCGCGACCTATCTCACCCATCAATCCCCTGTCGAGGCGCATACATCGCCCCTACCCACCCAATTTGACCTTTCTGGACAACAGTTGCAATCTCTACGATATGGGGAAAATCCCCATCAACCTGCCGCATGGTATCAAACTCGGGCAGTTGCGTCTGGATGGGCGGCGGCGACTAAACTTCAGGGAAAAGAACTGAGTTATAACAACTTAGTGGATTTGGAAGCAGCGCGGCGGATTATTGCTGAGTTTCCCGATACCCCAGCAGCGACGATTATCAAGCACAATAATCCCTGCGGCGTAGGTTTGGGAAATAGCTTGTCTGAGGCTTATGAAAAAGCTTTTAATGCTGATTCGGTTTCGGCTTTCGGGGGGATTGTGGCGCTAAATCAGCCGATTGACGCCTCCACAGCGACAGCACTGACCAAAACATTTTTAGAATGCGTCGTGGCACCGGGATGCGAACCAGAGGCGCAGGAAATTCTGGCGGCTAAGTCTAAGGTGCGGGTTTTGACTTTGCCAGACTTGGCGGCTGGACCAGAAAATACAGTTAAAGTTATTGCCGGTGGTTTCCTCGTCCAAGCTTCTGATGACGTGGTGGAAAACGCCAGCCAGTGGCAAGTCGTCACGGACAAGCAACCGACGCCAGAACAACTGGAAGAATTACTATTCGCCTGGAAAGTTTGCAAACACGTTAAATCTAACGCGATTGTTGTAACACGCGATCGCACTACTTTAGGTGTCGGTGCCGGACAAATGAATCGCGTCGGTTCGGTCAAAATTGCCTTAGAACAAGCTGGAGAAAAATCCTCAGGTGCCACGCTTGCCAGCGATGGTTTCTTCCCCTTCGATGACTCGGTGCGGACAGCAGCAGCGGCGGGGATTGTCGCCATTGTTCAGCCGGGAGGGAGTCTGCGCGATCAAGATTCGATTAAGGCTGCCAATGAGCTTGGTTTAGTGATGGTGTTGACAGGTATCCGTCACTTCTTGCATTAAGTAGTCACAGAAAGAATCAGAGGGAGGTAGCGATCGCCGGGGTTCAGATGCTTTATCGCGATCGCTCACCCTTTTAACTACTTCCCTGCATTTCTAAAATCAATCATTGTCTGGCGATAGGGATCTGGCAATCCGGTGTCATAACACTTACCGTTGACAATATATCCGGTCATTCCCTCTTCCTGTTGCAATTGATCGAGACAGGATGTTAACTGAAATTCGCCTTTTTCGTCCCGGAAGTTGTTTTGAATATTATTTTCGAGAAATTCAAATATTTTCGGTGTGAGTACATATAAACCGAATATACATAAGAATTGATCTTCTGCCATTCCCTCTACACGAAGATGCTGGCGTGCATACTCAATTGTGGGCTTTTCTGCAAGTTGAGTTACTGAAAGGATTGAGCTTGAGTCCTGCCAAATGCCTGTAACACAGCCAGATTTATAAAGGCTTTCTGCTGGAAGCTTAGTCAAACTAACAACACTTTGATTAACTTTTTTGTAAACATCTAAAAGTTGACCTGCACATGATGTTTCAGTGTCCGATGAGTAAACATGATCGCCCAGCATCAGCAGAAATGGCTCATCTTTCACCCATTCTTTGGCACAGAATACAGCATAACCATAGCCTTCTGGTTTGTCTTGATTCAAAAATGTAATTTTGCTGCCTAAATCTTGTAGATACTGGCTATATTCCTGATTTTGCGGCGATAATTTCTTGAAAAGTTCGCCTGGAGGTGGAGCCTTAAAGAACTCCTCAAAAAGTGCGCGATCGCCTGGTTGCACTACAATCCCGATTTCTTCTATACCAGCGCTGATGGCTTCTTCCACAATTGCTAGAATTACCGGCTTGGCACGACCCTCTCGATCGATAATCGGGAAAAATTCCTTTTTCACCGCCTTGGTAGCTGGAAATAAACGAGTTCCGAAACCTCCGGCTGGAATTATAGCTTTGCGAACTTTGCGTGCATGAAGTGTTAGCTTTAAACCTTGCATTTGAGGAAAATCCCGTTCAATAATTTCAATGACTTTTTGCTGGCTTTCTTCGTCTTTAACGATAAATTGTGCTGTACCATCCCCTTGGGAACCAACACCTTTCCCTCCCCAAATGTAGGGCTGAATGGGTTCATAATGAAGGATTTTATGCAGGATGGGAGCTGTTAATTGCTCAGGACAGACGGGAATTAGATGCTTATCAAATTCGGTTTGTGCCTTTTTCATCAAGATACCAATTTGTTCAGCATCTCCTTTTTGCAAGGCGTCTACTGCTTCTTGAGTAATTTGAGAACTGATGAAGCCGAGATATTTTTGGACATTCTCTTGGGATTCGTTACAGGCGAAAGGATAACACTGATTCAAGTTACTGAGTATTTCTTGGGTATTTTTCCCAGCACCGAGATCGACAATTACAAAGAACAGGTTTTTGGGTACTTTTAGTTCAATAATATCCAAGCGTGAAGCGAAGCTATCGCCGCTAGGCGAATCGCCATCAAAAACCATCAGGATCGGGCGATCGCCATAAGCACACGCTTGATCCATTCGTCCGCAGCGAGAAGGCGTGGTAATCTCCCCCTGATAAGCCAACTCCATTTCGTCTCGGAGGGTCATCTTTAAGTCATACACGCGATTGAAAGCACGAGCTACGAGGACGCACAACGCCGCACTGGAGGACAGACCTTTCTTAACTGGCAAATCTGTCAGATAATTGTCGATTTCCAGTCCGTTCACTCGGTAACGAGCCACAAACTGGTAGGTAACGCCAGCGACATAACTAAAGAAATCACCTTTTTCAGCTTCGGCAAGCAAAACCTCGGCGTCCATCGGCAGAGTCAGCGTTTTCCGGGTGCCGTCACTCAGGGAAGCGTGAAAAATCAGATGAGTGGGATGAGGCTTAACCTCGGCATAAAGCCCCTGATTAGTCCCGACGATCAGCGTATAGCCTTTTTCTAAATTCGGATTGATGCGGCGATAGTCTCCCGCCCAATCGCTGTGTTCGCCAAACAGACACAGGCGACCTGGAACAAAAATTTTCATAAATTTCATGCTGCTATCTTCGCACCCTCTAGTAATAAACTACTCTGGGTGGTGAGCAAGCGTTGAAGCGATCGCTCTTTTTGTCTAGCGCGATGATTCGGCTTTTTGCACCCCGTTGGGTATCGGTACCAGTCAATACATCGCACCGACTGGTTAAAATTGCTCTGAAGCTAGGGAGAAAGCCCAAAGATAGTTTCTTCAATTTTTCAACATCGAAGAGGAAACGTTTATGCAATCGGCTCCACAGCAGCCTAACGTCCAGGATGTAAAAGTTCAGCTTCTCCTAACGGGAGGACATGAGTACACCATTTATCTCAAGTCAGATTCACCCGTACTCCACAGTCTGCTGAAGACAATTTTGGCTCAATCCCAAAAACAGGAAGCGGTATTTTCTTGTTTGTTTCAGATTCCCATTAATGAGGGTCATGCGGCTCTGTCTTTTTCGAGCGATCGCTTGGTTGGTATCGTTACGGAACCACCCCTGTACGTGCAACAAAACTTGCCGCCAATAGAAGAGCCACCACCTCAATCCGTAGATTTTTTACCAAATATATTACCTTCTGAATATGTGCAAATTGATAACTTTTTAACGTTAGAAGAAAAAAACCGCTTACTTAATTATGTTTGGGAACAAGAGTCAAACTTCGTTTCTACTAGCACTTCAACAAACGAGGCTGACTATCGTCGCTCAATGGTTCTCTATTACTTCCCAGAATTTTCTGAATTGGTAGTCAATCGAATTAAAGCGATTCTCCCAAATGTCTTCAGAAAGCTAGGGATACCTTCTTTTAAAGTTTCCGATATTGAAAGTCAGTTAACTTCCCATAATGACGGGAATTATTTCAAAATTCATAACGATAATGGCAGCCCTGAAACTATCACTAGAGAATTAACTTATGTTTATTACTTTTATCGCGAGCCAAAACCCTTTTCTGGTGGAGAGTTACTGATTTACGACAGTAAGGTGGAAAACAATTTTTACGTACAATCAGACTCGTTTAAAACAGTTGAACCGAAAAACAACAGCATTGTGTTTTTCCTGAGCCGCTATTTACACGAAGTCTTGCCTGTGGTTTGTCCTTCTAAAGCTTTCGCAGACAGTCGATTCACCATTAATGGCTGGGTGCGTCGTCAAGTAAATAATGCGTAACGACTAAAGTCGCAGCTACACGAACAAAGACCGCCTTCGCGGTCTAATATCAAGTCCGGTTAATTGACCATTTAAAGAATTAGCCTGTCTCCGTCAGGCTACGTTTTTGTAGCTGCATCCTCCAGGGTCTAGGTAAATTCTGGTAAACGTAGAATACTCCCAGTGTATACGCGACGAAAAAACGCATACTATAAGACTGATGTGCATTTGGAAATGCACATCAGCTTAGTTATCTTCTGGGGATGGATTAAAGCAGGAATGCTTCCAAATGCGAACCTTTTTTACCGTTGGGGTTTGATAATTTGGCAGGGTGTTTTCACGCATAAAGTAAATAGAAAAGGTATCAAGCTGCTGTGACCCTTGGTGTTGAGTATTCCAGTTGCGGCAAAGATATCGCCCATAGTAAAGACGATATTTGGAATTGTCCTTGCTCCAAATATTCATCATGTATTTGCGCCAACGCTCGTTTGGATAAGTCGCAGACACAAGACGTGGTTTTTCCCAGCTTACAGGTGTGCCATTTTTAAAAACATCTATTTCAGTGCCGTCTTTAAGCTGACCTGGAATGACATACCAGCCATCATCTTTAAGTGGATAGGGAGCAAACATACTCCATTTTTGGTCTAATCTCAACACAAGCGTCACCCAATTAACCACGCTTGGCAGCTTAAAGATAGAGGGAGCAATCGTCCTGAGATTCCACAAAGAGACGCAAAGCAATAAGAGGAAGGCGATAAGATCTGTTAACAACGAAGAACGCACTTCCAGGGGGCGAAACTTTAAAGGAGCCGTGACTTTAGAGGCGGCGCGGCGATTGTTGGCAATGATTTCGTAGGCTTTTGTACCCACAGACAAGACAGGACGCCATTCCAACAAGGGAGTCAGAGGTCGAAGTAAGGGTGATAGGTGACAGACGTAGGCGATCGCTTTAAATTTGAAATGTTTGTATCCTTCCCAATCGACCACTACCCAGGAATTGTGCGTTTTCATGTCCGCGAAAATTTCCGGGTCATCCTGAGCTAAAAGCAGTGGCGTTCCTGGCAATACTAAGAAGGTGCGGAGCAGGTATACCGTCTTTTTACAGAAACCACACTCTCCGTCATAGTAGATTTTTAGTCCCTGACGTTGCGGAGTTTGCAGGCGCTGGGAGATCCCATTCCAAAACTCGCTAGGGATGAAAACCAGCCAAGCGATCGCGCTAATAAACGGAAAAAGACCCAGCGTTAGTCCTAGTCCAAAACCGAGATGTAACAGGATAAATGTCACCACCGCACACAAGCGGAAAAAGCTGGTACGGATGGGGATGAACAGTAAAAATGGCCCTAATAACTCAATCCCCAGCGTGGTGTAGGTTAAAAAGACGAGCAGTGGCGGCGGAAATCCTAAGAAAAATTGACCGATGGGGGTCGCAAACTGATCGATGCTCAAGGCATAATAAACGGCGCTGCCTTCTTTCCACCAGATAGGATCGGACTTCAGCGCCCATGTAAACCAGTAGACAAAGCAGATTTGTAGTGTCAAGGCGACCGTTGCACCGGACAAAATACGCTCTGGCAAAGCTTTTGAGGATGAATTGAGGGCGCTATCCACTGAATAACACGCCCCTAACGGCAAAAACATTGCCCAAAATAGCAACAAGCGAAATTCGATGTCTCCCGCACTGAGTACCATCGGGTTTCGACTATGAAGGGAAACCAAGAGTGCCCAGGATACGATAGTGACAAATCTTGTCTGATAACCGATTAACAGTGCAAAGGCAATAAATCCAGCAAATAAGAATAGAAAACTTTGAAATAAGGCTTGTCCGCTGAATAAATGTACTGACCAAAACCAAGAATTTAAAAATTGTTCAATTAGTGGGGCGCGGGGAAGGATGCCAAAATCAGTGTAATGAGCTTTGAGATCGTTAGAACGATTAATCAGATCGGTAACGACGAGCAACGCTAGACCGATGCGAAACAGAGCGAGCGATCGCAAGTCCAACCCAAACAGTTCCTCTAGCTTCCTCTCAAAGCCACTTTTAAATTTTTTCTCCTTGGAGAACATAGAACGTTAGCCCCTTAATTGACAATTCGGTTATAACTAAAATCTCTATAAAAGTCGCCAAAATCGGCATTTATTATCCAAATTACAGTGCCACCGATACAGAAGCACCTTGTTAGCAAAAATTAGGGTTGGAAGTTCAACTAAACTTCCAACCCCCATCGCTTACCGAAACAATGACTATTTAATCAATGAGTGGTTTAGTTAGATTTCCGACGGCGCACTACTCTCAGTCCTCCAACCATTAAGGCTAGAGCTGCCACAGTGCCTGGTTCTGGTACCTTTGTTGAACCGCCGTTGTCGCCGCCGTTGTCACCGCCATTATTGCCGCCGTTGTCACCACCGCCGTTGTCACCGCCGTTGTCGCCGCCGTTGTCACCGCCGTTGTCGCCGCCGTTGTCACCGCCGTTGTCGCCGCCGTTGTCGCCACCGTTGTCGCCGCCGTTATCACCGCCGTTGTCGCCGCCGTTATCACCGCCGTTGTCGCCGCCGTTGTCACCGCCGTTGTCACCGCCGTTGTCACCGCCGTTATCACCGCCGTTGTCACCGCCGCCGTCGTCGCCGCCGCCGTCGCCGCCGCCATTGGTAACAGTACCACCTAGCAATTTGTCACTCCCAGCGCCAGCATTTACCTGCTGGAAGCGAGTTGCTATCTTTAAGTCTCCACTTTGGAATCCAGCAAAGAATTGAGCTTCAATAGTGGCGGCATCAAGGTTCATGCCACTCAGTAAAAAGCTAACCATCGTAAACTCTCCCGCAGTCAGACCTTGCTGGGGATTGCCACCGTTAAAGTTTCCTGCACCCTCGGAGCGAATTCCAACATCAAACGTACCGAACGGTGATAAAGTAGCAGAACCCTCTACTGGCTGAGAGGCTAAATCTTCATCGCCGAAAAGCTTGGTAAAGGGGCTTGACTTTGGATCGTAGGTGAATGAGGTGATGCTATCCAGTAGATCGAACCCCAAACCAACCAAAGTTGACTGAGTTGCTCCAGCGCCAAAAGAAGGTTTACCAGTCGTATTCAAGATATTTAAATTAAGCAGAACGCCGCCTGTATTATTATCCTGAGAAAAACTAAAATCTACCTTAGCTGATGCGCCAGTGGCAGGTTTATTAGAAGATGTACTTGTATTATCAAAAGATACGCTGAAGGCTTGTGCAGAGGTTGGCATCAAAAAAGAGGATGTAATAGCAATGCCAGCTGCTGCTAAAACGGAAGGTAAAAATGAAGTTACTTTCATTGATGAAATCTCCTTGGTTAAGACACAAGATTAAATTGGCGTTGGTAGATAAAGCTTTTTCTTTAGCTCTGCATACTTCACACTCAGCTAATGTACGCAATATATCAGTGGCTTCTCTAAGCCACAATAGATTTTCAGTGGTTTCTCGATATCTTTAAATAAAATGGCAGCGCTCTTTATCGCTACTTCATGATTCTACTGATGAGGATTTTACTTATTTTATTTACCTAGTTAAAACGAAGCTGTTTGTTAGTTTCTAATTTAAAGCAAAGTGTTTGTACTGAGGCTTTATAATAAATCTATATAAAAATAGATTATGTTTATATTTTCTTAAAATTAAATATCAGGGTTTATACGTAACTTATTGATAGCTTTAAATAGATAGGCATTTTTCTTTATCGTTCCTTTATAATTTATGAGGATTCCACGTAAATGATTGATGTTTTTTAAGAAGGCGATCGCTGTTTTTCACTGCGAGATTTAAAGCGTTTTCATCGCTTACGCCATCCTCAAACAGATAGAACACCGCAGACTCGTTTGAGTTCCCACTCGTGTTGTTTATTTAAGCCCAGATGATTCTTGTGTAGCCAGTTCTGGCTACTTACAATCGGTTGCCGAGGCAGTTTCTAATACGGTTCACGAAGAAGCTAAAAATTCAAAGCAAAGGTAGGTAGAATTAAGGAGCGAAGCCTAACAAATGCTTCTGTGTGTTGGGTTTCGTTCCTCAACCCAAACTACAACTACACGAAGATCGCGCGATCGCTCACAGCGATCCGGGCGCTAAAACGATCCCTCAGCCTGCTACAGGGAGTGCCGTCTTGATTCACCGGCATTGCAGCAGCCGTTGTGGAAAAGTAGCATTCCACACTAATTGATGTGCTATTTACCGCTTAATATTGATTTGCAGAGATTTCTACAACAAATGCTGTAAGAGTGCTGGGCACGCGATCGCGTGTCGCCGCCTTGCACTCTACTTCCTTACTCCTTGGCACCCTTTACAGGCTTTTAAGCATTAATCTACAGCCCCAGATGCTTTGAGCGATCGCGCGATCTCCCGGTTTCGATTCATTTGGGCGATCGCCAAAGCCGTGTAGCCACCCCGGTTTTTCAAATTCACATCCGCACCAGCTTTCAGCAATACCTGCACGGCATTCGCATGACCCCGCTGAACCGCCCACATTAAAGCAGTCGCACCAGCATCATCCTGAAGATTGATATCCGCTCCCGACGAGAGTAGCCCTTGCATCACCCCCGCGTGCCCCTGCTCAGCTGCCTTGATTAGCGCACATTTCCCGTCATTGGTTCGTGTATTGGGCTTAGACCCGCCCTCCAGCAGCACTTTCACCGTGTCAGCGTGCCCCTGCAATGCTGCCACAGTTAACGCCGTCTCACCCAGATTCCCCGCGTTAGAATTCGCGCCCTTTCTTAACAGAGCTTCCACAATCGCCGCCTGACCATGCAATGCTGCCACCATCAAAGCGGTATCGCCCAACTTATTTCGCGACTGGACATCTGCTCCTCGGTTGAGGAGAATTTCCACAACATCAGCATGACCTTCGACAACGGCAAAGTTTAAAGCCGTCTCATCATCTTTATCTTTGGCATTGATATCCGCGCCGCGATCGAGTAGCGCCGTCACAATATCCGTGTTAGCGATCGCTGCCGCAGCCATCAGCGCCGTTGAGCCATCCGAGTTTTGAGCATTCACATCAGCACCGCCCTCTAGCAATGCTCTCACCACATCCGTATGAACTCGATCGATTGCGAGAGTTAAAGGGGTTTCACCTTCTTTGTCTTTCGCATTCACATCAGCGCCATTCGCTAACAACCGCTGAATCACTTCTAAACGACCAAACTCAGCAGCTTGTATCAGGGGGCTTCTGCCGTCCTTGGTTTCGGCATTTGCATCTGCCCCTCGCTCTAACAAAACCTGCACCGTCTCAGCGTGTCCGAGTCCAGCAGCGAGAAATAAGGGAGAGACACCATCATTCTCTCTCCTTCCATTCACCTCAGCACCGGCATCTAACAAAGCTTGCACCACGCTAGCTTTGCCCTCCTGCGCTGCCAACATCAAAGCCGTATCCTCAACGTTGTCTTTGACATTAACTTGGGCACCCGCATCCAGCAAGATTTGCACCACCTCAACATGACCTTTCAGGGCCGCCACCATCAGCGCTGTGCTGCCATCCTCGTTGGCGGCATTCACATCAGCTCCTTTGGCAGCTAACATTTTAACCACGTCAATCTGATTCGCTGCCGCCGCTATCATCAAAGCCGTCAGGCGATATCGTTGTCTAAGTTGGTTGACGTTTGCACCAGCGTCCAGTAGAAGTCTAACAATTTCGGTGTAGCCGTTCTGGGCGGCAAACATCAAAGCAGTGGTGCCCTCCCGATCTGTCGCACTGACATCAGCGCCAGCGGTGATTAGCGCTTTTACCCGCTGAATTTCTCCCCGCTTCGCCGCCCTAATTAAGTCTTGATTTGCACTCACCGCTGTTGCCCGATCCCCTCCGCAGCATTGCCAACTTCACCTCAAATTATACTTTTGAGAGGAGGGTGTCGCTTAACCCCCAAGCTTGGAGAGGACAAAGGCAACGAGGAAGCCAACAACGGTGATTAGTCCAGCAAAATCATGGGCTTGCTCGAAAGCTTCTGGAATCATGGTGTCTGATATCATTGCCAGAATTGCGCCGGCTGCCACGGCGGTCGTTGCGGCGATAATTTCTTCAGAGAAGTGACTGAAGATGAGATCGCCCAAAAGCGCTGCGATACCAGAAAGAATCGCGATCGCTGCCCACACGCCAAAGATATAGCAAGCTGAACGACCTGCTTTCTTCATACCAGCGGCGCTGGAGAGTCCTTCGGGAAGATTTGAGAGGAAAACGGCTGCTACCGTCACCCAGCTAACAACTCCTCCTTGAATCATGCTGACCCCGATCGCAATTGATTCCGGAATGCCATCAAGCAGGGCACCGATAGCGATCGCTAAACCGCTCCCACTCGCCTCCTATAAGAGATTTTTGTTGGTTGCCAGAGCGCTTGCGATGCTTGGCACCCTGATAATTCAGATACCAGTTTGCTCCTGTGTAGACAACAGCACCGCTGAAGAAACCAATTGCTGTTGAATCGAAGCCACCCCGCTGATAAGCCTCATCCATTAGCTCAAAAGATAGCGTCGAAATTAGCACCCCGGCACCAAAAGCCATCACGGCTGCGATCGCTCGTGGGGAAATTCGCACAAAATATCCCAACCCGGCTCCGAATAGCAACGCCGATCCACCCACCAATCCCCAGAAACCTGCCTGTAACCAGACTGGCAACATCATCTGCCCTCCTTCAGAAATTCCTGCCCTGCAATGTTTAGCAGATTTTCTACTACTCAATCATCTGAGGTTATGGCGCGGTAATGACGACTACCCAAAGGTAGACAGCCATTATGATAAGTTTTATAAAGTTCCTTAATGAGCCGAATCTTATGAGCTTGGAAATCCCCGTATCGATTAAACCCTGGCTTAATTTTATTCACCCCGCCTTGATGTGGGTGCTACTGGGCACATCCCTCTATGCCCTATATCTGGGGATTCTAGTTCGACGCACTCGCAGTGCTGAAGGGGACGCCAAAAAAGAGCTAATCAAAGGCAGGTTTAACGTCCGGCATTACCAAGTTGGTTCATTGCTGTTGGCGTTGATGGTGATAGGCACGCTTATCGGCATGGGCGTTACCTATATCAATAATGGAAAACTCTTTTTCGGGCCTCACCTGCTGGCAGGTTTAGGCATGACCGGGATGATAGCAGTTTCTGCTGCACTCTCTCCCTATATGCAAAAAGGTCACAATTGGGCGCGTTACAGTCACATTTTTTTAAATGTTGTGCTTTTGGGGCTGTTTGGCTGGCAAGCTGTCAGCGGTGTGGAAATTTTGCAGAGAATCATCAGCAAGATGTAGCCTTTGGGAGGATGCTAATGGCTAATTGCTATTAGCCATTAGCCATTAGGGATTTAGCCATTAGCCCTTTTCTTGGCTTTTTTAGGCACGGGCAAGCCCAGACTGGTATGAAAGTCTTCCTGGACTTTGGGGGTGAGAGACTTAGAAACTTGTCGCACAATTTGAGCCAAGAGGCGATCGCCCGTATTTTGAATCACAGACTTAGGCAACTTGTGAATAAACTTGGGAAACTGAATGTAAACGGACAAGTCCAGATGCCACTCAACATAGGTGATCGCAGATACCTGATGTGGGGCGAATCTATCTGCTGGTACTTCCACTAATGTCATCGCCGACTCATAGTCAACGTCATAGCCTGGAGTCACGTAATTCGGAACGGGTACTGTCCGAACTCGATAAACACCTTGATCCCGTGGCAACAGTTCTAAGCCAATTTTTGGCTCTACCTCATAACCAAACGCACCAAAACGCCCGATTACTAAAGCATAACCATTCTCTCCCAGGGGTTCTACTTGCATGGGGTGAGCGCAGCGGCAGAACCAACCGTGGTGAGTATCTAGATACTTAGCAACCGTTTCGGCATCGGCATACATCTCCATGCAGCTCTCAAAGTGAGTATGAAATCGAGTCGTTTCATTCGTACTCGCGGTTTCTATAGCTGCATTGTCGGCATCCATGAGACTGGATACTGGATTCAACATTCCTGAGTTAACCTCAAACGGTACCTCAAACGGTTGACGATCGTAGAATTGCGACTGCATCACCTGCTCTCCTGCGCTGGTTGCCGTTTTTCTATATACAGGATGCCCACAATGGGCTGAATTGTTTCCATAGATTCTAATTCTTCAACAAAAGACGACAACGCCTTTGAGTTTCTACAATTAAAAAGTTAGAGTTTACTGCCAACCAAAAAAAATTCTCTGTCCACTCAGCATAGCTTGCGATTCTAAAGACTGGACACGGGTAATTTACGGAGAAATTAATGAAAGCATTTGTAGCAGGGGCAACGGGGGAGACAGGTCGTCGGATTGTACAAGAGCTAGTGCAGCGGAATATACCTGTTCGAGCGTTGGTTCGAGACATCGAAAAAGCTAGACAGATTCTACCAGATGCCGCTGAATTGGTAGTTGGCGATGTTTTACAGCCAGAAAGCCTCTCTTCTGCCCTAGGTGATAGTACGGTTCTACTGTGCGCCACAGGTGCTAGCCCCGGCTTTGACCCGACTGGACCCTACAAGGTGGACTACGAAGGCACTAAAAATCTAGTGGATGCCGCCAAGGTAAAGGGAATCGAGCATTTTGTGCTGGTTTCTTCAATTGGAGCTTCTCAATTTTTGCATCCGCTGAATCTGTTTTGGCTGATTCTGGTGTGGAAGAAGCAAGCAGAGGAATATATTCAGAAAAGCGGGTTGACCTACACAATTGTGCGACCGGGAGGTCTTAAAAACGAAGAGAACTCAGAGCCAATCGCTATGTACAAGGCTGACACTCTGTCTTTAAGTGGCAGCATTCCCCGTACTAAGGTCGCGAAAGTGTGTGTCGAAGCGCTATTTCAACCATCGGCTCGCAATAAAATTGTTGAAATCATTACCAAGGCAGAGGCTCCTGAAAAAAGCTGGGAGCAGATGTTTGCCAGTGTGGCCTAATTATGTTCTCAGCCATCGGGCGTTTTCTCGCCGGGATGTTTTCAGCGATCGGGAGTTTTCTCATCGGGATGCTGAGCATGACGGCGGTGCTGTGCTTGTTGCTTTATCTTAAAGACTGGGAGCAGCTGCGCGATCGCGGCTTCTCCTACGGAAACTCGTCGGTGGCTCCACTGAACGGAAACGGTACCGCTCCCTTGGCAATGCAAGGGGGCGATCCTTATATCCGTGCCTTGATGCGGACAATTTCTGCTAGTGAAGCAAATGTTGCCCAGCCTTATCGGGTCATCTATGGCGGTCAGTATGTCCAAGACCTCAGCCAGCATCCCCAGATGTGCATCCCGATTGGTGTTGGCCCTAATACGGGAAAATGTTCTACTGCTGCTGGTCGCTATCAGATGCTCAACACGACGTGGCTTGAGAAGGCTCAGCGCTATCACCCGCAGCCTTCAGAATTTATGTTTTGGCACTCTTATAGCTTTGAGCCACAATTTCAGGACGCTGTAGTTTATGCGTGGCTGAGTGACCGGAAAGCCTGGAAAGTAGACATTTCCAAGTTGCTGCGCCAAGGGAAACTAAAAAAGGTGTTGCGGCTGCTATCTGGCACTTGGACAAGTCTGGGCTATGGGATAGAAACCAACTCTATGAGTGGGAAGTTGCCAGAAATTTATGAGCAAATGCTAAAAGAAGAGCTACAAACTTTTGGATAAAAAACCGACGCGAGTGCGGGCTTCCAAATTTAATCTAGTTCAGTGAACTTTAGTATCCATCACACTCTTCAGCTTGCCCTAAGATATCTTTCCCCTCATTGTTTGTAACGTAGACTTCCTAGAAATTCATCCGAATCAGCAACGTTTTGCGGTTAGAAGAGGCAACACCTCCTTCTGGAGCTGACGTGTTGAAAAAAATCGGCATAGCCATTACCACCAGCCCAATTAGAAAAATATGAGCGATTAAGTCAAAGGTTGTGAAACCTTTGCTTGTACTTTTTTTGAAACCGGGTAGTAAGCACAAAGCTGGGCGGTGGAGATTCATGGCGGACTCCAAAGGAGGTGAGGTCGAACAATCTATTACTATAGATAGTTGAATTAATAGACTGTTCCCACCGTTTTTTTAAGGGACTTTTGATGAAAGCGATCGCCTTTCTCCGTAGAAACCCTTGCTTTTGCTCCTTTTTTTCCGGACGTTGTTAAGTTTTTAAGAAAAAAACTTAACAACGTTTGCCAAAACAGTGATAATTTTCTTAAACTTAAAAGCTCCTTGAGAGCTTGATGTCAGAGAAAAACCAAGTATTGATTAGCCAACATAAGTTTAAGCGCCTGTAAAGCTATTTTTCATAGATTTCTAAAGGTAATCCGTCTGGATCGCTAAAGAATGTAAACCGCTTGCCAGTCATCTCATCAAGTCTAATATCTTCTACCTGCACTCCTTGGTTTTTTAAATAGTAAACAGCTTCATCTATATTTTTGACAGCAAACGCTAAATGCCTCAATCCGCAAGCTTCAGGGTGACTTAATCTTTGAGGAGGATTAGGAAATGAAAAAAGCTCAATTTGATCGCCGCGACCAACTCTCAAATCTAATTTGTAAGAATTTCTTTCTTCTCTAAAGGTTTCTTGGATAATTGAGAATCCTAAAACCTCTACATAAAACTTTTTAGATTTTTCATAGTTAGAGCAAATAATCGCGGCATGATGAATTCCTATTGTTTCCATAAAATGAAATTCCGCACAACGGCAACCAATAAACTACATTTCTGATAATACTTTACTTCGGAAAAGGCAAATTAATAATTTAAACTAATTGAAGCTGCAAATTACCGTATTTTTTATAATATAAAATTGGTTTAAATAGCTATCATTTAGAATCTCGCCCCCGCCTCCTACCTAAAAGCGGAGGCGGGGTATTTATCATTTTGTTTGTAACATATAAATTTCTTAGCTTTCCTTTTTAAGCCCGATTGAGCGAGCGTTAAGGCAGCGCCTCAAAACCCAAATGGTATTTAGGGTAAGCATTACCTTAACAAATATTATTGAATTGATACAGGTTTAGCTAAAAACTGGCTAACTTTGTCAAAAAATACTCTTGGATTTTCTACATGAATATTATGCCCACAATTACTAATTAAATTAACCTTAGCTGCTTTACACAGTTTCGCCATTTCTGAGTTAATGATTCTAAACTTGTTATCATATTCACCCACTAGCAAAAGCATAGGGTTTTGGTTTTGTTTGAGCGCTTTCCATAAAGAAGGTTGGCATCCAGTACTCAAATTACTTAGGGACTTAGCCAATTCAAAGGGATTATTTTGTAGCCGAAACTCTATTATCTGCTCAAATTTCGGATGTTTTTTGAGAGAAACAAAAAGCGGCTGATGATACCAATTTGTTAAAAATTCTGAAAAATCAATCGTTACTAATTCCTGCGATAATTCTAGATCCCGCTGGAGTCGCTTCCATCGTTCCTCTTCGGTCTTCAACCCAGGAGATGCCGATTCCAAGACAACTTTAGGAAAACGTTCGGGGAAATGAAGGGTCAAATATAAAGCCAATCGTCCACCCATCGAATAGCCAACCAAAAAACATTTTTCAATGCTTAACTGTTCTAGCAGGTTGAGCAAAGCCTGGGCAGTATTTGCCATTTCATAGCACTCGTCTCCACCCATAACCTTAGTTTGTCCATGACCTGGAAGGTCAACAGCAAGACAACAAAATTGGTCAGACAAAAATGAGATAACTTGATTAAATTCGTTGCAGTCACCCATAAAGCCATGTAAAAACAGGATTATTGGTTTATCTGCGCTACCGCTCAAAGAATAGTGAAATTGATAATCAAACGTCATCCTCTACAACTGTTTGCTCAAATCTGATTTGCTTAATCGTAATGCACGTCAGGATAGCGATCGCATCCTCTGTCACCAACACTACCAGTTGCGATCGCTATCCTGACTGGAGCTGCAAGCAATGCAGTAGAATTTATGCTGCTCTATTCGTTGGCAATTCCGACTCCGGAATTAGGAAGGTTTTGCTATCCCTGTGTACAGAGGCAATCGAACCAGGTTAACCGTGCGATCGCTTCCTCCAACTTCCCCAACATAGTGCCATCACTAAAAACATTAATATATTTTATTACTTCTTACTTAAACATTAAATTTTCTTATTGTTTTTATTGGTAATTATGCTACGTTTCTAAAGTAAATATTAGGCTAATAAAAGTCAATACTATGACAAAAAATACTAACTATTCCTATCTCAGTGAATTCACATAATCAAGATATTTTGGTACATATTTAAATGTTATTGTTTTATTCACTGATTATTGTTATTTTTAAGGTTGATTTTTTGCTAGATTTTTTAAGCAAAAAACAAAGTAATTATTCTATTTTTTAATTTTATCAAAATATATTCATATAAAAATATATTTTATTTTTAGTCGTTACTAATACCAATCGTTGGTTCTATTAATTTAAACAAATTAGAAAAGCAGTCTATGTTAACTAATGCCGATAGTTTATAATCATGCTTAATTCATTTTAAATCGATCCCCGTAGACTCGACAACCTGTAAAAGCTGATTTAAGCACAGTTTTATACAATATTGTGATAAATAAAGGTTTACGTTTAAAGCCAATTGCCAATCTATCGCATAGCTAAACATTTTCCATGTGTAAGCAACTTAGGAGGTGAATCAAAACGCAGACAATGTTTAGAATTGTATGGCTTTTATTATCAAAAAAATTCAAACTCGCTTTTTTACATTTAGTAAAATAAACAATAAAAATATATTATCTAAAGGCTCTTCATTAAAATAGCTTTAACAAAATTAAAAGTCGTAAAAATGTGAAGATTGTACTTCTATATGTGATAAAAAATACCTCCAAAAACATTGAATTCTGAAAATTTGAGACATCAGCATTTACAAGCACTTGAGAGAAGAAAAATTGAAGGATCGCTAGTCCTTTTCCAAAGGGATGAGACAGCAGCTAGCTTCTTACTTGTGGTACTCTCACAAATAGTTGAGCTGAAAGAATTTGCGAACTTTTCATAGTAGTTGCCTTTGTGTCTTCGCGTCTCTTGAGCAAAAATCTCAAATCAGCTCTTCCCGACGTGTCGTAGATGTTCGCTTCTTCATTTCAGCCACAACTGCCACCCCGTCATGATTGTCGCTGTGGTTTCAGATATCAATTTCATAAACTACCGAGGGAATAATCATGCCAAAGATAGAATTGACAATTAGGCAGGTAATTGACTTAGTTAAACAACTGCCACAGGAGGATAAATCCATACTCTTGGACACCCTCGCCTCGGAAAGAAAGATGAATGGCACAGATAGGTTAACAGAGAAAGAGCAGCAGATGCGCGTCTTGAGTGCTGAACGGGGGCTGGATTGGGACAGCTTGAGTGAAGACGACCAAGAGGTGCTTGTTGATAAGTTGCTGCATAAGCATAAGTAAATCCCTAGCTATATCGTTGTCTTCGATACCAATGTTTTTTTCTGGCTTCCACGCAAAGGGAAGCCAGTTTTGTAATCTAACTAAACTAAGGCAAAAATCGATCCAAAGCTTCTTTTAGCTTTTCAATTTCAACTTCAATATTGCCTTCTTCAGCTGCGCGGGCAATACACTCAGTTAAATGTTCATCCAAAATTATCCGCGCCACCCGATCTAGGGCACCCCGCACAGCAGCAATCTGCACGAGAACTTTGGGGCAGGATTCGCTTTCCTGCACCATATTTTTGATGCCTCGGACGTGTCCTTCAATCCGAGACAAGCGATTAACAACCCGCCGCAGTGATTCTTCGCTGTGGACATGATGATGGGGAGACTCTTCATCCCCATGCTCGTGGGTATGTGAACGACCGTGGACGGGCAAGGTTTCGTCAGTTAGCGGATTCGATCCAATCATGGAGAGTCAATAAGGCAGCATTTGTATTCCACATCGTAGCCTATTTAAGTATCTGCTCTTCTAGAGATGAAAAATTGTACTACACTCCACTTCGTGCCCCTACGCTAATGTGTCGCCTCAAAGAATGCGTCTTTATGTTTATAGAAATTTGAGATGTAGGGAAAACCGCATCAGTGCTTGAGCCTAAGTTCAGTCGTTTCACCTGTAAAAATAACTATAGGGATATTTTTGTTACCAGATAGATCATCACAAAGCTAGAAAATTGATGCTATGCAATTTCCAAAGTTTTTTCGGTTTCTGCGTCAAGTCAGTACCTATGTAATTGCCACCTTTCTAGGAGGCATTTTGGCGTTTGGCGCTTATCGTGTCTTGCCGTCTCAGGCTGGCCCTGCTCCCAAAGAAGTTGCACTTACTCCAGGGGCATCAGAGCTGGTAGCGCAAAGCAGTATTTCTAGAATTCCCAATACTGCTGCAACTGGCAGTTTTGTCACCGCAGCGGTGAATCGGGTAGGAGCGGCAGTCGTCAGAATTGATACCGAGCGCACAGTCAACCGTAACATCGATCCGTTGTTTGACGACCCCTTCTTCCGGCGTTTTTTTGGTGAAGAGTTGCCCAGAGGGCCGATGCAAGAGCGCCTACGCGGTCAAGGCTCTGGTTTCATTATTGACAAGAGTGGGATTATTTTGACAAATTCCCATGTGGTCAATCAGGCGGATAAGGTGACTGTCACCCTTAAGGATGGACGCACAATAGAGGGGAAGGTACAAGGTGCCGATCCGGTAACGGATTTGGCGGTGGTCAAAATCGATGGAGGTAGCGACTTACCCGTGGCACCTCTTGGAGATTCTAACGAAGTGCAAGTGGGTGACTGGGCGATCGCAGTCGGCAATCCATTAGGATTGGATAACACCGTCACCTTGGGAATTATCAGTACCCTTAAACGCTCCAGTGCCGCTGTGGGGATTCCTGACAAGCGATTGGATTTCATTCAAACCGATGCAGCGATTAATCCAGGTAACTCCGGTGGACCACTCTTAAATCAACAGGGTGAAGTAATTGGCATCAACACGGCGATTCGTGCTGACGCAATGGGGATAGGCTTTGCAATTCCGATTAATCAAGCCAAAACAATTTCTGTTCAGCTGGCGCGTGGAGAAAGAGTCGCTCATCCCTATCTCGGCGTTCAAATGGCAACCCTAACGCCCCAAGTAGCGGCTGAAAACAACAGCGACCCCAATGCTCCCCTACAGGTGCCAGAAATCAACGGCGTCCTAGTCGTGCGAGTGTTGCCAAATACCCCAGCTGCCAAAAGTGGAATGCGCCGGGGGGATGTGATTTTGGAGATTGATGGGCAACCCGTGAAGACTGCCGCCGAGTTGCAGAGAATTGTCGAGAATAGCCGTGTCGGTCAGGTTATACAGATGAAGGTGCAGCGCGCCAACCAAGCGACATCCATTAGCGTCCGCGCTGGTGAATTGCAAGAACAGTCTTAATTAGTGCTGAGGGCTGAGAGGTGAGGACTGAGGGCTGAGGACTGAGTGCTTGAGACCTGAGGATTGAGTGAATTAAAAGTAAAAAGGAATAGAGAAGAGAATATTCTCTTCTCTATTCCTTTTCTAACGTCTGCAACTTTTTCTTAACTTTCTGAACCCCCTTTTTAAGGGGGAGAAATACAGAAAGTTGCACACCGCGTTTACTACTTTTTATCTCCTCTTTCTACTCTCTCTTCAGTTCTCGGTACTCATTACTCTCTAGTCGTCGTCCTCAAAGTCGTCGTCATCCTCAACATCGTCAATGAGGTCGTCGTCATCATCAAGAACTGGAGAGATAGCACCGCCCATTCCATAAGTAGGCCGTTCTTCAAATCCAAGACCTGGGCTGTAAGCACGAGCTGTTCGGTCATCCAGCACCACGTCCAGCGCGTCCTCCTCAACATCCAGTCCGGAACCGAAGCCAGATGCTGACATATCAACATCTGAGCTGATGCTGTCCTCATAGGCATTGAACCCGGTTCCTGCCGGAATCAGTCGCCCAATGATCACATTCTCCTTCAGACCGCGCAGCCAGTCAGATTTGCCTTCAATTGCTGCTTCGGTGAGAACCCGCGTCGTTTCCTGGAAAGATGCCGCAGAAATAAAGCTATCTGTATTCAGCGATGCCTTGGTAATCCCCAGCAACATCGGCGTATATTGCGCCGGTGCCCCGCCAGTAATTGCCATCGCTTCATTCACTTGCTCAATCTGCCGCAGTTCCACCAACTCTCCCGGCAGCATCGTGGTATCGCCGCCATCATCCACCCGGACTTTCGAGGTCATCTGGCGCACAATCACCTCAATATGCTTATCAGAAATATCAATCCCCTGAGATTGATAAACCGACTGCACTTCATTCACCAGGAAAGTCTGAACCTTCTGCAACGCCATCAGCGCCGCTTCGTAGACTCCCATCGTTTCCCGGTAATGCTCAAAGAAAATCTCTAGAATTTCATGGGGGTTGGCAGGACCATCGGTTAGCGCCTCCGCAGTCTCTACAACCATGTCATCTCCCACAATGACGTTCTGTCCGGGGCCGAGGGGATAGTCAGCCACGACGCCGTCCGATTCAATGACTTTAATCTCCTCTGCGTCCTGCTGAGGTCCGTAAACGACCTGAGCCGTTCCCGAACGCCGTGCCAAAATACACGCTTCTTTTGGCTTCCGTGCCTCCAGCAGTTCTTCAATACGTGGCAAACCTTGGATGATATCCCCAGTTTTCGCCCGCTCAAAGACTAGCAGCACTAGGTTGTCACCCCGCTGCACCAAGTCTCCATCATCGATATGCAAGACGGCTCCGGAAGACACGCGATAAGGACGAGCCAGACGCATCTGGATCGAATCCTCCAAGATGGCGGAAATTTGACCCGACTCTGGGGCAAGTACGCCAGAGGCGATCTCAGTCCCTGCTACTAACAGCGCTCCCACTTTTACGGTGGGTTTAGCGCCTTTCGTGTCAACACTTATCCGGTCGGTATCCCGAACCAGCAGCACCCGGCGAATCGAGGCTTCTCCAGCGCGAATCCCCCGGACTTCTCCGGCATCCTTGCACTGAATTTCCGTGCGAGCCACAACGGCTCCTGGCTCGATCTGCTGACCGTCAGTCACCATAATCCGTGTATGGGTACTGCCAGAAAGTGGATCTGCCGCTGTATCCCGACGAATCACCAGAGATTCCGAAACCAAGAGCTGTAAACGCATTTCTGAAGTCCGAGGCGAAAGTTCAGAACTTACGGTTGAAAGCGCGGAGCTTTCTTCGTCGTCCTTGCCTTTTGCTTCAACTCCCTTTCCTTCAATTGGCAGCAACTCAATATCCGCCGCCAGTAGTTCTAAAGCACCAAGGCTCTCGGAACTGCTCTCACTTTCAGTTCCATAGCCAATTTCCAGAACCAATTGCGTCCGCAGCAGTTCCAGCCCTCCGATGGACTTCACCCGTTCCCCATCTTTGTAAGGAAGCCGCTGAACTGCCCGCAGCTCAATCTTGTAACGTCCCCTTCCAGAAATAGAAGCTTGAGACGGTACGCTCGGCTCATCGGGAACGTGAAACTCAGTCACCGGACGCAGCAACAATGCAGGGCCTTCAGGGGTTTCCACAAATTCGGTATAACGCAACTCGCTAACCGTCAGCCCTGGCATAACTTCCTGTCCGGGATAGAACAGCGATCCATCTGTTCCCATCACTGCTTCTGGGTCATCGACCAAATGTAGTTCACCGGGCTTAATCACGATTTCCCGTAGGATATCGTTTTTCTGGGTTACTTCCACTATCCCAGCTGTTTGACAGAAGATATCTTTGACGACCTCTGTCATGGCTTCTACGTATTGACCGTCTTCCACTTGCAGGAGGGAGATATCCTTGTTCACTTCATGGGATTCTTCTGGAATCCACAGCAAGGTGCCGCCTTTGATGACTTCGTATCCTTGTTTTGCCTTGGCTTTTTTGGCAACTTCCACACCGGCGTATTTGATAATTCCCCCGGTCTGGGTGTTATAGCGATCGTCAATTAAATCGGCTACTACCTGGTGGTTTTGAACTTTTGTCCCTGGGGTGGCCTTCAGGGAAAAGCGCTGATTGTCGGCGGTATAAATTACATAATGGTCGCGGCCTTGAGTCGCTTCCATTCGCACCCGTGCTTGGTCTAACAGCACGCTAGCGGTGATAATTTCAATTTCTCGTCCCCGCGAACCAGCGTCATCAGCTTTTAGCCGGACGACACCACCATGCTCGCTCACCAACTTGGTTTCTGCGAGTACGTCGTTGCGATCCACCACTTTACCGTTCTGCACGACGGCTTCGGCACCTGGAGGTAGGTTGTAAACTTCTCCAGACAAAATCCACAACAAACCACCCCGCGCCGCAATCCGGGTGGTGTTCCCCTGGCGGTCGGTTTTTTCTTCTGGAAGCAGACCTTCAAACTTCACTTCGCCTGCCAGGTCAGTGGTAACGTCTTTGGCGGCTTTTTCTGTATGGGCGCGAGTGGAAGAAGCGATCGCAACTTCACCCAATAGCTGTTCTGCCGTTACCGTGCTGCCATTAACACAGTACAGGGTGGAATTTTGAGTGAGCGGAATCGAGATTTGCTCCTGAGTGCTGTCTACCGGATCGAGAATCAATTCCGCATTGGTCGATTCCACTAGCAAGGCATCTTCCCCGTGCCGCGTCCGCAGTCCCCGCGTCCGCATCCCTCGGCTGAAGCGCACTTTGGCGGTCATCGGCGCACGGACTTGTCGCGCGACTTCGCCAGTGAAGACGCCGCCAGTGTGGAACGTCCGCATGGTGAGCTGGGTGCCTGGTTCGCCAATCGACTGAGCGGCAATAATTCCCACCGCTTCCCCCAGATCCACGAGATGCCCGTGGGCGAGGCTCCAGCCGTAACAATGTTGACACACGGAACGGGCGGCTTCGCAGGTCAGGGGCGATCGCACGAAAACTTCTTCTATCCCAGCCTTAACAATGTTCAGCCCCATTTCTTCTGACATCGGCTGATTGCGGGGCATGACCACTTCCCCCGTGGTGGGATGAACCGCATCTTCTACTAAAACGCGACCCAGCAGGCGATCGGACAAAGGAATCAGCACCCGATCGTCCGAAGTCATGCTGCGTAAGCGAATCCCTCGCTGGGTGCCGCAGTCCACTTCCCGAACAATTACATCCTGAGACACATCCACCAGGCGGCGGGTAAGATAGCCGGAATCCGCTGTACGTAGAGCGGTATCTACCAATCCCTTCCGTGCCCCATAAGACGAGATAATATATTCCGTGACGGTCAAACCTTCCCGGAAATTCGTCTTAATTGGCAGACCAATAATCTCTCCCTGGGGGTTTGCCATCAATCCACGCATTCCCACCAGCTGACGCACCTGAGAAATATTTCCCCGCGCCCCAGAAAACGCCATCATATAGACCGAATTCAGGGGATTTTTTTGTCTAAAGTTGCGAACCACCTCATCCTTTAGGGCTTCGCTGGTACTATTCCAGGTATCGATAACCTTTTGGAAGCGCTCCACCTCGGTGATTTCGCCCCGCGTGTAGCGTGCTTCTGTAGAGCGAATTTCAGTTTCGGCAGCGTCCAGCAACTGCCGTTTAGAATCCGGCACCTGCAAGTCATCCACACTAATCGAGACACCCGCTTTAGTCGCGTAGTGGAAGCCCAAATCTTTCAGGCGGTCTGCCATTTGGGAGGTGCGGGCACTACCGAAATGCGTAAATGCCCAGGCAACCAGTTTCTTCAGTTGCCCTTTGTCCACCATCCGATTATGAAAAATATTTTTGATTTCTGGTTGCTCTGCCATAAGTTAGGACTGAGGTATAAGGACTGTTAGCGTAGCGGCGCTCTACTCGCAAAACGAGTATTTAAAGAAGACTGAGCAATGAGGCGTATTCGCGTAGGGCCATTCAACTCGCGGACTGAGCGAACACAGAACAAGCCAACACAAAACACCGGAGCGAGGACGTGAGTGAGGAGGAAAGTCAAAACTCTTTGCCCAGCCCTCAATCACTCCGTCCTCAACACTGATTTATATTGCCAATGCCTCTTGAATCGTCTTATTGTAGATAATTCGACCGGGCGTCGTCCGAATGTATTGGGTCAAGACGTTTCCTTCCTTGTCTTGCCGCACTCGACGGAAGTTGTAGGTTGTCCAGACGGTGCCATCAGCTAAGGTTTCCACCTTTTCCGGCTCCGCATCCGGTTTATCATTCTCTACTATCCCGTCAAAGCGCACCCAGATGTAGGCGTGTAAATCTACCGCAGACTGCTCATAGGCTAAGAGCGCATCATCCAAGCTGGCGAAATAACCTCCAGCACCCTTGGTCGCTGCTGGGTTTTCTGCCGTTAGGTAATAGCAGCCTAATACCATGTCTTGGCTAGGCGTTACAATGGGTCGGCCCGTCGCTGGAGAGAGGATGTTATTAGAAGCCAGCATCAGTAACCGCGCTTCTGCCTGAGCCTCCAAAGAAAGCGGTACGTGAACCGCCATCTGGTCGCCATCGAAGTCCGCGTTGAACGCCGGACATACCAGTGGGTGCAGCTGAATTGCTCGACCTTCTACCAGAATTGGCTCAAACGCTTGAATCCCTAAACGGTGCAGCGTTGGTGCCCGGTTTAGCATTACCGGGTGTCCGGCAATTACTTCCTCTAGCACGTCCCACACAGAGGCATCCCCGCGCTGAATCAGCTTCTTGGCTGCCTTGATATTATTGACTAGTCCGCCGCGAATCAGCCGGTGAATTACAAACGGTTGGAATAACTCAATTGCCATTTCTCGTGGCAAGCCGCATTGGTGGATTTTTAGCTTTGGTCCCACCACAATTACAGAACGTCCGGAGTAATCCACTCGCTTACCCAACAGGTTTTGCCGGAAGCGTCCCTGCTTACCTTCAATAATGTCTGACAGAGATTTCAGGGGCCGATTATTGGCACCTACTACCGTCCGTCCCCGACGACCATTATCAATGAGCGCATCCACGGCTTCTTGCAACATCCGCTTCTCGTTGCGAACAATGATTTCCGGTGCCAAGATTTCTTGGAGCCGTGCTAAGCGGTTGTTGCGGTTAATTACCCGGCGATACAAGTCATTCAAGTCAGAAGTGGCAAATCTGCCGCCATCCAGCTGCACCATTGGACGCAAATCTGGCGGAATTACCGGAATCACCGACAGCACCATCCACTCTGGCTTAGAACCAGTCGCGATGAAGTTGTCAATCACTCTCAAGCGCTTAATCAGTTTCGCCCGCTTCTGACCCTTAGCATTGGCAATTTCCTCTCGTTGGGACTCAGCCTCTGCTTCCAAGTTAATGTCCTGCAAGAGACGTTGCAGCGCCTCAGCACCAATTCCCACCTCGACACCTTGCAGGGTAGAATCTTCGCTATAGAGCTGCTCCTCAATTTCCAGCCACTGATCTTCCGTCAGCAACTGCTTGTAACTGAGATTCTCCGCATTGCCAGGACTGAGTACCACATAGGCATTGAAATAGACAATCTGCTCCACATCCCGCAGGGGCATATCCAGCAGAATCGACATATAGCTGGGAATGCCCTTGAGATACCAAACGTGAGCCACAGGTGCCGCTAGCTTAATGTAGCCCATACGGTGACGACGCACCCGCGATTCTGTCACTTCTACGCCGCAGCGTTCGCAGACAATACCTCTGTGGCGCACCCGCTTGTACTTGCCGCAGTGGCATTCCCAATCTTTTGCGGGGCCAAAAATGCGCTCGCAGAAAAGGCCATCCATTTCTGGTTTGAGCGTCCGGTAATTGATCGTTTCGGGTTTCGTGACCTCACCCACCACTTGACCATTGGGCAGGTTTCTTTGCCCCCAGTCCTGAATTCGCTTTGGCGATGCCAGAGCAATTTTGACGTAGTCAAACCGCTGTTCTAGCTGATGTCTCATCTGTCGCTGCGCTCCAATTAAAAATTAAAAATGAAAAATTAAAAATTAAAGAATTCCTAATTTCTAATTTTTAATTTTTCATTTTTTATTGATTAAACTTCGTCTTCTTCCAGTTCCTCGCGGCTGAGAGATTCATAGGTGGGTCGCGTCGGCGTCCGGCGATTTGACACATCCGCCATCAAGTCAACCTCTACGTGTCCCGTGGTTCCGTCCTCGGTCGTCTCCACCTTATGGACGGCAATATCTAAACATAGAGATTGCAGTTCTCGCATCAACACCTTGAACGATTCTGGTGTTCCCGGTCGCGGAATCGCCTTGCCTTTCACGATCGCATTCAGCGCTTCGTTCCGCCCCTGCATATCGTCGGATTTCACCGTCAGCAACTCCTGCAAAATGTAGGCAGCGCCAAAAGCTTCCAGCGCCCACACTTCCATTTCGCCAAATCGCTGTCCGCCCTGCTGCGCTTTGCCTCCCAAGGGTTGCTGCGTCACCAAAGAGTAGGGTCCCGTAGAACGGGCGTGGATCTTGTCGTCTACCAGGTGTACTAGCTTCAGCATATACGCCTTGCCCACGGTAATCGGACGGTCAAAGGCTTCCCCAGTACGCCCATCAAAAACTCGGAGCTTTCCGGCTTCATCAGGATTAAACAGCCAGTTCTTCCCGGTCTTCTTCCTCGCCTCCTCCAACTTGCCATGCACCGATTCGCGGCTCTTTTCTGCTCCGTGCATTTCGTCGAAGGGAATCACTTTGAAGCGGACATTTAAGTTCTCACCAGCCCATCCCAGCAAGCACTCAAACACCTGCCCCACATTCATCCGTGAGGGCACTCCGAGTGGATTGAGCACGATGTCCACGGGGGTTCCATCTGGCAGGTAAGGCATATCTTCGGCGGGCAATATCCGGGAAATAATTCCCTTATTACCGTGCCGTCCCGCCATCTTGTCGCCCACTTGGATTTTGCGCTTCTGCGCGACGTAGACACGCACCACCATGTTCGCTCCGGGGGGCAGTTCGTCGCCCTGTTCGCGGGTGAAGACGCGCACGTCTACCACGCGCCCTTTCTCTCCGTTGGGCACTCGCAGGGAGTTGTCCCGTACATCCCGCGCCTTTTCACCGAAAATTGCCCGCAGCAGTTTCTCTTCCGGTGGCTGGTCGGATTCCCCTTTGGGCGTCACCTTTCCTACCAGAATGTCCCCAGCTTCTACCCAGGCTCCAATTCGGATAATCCCGGTTTCATCCAGGCTTCGCAAGCTATCTTCCCCGACGTTAGGAATTTCCCGCGTAATTTCTTCGGGTCCTAGCTTGGTTTGCCGTGCCTCGATTTCGTACTTCTCAATGTGGATGCTGGTGTAGACATCGTCGTAAACCAGCCGTTCGCTGATTAAGATCGCGTCCTCGTAGTTGTAGCCTTCCCAAGGCATATACGCTACCAGGATATTCTGCCCCAAAGCCAGTTCGCCCCCTTCGGTAGCAGAACCGTCGGCAAGTACCTGTCCGGCAACGATGCGATCGCCTTCATACACTAAGGGTCGCTGATTCAAGCAGGTATCTTGGTTTGAGCGCTGATACTTCTGCAACTCATACTCGATCTGCGGTCCGTTGGGTTCCCCAGTTTCGTCGAAACTCCGCACTGCGATCCGCGTCGCATCCACAAAGGTGACTTCCCCGTCGTATTTGGCAACCACGACCATCCCGGAGTCCCGCGCCGCCTGGGCTTCCAAGCCAGTCCCGACTAGGGGTCGCTCTGGCTTCAATAACGGCACTGCCTGCCGCTGCATGTTCGATCCCATCAACGCTCGGTTGGCATCGTCGTGTTCCAAAAAGGGAATCAACGATGTGGCAACCGAAATAATCTGCACCGGGGACACCGCTACATAATCCACCATGTCGGGTGTCGTGGTGGTGAAATCTTGGCGATATCTCACCGCTACCGATTCTCCCAAGATCCATCCATCCACATCCATCGGGATGTCCCCTGGCGCGACTTGCAGATCGTCTTCCTCATCTGCCGTCATATATACCGGCGCTTGTTCCTTGAGTACCCGTCCGTTTTCTACCTTCCAGAACGGCGTCTCTACAAATCCATAGGCATTCACCCGCGCATGAGTTGCCAAAGAGCCGATCAATCCAGCGTTCGGTCCTTCTGGCGTCTCAATCGGGCAAATCCGCCCGTAGTGGCTCGGATGAATATCCCGCACGGCGAACCCTGCGCGTTCCCGCGTTAGTCCTCCCGGACCTAACGCTGAGAGTCGCCGCTTGTGAGTCAATTCCGCTAAGGGATTTGTCTGATCCATAAACTGGGACAACTGGGAGGAGCCGAAAAACTCCTTAATCGCCGCTACCAAAGGCTTCGGGTTTACCAAAGAAGCGGGTGTTAGGGTTTCGGCATCCGAAACGGTCATCCGCTCCCGGATAATCCGCTCTAAGCGGTTCAAGCCGACGCGCACTTGGTTTTGCAACAGTTCGCCCACCGAGCGCACTCTTCGGTTGCCCAAGTGGTCGATATCATCGGTAATCCCGATGTCATATTCCAAGTTGATCAGGTAGTCTACTGCTGCCAGAATATCGGTCGGGGTCAGCACCCGCACTGTATCCGGCACGGAGAGCCGCAGCTTCTTGTTCAGCTTATAGCGACCGACTCGGCCCAGGTCGTAACGCTTCGGATCGAAGAAGCGCGATTCCAACAACTGCTGTCCGCCAGAAACCGTTGGTGGTTCACCGGGTCGTAGTTTCCGATATAGCTCCATGAGCGCTTCTTCTTCGGAAAACTGCCCTTCTTTCTCAATGGTCTTCTGGAAATATTCTGGGTGACGCAACGCATCAAAAATCTCGGAGTCGGAAAGCCCCAAGCTCTTGAGTAATACCTGTGCCGACAGTTTGCGCGTCTTATCGATTCGTACCCACACCAAGTCGTTTTTATCGGTTTCAAACTTCAGCCACGCTCCCCGGTTGGGAATAAGAGAAGCTGAGTAGGTACGGCGTCCGTTTTTGTCGGTTTCCGATTTGTAATAAACTCCAGGGCTTCGCACGATTTGGTTAACGATCACCCGCTCGGCACCATTAATAATAAATGTGCCTCGGTCGGTCATTAGGGGCAAATCGCCGATGAAGACTTCTTGCTCTTTAATCGTCCCGTCTTCTTTATTAATGAGCCGCGTCGGAACGTACATTTGTACGGCATAGCTTGCGTCCCGACGCTTGGCTTCATCTACATCGTACTTGGGTCGCTTGAGTTTGTAGTCTTTGCCCAAGAAGTGCAACTCCAGCTTGCCGGTGTAATCGGTAATCGGCGAAAAGCTGTTAAGTTCCTCAATCAGACCTTCTTCCAGGAACCAGCGGAAGCTGGCTCGCTGAATTTCTACCAGGTCTGGCAACATATAAGCAACTGGAGTGGAGGTCTGATTAGTCATGCTTTTCCTCTTGCAAAAGAATTCAGGAATTACCTGTCGTAAGGGTGGGTTTAAGAAGAATGCCAGTGGGGAGACCCGACTTCCCAATCAACCCGATCGTCTAGAACTCAAAAGTCATCCGTTAGTAAGGATGAATCCTGAATTGATTCGTCCTCCATCGTTGATGGTTTTGAATTCGTCCTTCATCTTTAGATCCTTCCCATCTAGCGGGATGGAATTCGTGCCAAAGTAAGCAGTAGCGGCGAAGTATGCCTCACTCGTCCCCAAAGACAAGCGATTGGCAAGAACAAAATGAGCCGTTTAGTCCCCACTAGCAGGGAAGGAAACGTCTCAGGGTTGTTTTTCGTTGGTTTTATACGCGAACCAGCAGTTCGCTTTGGCTTGTTTGCTCAAAGATAATATTTAGTGCTTCTTTACCAGGTATAAGGACAGTGATTGCAGGGGTATGAAGTCTGTTTAGGTGGAGCAGGCAGCCATCCCAGTTTGCTCGCAAGAATTCTGTTCATAGAGGGTCTTTTAAATATTATGTCGCAAATTGACTTTCTTTGTTGACACCCACCTCTAAATTGGGGTAATGAAACCCAGGGGGGAGAAAAGAGATTTGCCGCCAAAAGTTATTGCCTTCGGGGGATGGATGTCTCTGTCGTGGTTCTCCCTGCCTTTCCAGTGTTTACAGCACTCAGAACGGGTACGGTACGCGGCACGCGGCATGGATAAAAGCCCTTACAATTGGGCACTAAATCGCAGCACAAGGCTGAGGTACGGAAAGTCGAAACAGATTACAGGCATTCTGGGTGGTTTGCGTGGCTAGAGTCGCTAAAGAGACCCCCCTCAGATGGGCAACACACTCTGCGACATATCGGACGTAGGAAGGTTCGTTACGTTTGCCACGCTTGGGAACGGGTGCGAGGAAGGGGCAGTCGGTTTCAATTAGGAGGCGATCGCTGGGGATTCTCCTCGCCGATTCCTGAACTTGAGTGGCGTTTTTAAACGTCACGATGCCGCTGATACTAATATAGAAACCCAAATCCAAGAACCATTGCATTTCTTCCGGAGTACCCCCCCAGCAGTGCATGACGCCCCGCACAGGACCCGTGCGCTTCCAGAAATCTTGCAACAGTTCGTGCATGGTCGCAGCAGCATCTCGGCAATGAATAATTACAGGCAAATCAAGTTGCTGCGCGATCGCTAGCTGTGCTTCAAATACTTCTATTTGCCGCTCCCTATCTTCCGCTTTATAAAAATCCAGACCCATTTCGCCAATTGCTACCACTCGCTGGTCAGAACTCGCCAGCGAACGAATTTGTTCGGCAGTTTCTGATGCCCACTTCTCGGTATCGAGGGGATGTAACCCCACGGCGAAGTAAAGTTCTGGAAATCGGTTTGCCAGTGATTGAATGCTTGAAAACTCCGTAGGTTCCACGCACGAATGCACCAGCCGAACGACCCCCGCTTCGCACCACCGAGCTTTAATCTCTTCTAGATCGGACTGGAAGAGATCGAAGTTTATATGGACGTGGGTATCGAACAACTGTATCTGTTCAGTCATTGGTCATCAAGCATTGGGTAGTGGGTAACGGGTAGTGGGAATTCTACCTACCACCGCTTTCGATAAACAACTGACTGCTGACTACTGACGAGCGGCTAGCCGCTAGGAAGCAGAAGCATCCGACGAAGCCGGGGTTGAAGTTTCTGGCTGGGGCTGCGCGCGTTTGAGCGCCTTAGCGAGATTGGATTTTTTCCGGGCACCGTTGTTGGTATGCAACACCCCCCGCTTTACCGCTTTATCAATCTTGCTGTAGACCTCTGACATCCGCCGCTGTACTTCTTGCAGCGATTCCGCAGTGGGGTTGGCTGCGTGGGTTTGGACGGCTGCAAGATAACTCTTCATCAGCGTTTTTACGGCTGATTTATAGGTCTTGTTACGCAGCCGGTTGCGTTCGGCTACTTGGACTCGCTTTAGGGCTGACTTAGTATTGGCCACAGTCTTGAAGAAAACTCTGTACAGTTAACAAACAGAACTAGATAGATTAATATACCATCTCTCCATAAATTATAGCGATCCCTTGAAAAATCCAGGTTAAGCTATAGAAACGAGTACAGGGAATAGGCTGCCTCATCCCTTGAGATGAGGATAGTGATATACCTGAACTCAGGCGGGTAATTCCTAGATGGTGATTCCGACTCCATGCTGCGAATCATTACTCAGGTATCTGAGGCAAGAACTGAACTGCGGCGTATCTGCGATCGCACCCATGACGACCAGATTGTTCATAAAGAGGCAACTGTTCGGGAAGTCTTACAGGCTGTGAAGCGCCAGGGCGACAAAGCTCTGCTGCACTACACGGCTGAATTCGATCGACAAACTTTGAATTCCGAACAGCTGCGCGTTAGTGGCTCAGAACTGGATGCTGCCTATCAACAGGTGTCCCAGGAGTTACTCAACGCGATTCAACTGGCACGTCAACAAATAGAAGCATTCCACCGGCAGCGCGTCCCGAAATCTTGGGTTCAATTTGGGGACGATGAGATTGTTTTGGGGAAGCGTTACACGCCGGTAGATCGAGCAGGGCTTTACGTTCCTGGCGGTCGAGCGTCCTATCCAAGTACGGTATTAATGAACGCCATCCCTGCGAAGGTAGCGGGTGTGCCGAGAATTGTCATGGTGACGCCACCAGGGCAAGAAAAAACGATTAATGCCGCGGTGCTAGTGGCAGCCCAGGAAGCTGGGGTGCAAGAAATTTATCGGATTGGCGGCGCTCAAGCGATCGCGGCTTTGGCTTATGGCACCGAAACCATTCCTAAGGTAGATGTCATCACTGGTCCCGGTAATATCTACGTCACCCTGGCGAAAAAGCTCGTATATGGCACCGTGGGCATTGACTCGCTGGCAGGGCCTTCTGAGGTACTGATTATTGCCGATGAAAACGCCAATCCCGTCTATGTGGCGGCAGATATGTTGGCGCAAGCGGAACACGATCCGATGGCAGCAGCAATTCTCCTGACAACAGAAGCTGGGTTGGCGAAGAAAGTACAGCTAGAAGTAGAACGTCAATTGGAAGATCATCCGCGACGGCTACTGACAGAGAAAGCGATCGCTCATTACGGTTTAATTGTGGTGGTTGACTCTCTATTGGTTGCTGCTGACCTCTCCAACGAGTTCGCCCCCGAACACTTGGAACTGGAAGTCCAAGAACCCTGGGACCTGCTGGAAAAAATTCGCCACGCGGGTGCTATCTTCTTGGGTTCCTCAACACCCGAAGCTGTGGGAGACTACTTAGCAGGGCCGAATCACACGCTGCCTACCTCCGGCGCTGCCCGTTACGCTTCAGCTCTAGGAGTTGAAACGTTTCTGAAACACTCCAGTCTGATTCAGTACTCGCCGACAGCGCTCCAGAAGTTTGGCAACGCTATCCAGATTCTTGCCCAAGCCGAGGGTTTGACTTCCCACGCTGATTCCGTGCGGCTGCGAATCGAGAAGAGGTCTGACGAATAACGAATAAGGAGATTTTGGGGTGCTAAAAATTATTCTGGTGGCTCTCGACAGTTCAGAGCTTTCGGAGGGAGTGATTCAGTCCCTGGAAGAACTCCAACTACAGCCAACGACCAAAATCATCCTTTCCCATGTGATTCCTTCTTCGGGGTCTGAGGTGGAAATTGCTGTTGATAAGCCTCATGCCTGTCCGGAGGATCTGCCCTATCGGCAGATTGAAAAGCAGATGGAATCTTATCAGGCTGCTCTACCCTGCCACAGCGAACTAGAAATCGTCACTGGCGACCCCGCTGAAGAAATAATCCGACTTGCAAATATTTATCAAGCTGACTTGATTGTGATTGGCAGTCGGGGTTTAACAGGTGTGAAGCGAATTATAGAGGGGTCTGTCAGCAGTGAAGTTGTTGCTGATGCCCCTTGTTCTGTGCTGGTGGTGAAGCAGGCATAAAAATAAGAAAAGCAGAAGCCCTGGCGGATAGAATTCGCGACTATACAGACAAAACTTGCCTACGCAGGTTTTAGCATGATTAATTATTCTTAGTCCGTTCAGGCGGACTTTTTTTATTTAGCCGCGCATTCCATTTGCTGGATAGATTGAATGCTAATTAAGAGAATTATTCAGGCTCAGATTCTATATTCTGAGACCCTGAATTATCCTTGATGTCAGCCTTACCCTTTTCTTTTTCCTTCGATGAATTTGAAGTAACTGGTTGCGGTTCTGATTGGAAGAACTGTTCTAAGCCAGGAATTACATACTGAAAACCGTCCATAAACGTGCCTCTTTAACTTAGTTTGGAGTGCTGGATTTAGCATTAATTTCAGCCTAAGAGGAACTTTGTATAATTCCTAGCCCCTAATACTTTCTAGTAAACTAGAAGAATTCTTCTAGTTGAGGTTGGCTAAGTAATAGGTTAGTTTCGTAATCAAGAAGCTGAGAACCTGTCGAGACTGCGATCGCGTTATGGAATTCTGGGATGGTTGGGATAATTTTCTAAAAGTCATAGCCTCTGACCACAACCTGACTGTGGAGCAAAAAGCGGTTTTCTTGGTCAGATTTGCTCGGCAGAACATCGATAAGAAAAATCAGGATGTTGCAGATGAAGTTATAGGAGGTGAACCTGCAAAGGCTCTTCGAGCCTATGACAAGCGTATGAAGGACATATTCGGTAAGCTTGCAGAGAGTTTTCCTGAAGTTAAGTCTGAGGATAAAGGCAAGGTTAAGAGAGTGCAAGCTTACCTGGAAAAAGCGTATTTAGAACAACAGCAAAACAAAGATACTGAGGCTGGTAGTGCGATCGCGTCTCATGACTGGACAAAAATTTGCCGCGATATGCTGGAGTCTCAGAAACTAAACATCAGACGACAAGCTACCGAGGTAGTTTCTAAAGCATTTTATGTAGAGCTGGGATTAGTCGAGCGCAAACACCAACCCAGACGTAGCGGCGATTTCTCTGTTTCACCAGAGCAAGGATCGGGTTTTTTCCAGCTACATGAGGAAGAAATCACCCAAACTTATGAGCATCACGAGTTTCTAGAGCAGGTCATTAAGCAGGGACAAAGTAAAAAGAGCCAAGGAAAACGCATCGCTATTATTGGCGAACCGGGAGCGGGGAAAACTACTCTGCTCGAAGCGATCGCATTCTCTCCAAAAACACCAGGTTTCCCAATATGGGTTTCTCTAGGAAGTTTAAGAGATAAAAGTTTAGAAAACTACGTGCGTGAGAATTGGCTAAAAGATGCGCTTAAAACTTCAAATGTCACACAACAGCAGAAAGCGCTAGAAGAACTGTTTAAAAGTGGTGAAGTGTTGCTGCTGTTGGATGGAGTGGATGAAATGCCAGCATCTTCACCCGTCGAAGCTTTAGCCAAACTCAGGGAAGAACTCACAGGCTGGGTTGCTGATGCGCGAACTGTGCTAACTTGTCGGCAAAATGTCTGGGATGCAAGTGTTAATGCTTTACCAGGTTTTGATACTTATCGCACCTTAGACTTTAGCTATGAGGAAAGTAATAAACCAGATCAGGTGAGACAATTTCTCTGGGAGTGGTTCTCCCAAACTGACAAGCCAGAACTAGGGGAACGGTTACGGGAAAAGCTAGATGAAGACAGACATCAGCGCGTCCGAGATTTAGTCAAAAACCCACTACGATTGTCGTTACTGTGCCAAAGTTGGTATTTTCGCCAAGGCGATTTACCAAAAACTAAAGCCGCGCTTTACGAGCAATTTACGCGAGCTTTCTATGATTGGAAACAAGAACAATTTTCCACAACTGAGACAAAGCGGAAGGAGTTAAACACGGCGCTGGGACTGTTGGCACAGGAAGCAATTGATAAAGAAAAATCCCGGTTTGGAATAAGAGAGGGTTTTGCGATCGATGTCATGGGGGAAGACTTATTTAAGTTAGCTTCTAAGCTACATTGGCTGGTTGAGGTCTACAAAGATATAGACACTGGTAAACCTGTCTACGCCTTCTTTCATCCCACCTTTCAGGAGTATTTCGCAGCTTGTGCGATTGATAATTGGCACTTTTTCATGAACCACATCTTCCAAAACCCTAAAGATTCCAAAGCAAGTTATCGCATTTTTGAGCCGCAGTGGAAAGAAGTGATTATGCTGTGGTTAGGTCGAGAGGTAGATAAGGAGTTTAAGAGACAAAAAGAGGCGTTTATTGATGCGTTGGTAGAATTTCCGGATAGGTGCGGCTATTTTTATAGTTATAAGGCATATTGTTTAGCTGCTGGGGGGATTGCAGAGTTTTGGGACTGTAAACGAGCTGATGGTATTTTAACTCAAATTTTCCAGTGGGGATTTGGCAATCACAATGGGGAAGGACAAAAGGAGCACTATCTTATTGAAAATGCAGCGAGAAAAGTATTTGAAGAAACTGATCGCACTAGAGCTATTAATCTTTTAACCCAGTTAATCTCAGATGCAGAAGAAGTTACCCATACAGTACAAGGAGTGCAATTTCATCTTCGTTCGGATGCGGACAACACTTGGGAAGCTGCACGTATTCTCATAAAAATTGACCCTGGCAATCAACTAGGTGAGCGGGTTCTAGCTAATACCGAGAGCTTGATGCTAGCGATTGGTTTGGAGAAAGATGAAGTTATGTGCCTATCGAGAGGATTGCCGTTTCAGGGTAAGCCTAGGCGAATAAATCTCACAATGGAACCTGAAAGCTTAGATGCTATTCGTGCCATCAACAAGGAGTTTGAAAATTTCAAAAATCAAGTTAATTATCAGTCCCTAGGAAATGGGAATCAGGAATATTTAGATAAAGTAAATTCTTACTTCATTGAAAAATTAACTGATTTGCTAACCACTAGCAAAGATTTAGCATTTTGTATGGAGCTTGTACGAAAGTTACAGGAAATCGATAGATGCAGTATGCTTTCCGTAGTGGTTAAATGTTTGAAAAATTTCCTGCAAGGAAAGACCGATGAAGATGATTATAGCTGCAACTGGCAATCCTACGAAGTAGTCTGGCACTGCGCTCAAAATATGACTTACCCAGACTTTTATCAAGCTTGGCACGGTGACTCTTCCGCAGTTCAAGCTTTAGAAAACTAACTCATCAATATCTCCTTTCAGATTCAATCCACTGAAAATATCTATCCCATTGCTATCGACACTCAATCTCTGAAAATTGAGGCAAACACAAGTGCGATCGCTCTTTCTTTGTTCGCAGGCGATCGCAACCCTCTTGTCAACATCCAATCTTTGAGAAGTCAAAAGTCAGCAACAGCAATCCAAATTTGTCGGTACTGCTTCTCAACTGGTGGCAACTGCTAGTGCTGAAGAACTCATGTCCGCTTCCAGCACTTAGCTTGCAAAAGTGAGTGCAAACTGAGCGATGAGTTGAGATTGTAGCATTCTGTATTTGCTTTTAAATTAATGAAGAAACTCACCCATCCTATCCAGGGCAAATTTCCGACAAATAGGCTCAGTAGCGTCATGCTCAAAGAGTGCCAACAGCAGACCGAAGTTTATCAAGTTTTGATAGAGTAATAAAAATTACAACAAATACCCGGATTGCAGTACGGGATCTGGAAACTGCGATCGCCAAATGGTCGTCTAAAAATTTATTGGCATTACATCATTTGTAGATTTATGGTGATTTCCCGTAAATTAGGGACGAAGGTAGCAGGAAGTGCATCACTGATTTTGATACAGTTTCTCGGTTTGATAGAATTTCCCCTCAATTCTCTATTGAGCCGCCTATCAATT
Organism: Trichocoleus sp. ST-U2; assembly: GCF_039961875.1. Classification (NCBI taxonomy): domain Bacteria; kingdom Bacillati; phylum Cyanobacteriota; class Cyanophyceae; order Leptolyngbyales; family Trichocoleusaceae; genus Trichocoleus; species Trichocoleus sp. ST-U2. The sequence continues at coordinate 257,117 of NZ_JAMPJY010000001.1, read as the reverse complement.
GATTTAGGGTTTAGCTCAACCGCTTATGCAGATGTTGTGCCGAAAACGCCAACAGGTTCTGGTTACGAGCCGGGTGATGTGGGTGTTCCCGGAGGCACCATTGGAACGGGAACGCGAGTTCGTTATCAGCCACCCGATGATGGAATGATTCCCAGAGGCGGTACCAGAGGCGTTGACGAATCGCCAATAGAATGCTCTGAGTCTCAGCCTACATCTGTGACTTTGTTGGCTCCTACGACTCATACCGGATTGACTGCATCAGGTCATCCCATCTTTTACTGGTACTTGTCGGGCACCCAATCGGTACCGCTTGCTTTTACACTGGTTGAGCCAGGAGTATCTAAGCCAATTATTGAGCAAACAATTCAAACACCCAAGGCGGGGATTAATCAACTCCAGATGTCCAAAGAGTTGCCAGAACTGGTTCCAGGACGGGAATATCTATGGACAGTCACTCTGAAGTGCAATCCGAAACGACGTTCTGAAGATCAGATTGCTCAAGGCTGGATTAAGCACGTACCCGCAACACCTGCTCTAGAGAAACAACTGGCAGCTGCGCGATCGCAGATTGGCAAGGCAGCAATCTATGCTCGATCAGCATACTGGTATGACACTCTAGGCGTAATTTTAGCCGCCCATGCTACTTCCCCTAAGGATCGGTTAATCCGCCAGGAGTTTCTATCGCTCTTAGAGCAAATTGGACTGACAGAGGTGAAAGAGCAAGAACAACAACGGTTGGTAAGGCAGTAGCTAGGTCATCCAACATAAATTTAAAATTGTCTTTGCCTGAATAAAAACCCGTTTTCTGGTAGAAAACGGGTTTCTTTTATTCCACAGAGTGAAGGCAAAAGTGTTTGTAAATAAGCCACTGAAGAATCTACCTTCTCTGTCTCTCTTACTCAGTTTGTGTTCGTGTTAGTCTTTAATAGCGATCGCGCGATTCCCAAACATGAAAATCGTTCTTCTAGCCACCCTTCAGCCCTCAGTCCTCAGTCCTCAGTCCTCATCCCTCAGCCCTCAGTTCTAAGATCGGGATGCTAGAAATTCTCGCAAGCGCAGCAAACTGAGTGTTTGCCCCAAACTCAGCGACAGTAGAGATACTCCTTCTAGACGTGACTGTACCCAATGTTCTCCCCAGTACCACTCGTGATAACCGTCAATTCCTTGACTCAAGAGCAGGCGCAGACAGTTGGGTTGAGCCACTTCCACTTGGTGTTGTATCGCCACTGGCCCCACCCAACTGGTGTAAATTAACCCCTCAGACAGTTGTTCCGGTAGCCCTGCGGAAAGGCGCAGGGGCCACAACCACTGGCTTTGCTGGCTGGGGCGAAGCAGACTGTCGCCGATGGCTGCTGCGGGGGAATTTACTTCTATTCTAAGATGGCTTTGTTGAAAGTTTCCTAGCATAAACAGTTGCGGTTTCTTTGTTATTAGTTGTTACTGGTACAGAAGTTTCTATTTACTGTTCCTAATCTTAATGTAATCGTTTTTCTTGAGAGTAGCGGCTAAATAGTCCTGGCAGCTAAGAATTATCATGCATACTCTAAATTTAGATTTGCATCAACAACAAAAGAATAATTTTAATATAATATCTGTTTTTAAATTAGCTAAAACAACATAAAAAATGATTTTTAAAAATGTTAATTATATTTCAATCCTTATTTTTAGCCTGTTTATCCATCTGTGCCTGATAGAAGATTCAGGTTCTTATCTCTTATTTGAAAAACTAGCTGTTTTTGGCGGTTCTGATAATTAGCACCGCAAATACCACCTCACTATTAACTGCCATGCCTACAATAAAAGTATAGTGTGTTAAGAAATGTAAGGTCTTTTCATGGCTGATCAGTTAATCCGTGCCACGGCGGCAGAGGGTGGAATTCGCGCCGTTGGGGTCATTACCACACGCCTCACACAAGAAGCCAGACAGCGTCATAATCTTTCATACGTGGCAACCGCTGCACTGGGACGCACCCTGTCATCTGGGCTATTACTTGCCTCTAGCATGAAGCGAGAGGGGTCAAGGGTCAACATTCGCATAAAAGGAAATGGGCCACTCGGCGGGCTTCTCGTTGACGCCGGATTGGACGGAACCGCACGAGGGTATGTAGATAACCCAAGCGTGGAACTGCCCCCAAATGCCAAAGGAAAACTAGATGTCGGGGGAGCAATCGGTCGGGAGGGATACCTCTATGTCGTGCGCGATGTGGGATACGGCTACCCGTATTCGAGTACCGTTGAGCTGGTGTCGGGTGAAATTGGGGATGACGTTGCCCACTATCTGGTGACTTCCGAACAAACGCCCTCAGCACTAGCGGTGGGTGTATTTATAGAAGCGGGTACAGTCCGGGCTTCTGGTGGGTTGCTGGTGCAAGTCCTGCCCAAGGCGGCGAGCGACGAGAGCCTAGTGCAACTTTTGGAATCTCGAATGGAAGCACTGGCGGGATTTACACCCTTGTTACAGGCAGGCAAGACGTTGCCAGAAATTTTGGAGCAACTACTAGGAGATCTGGGTCTGGTCATCCTACCAGAAGTCCAGATGCTGCAATTTCACTGTGGTTGCTCGATGAGCCGTGTCTTGGGTGCTTTGAAGATGCTAGGCGAAGCCGAACTGCAAGACATGATTGAAAAAGATGATGGAGCCGAAGCGACTTGCCATTTTTGTGGAGAGGTTTACAACGCCAGCAGTGACGAATTGGCGGCGCTGATTGAGGATTTACGTGCCGAGTCTGTTTAGGAATCAGAAGTTAGAAGTCACAAGGTAAGAAAAAATTCTAGATTCTGTAGCTGAATTGAAAATTTCCTTGTGAATGATGAATTATAGATTTTGACTTCTGGATGAGAATATAGCTTTTTGCGGCTGAGGGGAGTAGGATTGCAACTACTGCCTGTGCTAAAAAGCATTCGTCCCAGGCGAAGCGCGTTGTGGTGTGAATAAGCTATGACTAGAAATCCCGAAATTCCAGATGGCGGGCGGAGCGGCAAGTCTTCAAATTCGGCTGGGTGGACATCCCAAAAACGAGTACCTGCGTCTGGGCGTCCGAGCGATCGCAAACCACACACGAGCGAGAACTCCTCTCAGCCCGTCCCCAGAAAAGCACCGCGTCCGGGGAAACAGCCACTTCCTCCACCAACGGATCGTCCTCAGCGTCCGGCGGGTAGTACTGCACCAGCAGAGGGGGGTCAGCAAATTCCGGCTACACTGCCGAACTCTCCGTCAGAAGCACCCAAGCCACCTCGACCTAAACGTTTTTTACGCTTGCCGACTAGCTGGGCATTCTGGGGCATCTTGGTGGTGCTGCTCTCTGGGGGGCTGGGTTTTACAGCGGTAGCGCTGTTGTTTAACCTGCCAGCGCTTCCCAACTGCCCAGCCATTTTTTGGCCTACGGCTTCGGCATCGCTGCGCCTCAGCTGCGCTCAGATAGCGGCTTCTAAGCAGACGGCAAAAGATTTGCTAGAAGCGATCGCGCTGGTGAATGGTTTGCCAGAAGATCACCCGCTACGCCCAGAAATTGACAAGCATCTGGAAGAGTGGTCGCGGGAGATTTTGAAATTGGGAGAGGAATCCTTCCAAGCGGGTCAATTGGCGGAAGCGATCGCAATGGCTCGCAAAATCCCCACGGGCGTACCAGCGTACAAGTTGGTGGATGAGCGCGTAAATCGCTGGCAATCCATCTGGTCGAAGGCAGAAGGCCTTTACAAAAAAGCCGAGGACGAGGTGCGCGAGTCTAACTGGACTCAGGCTTTTCGCGATGCCGTGCAACTGGTCTATATCGGCAATACCTACTGGGCAACAACCAAGTACGATCAACTGGTGAATCTAATTCAGTCGGCGCGGGAAGAAAGCGCCAAGTTGGATAAAGCGTTCCAACTTTCTAAGAGCGGAGGATTAGATAATCTGTTGGAGGCGATCAAACTGGCACAGGCAATTCCGCCCAGCAGTTTGGCATACAAGGAAGCTCAAGGCGCGGTGACAGAATTTGGGCGCAAATTAATCGATATGGCTCAAGAAGCGCTCGATCGAAAAGACTGGCAAACGGTCATCCTCATTACCAGTAAAATTCCCGAAAGCCTGAATTTACAAAGCGAAGCGCAAGATTTGAACGACTTGGCAAGTGCCCAGTCTCGCGCTCAGAAGGGAACGGTTTCAGATTTGGAAGATGCGATCGCCCTTGCCCAAAAACTAAATCCCGGACGCCCTCTATACGATAAAGCCCAGGATTTGATTGTTCGCTGGCAGCGAGAAATTGAAGATGTCGCCCATTTAGATCGGGCGCGTGAACTGGCAAAAGGGGGAACGGTCGGTGACTTAAGCGCAGCGATCGCGGAAGCACAACTGGTTCCCAGCACCAATCCCCGCTCCGCAGAAGCAAAATCTCTTGTCAATAACTGGACGAGTCAAATAGAGACGGTAGAAGATCGTCCCTATCTCGCTCGCGCCGATCAACTGGCAAGTTTGGGGGATATGAGTTCCCTGCAAGAAGCCATTAACGAAGCGAGTCAAGTGGGTCAAGGACGCGCTCTTTATACAGAAGCGAGGCGCAAAATCCGACAGTGGACTGACAAAATCGAGCGAATGCAAGACCAGCCTTATTTGGATCAAGCGACTGGTTTAGCGAATGCAGGGGATCTTTCCGGCGCGATCGCGGCAGCGGGACAGATTCAAGCGGGACGAGCGCTCTATCAAGAAGCTCAAGGCAAGATCCGACGGTGGCAAGACAGAGTTGAGCGGGTACAAGACCAGCCTTATTTGGATCAAGCGCAAGCTTTGGCGAGTTCGGGTAATCTTCCGGGGGCAATTACCGCAGCGGGACAAATTCGATCGGGACGAGCGCTCTACGGTGAAGCTCAGGAAAAAATTAAAAGTTGGCGGACAGAACTGCGATCGCAAGAGATTTTGCAGTCCGCTTATCAGTTAGCGAATCCAGGAACACCGGAAGCGATCGCGCAAGCAGTTCAAACGGCTCGTCAGGTGCGTAACTCGACGCGAGTCGGTGCTGAAGCTAGAGAGGTGATTAATCGCTGGAGCTATCAACTGTTGGCGATGGCACAGGATCAGGCTCGGAATGATGTACAAAGAGCGATCGCGATCGCCCAAAACATCCCCGATGGTTCATCTGCCTACACCGACGCTCAACGGGCAATCCAAGGTTGGAAACAAAGTCTAGAACCTCAGTCCCTGGAGAACTCACCTTCTTTTTAGTCATTAGTTGATTATTCGGTGTTTTGCCAAAATCTAAAAACTAATCGCTCATTACCGCTTTTTCTGTTTCGCCTTTGTTGCCGTACCGCTCTTTCTTTTTCCTTTTTCTAGTATTGGCGCAACATACTTTAACCACAATTGAGTATGAGGTCTGCCAGCCTGATTCCACTCCTTAACAATCTGCTCAGATTCCCCGGCTTTTTCTAAATACTCCAAACCATTTGGCACACCAAGAACAGAAGCTTTTGCCAGATAATATTTACGCTGTTGAGTAGAATCGCACCGTTCCCAACATTGCGCGGCACGTTCATAGTTCTTGGCGCGGTAGAAACAAGTTCCCGCACGGTAGAGCATCCCATTCCAGCCTTCTCCTAAAGCTTCGAGAACCTCTCCAAATCGCTGCCACTCATTCGGGTGGAGGTTTGTCCCGGCAATTAAAGTCCCAATTCCCGTCGCATATTCCTCCAAGGCTAGTTTCCACTGTCGGCTGTTGCGGTGAATCTCCAACTGGTTGCTTTTGATGCAGTATTGGAGGAAGTGAGTGAACTCCTTTAAAGAAGGTTGGCTCAATTTTTTGTCCATAAATTGGGCAATTTGCCGCTCTGATTCCCGACCTGGCGGAGCCTTGTCAAACTGCTTCAACAATGCTGACCAACACATCCCCTGCCAAAAACAATCCCAAGCGTCTTCTGTTTTGCCAAGCACAAGAAAACGTTGACCAGCTTCGCTAAATTTCTGCTCAAATTTGAGTGCCCAAGCTTCACAAATTTCTGCTTTTTTAGCGTAGGCGCGATCGCTGTAACACTGTCTGGCACGTCTCATGAAATCTGGATCTTCCGAGTTCATTCCCCGACTCTCGAACTCCTGCGCGATCGAGTGCCAGTCATCTTCTTGCAGATCCCGTGCGCTTTCAGGTTTTCCTAAACGGATGGGTTGAACGTTTTCTCGCCAAGCAGGGTTTTGTGACTGCTGTAACAGGACTTCTAAATAAGTTTCTGTGACCCCCCAAAGCCGCTGGTCTCCGATTTGAGAATCAACAACAAATAGACGTTCTTTGGCTCTGGAAGCAGCTACGTAGAGTTTATTAAAGAAAAATTCAAATTCGTATAAACGATCTGCCAAAATGTCTTTTGAGTCTTCCCGTCGATTGACTAGATTCCAGACAGCTTTGTTACATTCCTCGCCAAATTTGTAGAGAACGACTCGTTTAAATTCCAATCCTTTAACTGCACTAGCACTCAATACATTTTTGAGCGGTTCCGACTCTGGAATCTCTGCCAAAATTTGAGAAAGAACTGCATCGTTTTGAGCATAGGCAAGCTCTCCTCCTTCCTCACAAGGCACGATAATAATCGTGTCTCTTAGGTAGCGTTTGAGTTGCTCAATTTGAATATTCCGACCAATAATAAATTTTTGCGGAGTGGGAAAGTGACCTTGTTTCCAGGCAGTTTGCGGCTGAAGTGCCGGAATTTTAAACAGAACCTGACGACACAATTGGATTAGGTTAATCACTTGCACCACCGCAGTACAAGAGCGATAGTTAGACTTCAGCTCCGGGAAATTCATCCGCAGATTTAATCGCTGTGTGGGATCGAGTGCTGCGATCGCTTCATTGTAAAATGCTGCCTGTACGCTCTCCCAACGAAATCCCGTCGGGTTCAAGGTTTGGAAAGGATCTCCAGCAAAAGCAAAAGGCAAATTACGCATAGGCTGGTATCCCAGATCGCACTGAGAGAATGCAGACAGCCGCATAATTAACTGAAGCTCCAGCCGGGTGAAATCTTGCGCCTCGTCGCAGAAAATAGCGGTGTACTGAGCACGGTAACACTTGAGTTCCAGCACCAATCTAATCAAGTCTTGATCGTCCCAGTACCCTAGCTCGGTTGTTAGCCGCTTATACCAACGTCCCCAGATGGTTTTATAAATTTCTTGGAATTGAGCGGCTGGAACAGTGCGTTCCTGAGTCGGCACTTCATCCTGGTAGTCTTCTGGAGTCATGTACCGGAGACTGTACCCCTTGATGAAAGTTCTAATAACGTGCCAGGAAAGTTCTGGGGAATACACCTGTGCTTGTGGCAGCTTTGAGTCTCGGTAAAGCTGTCGAAAGCGATGGAAAGAAATGTATTTCTGAGAATCGAAACGTTCCTGGAGTGTATGCCGGTAGCCGGTAGGGTTTCCCGCAGAGTAAGGTTGCTGGCTCATCCGGTTAGCCAGTGACGCATCGTCTGCTTCTAAAGGGAGTAAGTTTAAGAGAAATGTCCCAAACGGCTGAAAGAAGGCACTGACATCGGGGATTTCCGAACCTTCTGTTCGAGCTGCTACAAAGCGGTGATGGAATGTATGCAGACAGCGCACAAACTCTTTAGCTACCTCTAATAGCCGCTTATTATAAGTAAGAAAAAGCGGCTTTCCTGGAAGTTCTTTTCCCGGTTCGTAGTAATATTTTCGATAGCAATAATCTGCAAACAAATACAGCAGCATGGTGGATTTACCGCTACCCGCCCGCCCATTTAAGAAAAGCGGCAGACAATTATTTTCCCGTGCTGATGTTGTTGACACAGAGTTAAGAATTGCCTCTTCTTCTGCTGAAAGAGCTAGATTTACTTCTGCGCCTCTTTGAATTGCAAGCCAACTTTGTTGATCTGTTACTAAGTAACTCGGATAAGACCGTCGCGCAAAGGGAGTGAGTTCATCCAGCGTTAAAGGCTTAGATAAAACATTTTTAGAACCATTAAATAAATTAGTTGCCTCCCCTATTTGGGCTATTTCTTCTGTAGAAGGTCGATGAGTAAAAGATGCTAGGAGAAATAATACTTTTCGAGGCGGTTTATCGGCGGTCTCAAGTTGGCTAAATAGCACATAGCAATTATTTTCACCGCACAAATACACACCAGGCCATGCAGCAATTTTCTCAGCGTTCCTCGATTTTTCTTCTATTCCAGAGATAATTTGATAGTAAATTTCCCAGTCTTCTCCGATTTCTGGACTCTTGAACTTGGCAATCCACTCATCACTTTCGTAGAGGATTGCCCAAGAGTCTTTATCCTTTTCTATCTCCCAGCCTGGAGGTTCTAGCCAGGGAAGCAAATCGTCTGGAAGCGGTTCGCGTCTTGAAGACACGTTGCTGGCTGACGGTTGCTGTTGTTGAAGCCAACCAGTTAGTGCTTCCTCATCTAATTGGCAGTCGAGATTCTTTTTGCCGTACTCTTCTGGGGTTCGCAGGAACTTTTTGTATTCTTTAGAGCCACGGAGAAAAATGTCTAGTAGGCACAGCACCAGATCATCCTGTACGGGTCGAATTCTGGCAATGAGGCGTAAATTGTTTTCCCCTCTCCGCTTTAAGTAGGGATAAACCCTCTCAAAACGTGCCTGTGACTCATCAATACTCAAAGGCTCAAGTTCGTTGCATAATTTATCTACTTGAGCCTGAACACCATAGCACAGAGTCTTTCGGTTAAATTGGGAGGTGCGATAGACGTACATAAACTTGTCTGTAGCTGTTTCTGAAAAAAACAGGCTGAAGCCACTATTACTTATTGTTATGCAGTAGAGAAATTGCTGTGTAGAATTTTTGTTACATCTTACACAGAATCGCAGTTTTTGCCTCAAATAGTTCTAATTTGCCTATCCTTCCAGGTCGTGTCATTATCCACTTGTGTTGAAACTTGAGCTTTGTTTCAATCCCACCAGAGAATAAAATTTCCCTTCTAATTGCTCAGAGAATGGTTTAAAAAACTGAATTTTTATAAAATTAGTCTGTTTCAACTTACATTTTGTACTACTCGCATTACCTGTCTCTAGTTTCAACCCCTTGCTAACAGAAGCAAGTCTTCTCTTAGAAGACTAAGTAGAAATTTAAGTCCATTTCAATGAACTTAAGCTATGAGCTTTGGACTGAATTGCAAAGCAGACTCTCAGCTTCCTGCGAATGGTGCAATATGTCCTTATGCTTAAGGTAATGACAAACCTTCCAGGGTGCGCCAGGAAAGGAGAAATCACCGATATCCTAGTACCTATGTCAATTGGTATTTAATTACATTTTTCTACTTAAGCACTTGTCTGAATGGGTAGTTGCACGGTAAATGTAGTCCATCCTTGTGTGCTTTGAGCCTGAATGGTTCCTCCTATTTTTTCGACCAAATTTTGCACTAAATATAGCCCTAATCCACTTCCTCCCTCTTTCCAGATATCACCATTAGGAATGCGGTAAAATTTTTCAAAAATTCGAGGTAATTCTGTATTTAAAATTTCTGCTTGATTGGTAATTTTAAAGTTTACTCTTGAATTTGAGTTTGAATTAATATTTATTGAATAATCCACATAGACACTAATGGATATTTCACCAAAAGAGGGGGTATATTTACAAGCATTTCCAATCAACTCTATTAATATTTGCTCCAGACAAAGTCGGTCTGAAATCAGTGGAGGAAGAGCGGGAGAACAATCAATATTAAAAATTTGCTGGCGCTGAGCTATTCCTGGTTTAAATGGCTCAATTAAAGTCGGAAGCCAGTATTTTAGAATTAAAGTTTCTGGAGAAATTAATTTTTTTTCCGCTCCTAAACGATGCAAATCTAAGATATTATTAACTAGTTCTATTTCCCGAATACATTCAGCTTCTAATAGCGCTCTATAGTGTTGCTGTTGTTCTTCATTAGAAATGATTTCCAACATTTGGATAATCAGCTTCATGTTGGCTAGAGGGGTTCGCAAATCGTGAGAAGCTCTAGCAAGCAAATCATCTTTTTGAATATTGAGCTGCTGGAGTTCTTGGATTTTCCCTTGCAGGAGTGTCACAGCTTCTTGTTTTTTTAGCCGAGTAGCGATCGCGCCTAGCAATTCTGCTCTGGTAAACGGCTTCGTCAGATAATCATCGGCTCCCAGTTGCATCCCTTGGCGCAAGTCTTCTCTCTCCGTTTTAGCGGTAAGAAAAATGAACGGAATCATTGCCGTTACCTGGTCTTGGCGCAATTGAGTTAGCACGCTGTAACCATCAAAATCAGGCATCATGATATCACAAATAATTAAATCGGGTTCGTGTTCCCTCGCTAACTGCACTCCCACCAAACTGTTTTCCGCACCAATGGCATCAAACTCCTCAGCCTTGAGGAGTTTGAGAAGGTTGCTTCTAACTGCTGGCTCATCTTCAATCACCAGAATCTTTTTCACAGGTCTGACTCGTCAATCTGTTATTTAAAGGAAGAACGACTTTAAATGTCGTGCCAAGCCCAATTTTACTAGCTACTATTATCCTACCCTGATGTAAGTCTACACACCTTTTAACAATTGCCAGTCCTAATCCCGTACCATTGATGTTACTAACATTTGTGCCCCGGTGAAACGGTTCAAACAATCGGGATCGATCTGCTAGAGGAATCCCGATTCCTTCATCTTGTATTTCCAAAATAGCCTCTCCGTCTTGGGAAGTAACTTCAAAATAAATATTGCTGTTATTTGGTGAATAATTAATAGCGTTCGAGAGCAAATTATTTAAAATTTGTCGCAGCAACATTCTATCCATACCAACACTCAGAAATTGGTATCGACTGGTAAAGATAATCTTATGCCCACGGCTCGCGGTAAGTTGTATTTCGGCAATAATTGTCCGACAAAATTCAATTAGGTCAAGGGATACCGGATTAAAGTTTAATCTTGCTGCGTCGGCTCTCCCTAATGTCAGCACATCATTTAACAAATGGGTCATGTGGTTAACAGAGGATTGAATGAGATGAAGTTGTTCTAATCTTTCTTCTTGAGTCCAGCGATCGCCATAATATTCTAGTAATTCGGAAGAAGACAGAATAATGCTTAAAGGCGTGCGGAACTCGTGAGAAGTCATAGAGACAAAGCGAGATTTCAGTTCGCTCAGTTCTTTCTCTTTTGCCAAAGCATTCAAAATCTCTTCTTCTGCCTGTTTGCGCTCCGTAATATCTATGCACGAGCCGATGTAACCCGCAAAGCTGCCATCAGGTGTGAAGCGCGGAATCCCCGTATCTAAAACCCAGCGATAATTCCCATCAGCACGCTTGAGGCGGTATTCCACTCGCACTGGTTGGCGAGTATTGAAGGCTGATTTATAGGTGTCCAAGCAACATCGTAAATCATCAGGATGTACACTTTCTAACCAACCGTTGCCCAGTTCTTGTTCAAGATTGCGTCCTGTAAAATCTAACCAAGCTTTGTTGAAAAATGTTCCTTTGTAATTAAGGTCTGACATCCAAATCAAGGCAGGCACGTTGTCAGCCATAATCCGGAAGCGGGTTTCGCTTTCCCGCAACGCTTCCTCCATCTGTTTGCGCTTAGTTACATCCAGAGTTAGAGACAGCACTGATACTAAATTGCCCGATTTATCTAATAATGCCGAGTTGTACCATTCGCAATAAACAACCGAACCATTCTTAGTGTAATTGCGGTTGCGGGAAACATTACGCTGTTCGCTGCTATCGATTAGCCGCTGAATAACGCTATCGACAGTTGGCACGTCTTCAGAAAAGACAAACTGCCACTCAGCGGGATGTTTGCCAATGACTTCCTCTGCTTTCCACCCGAAGATTTTTTCTGCTTCCGATGACCAACGCGACACCCGAAAATTACAATCCCACTCTATGACCGCTAGGGGTGAGTTTTCAAAATGGAAGTTTAGTCTCTGAAGTGCATCCCGGAGCGCTTCCTCTGTCTGCTTTTGCTCAGTAATGTCACGAGCGACACTTAACACAGACTCCACTGACCCATCTAAAGCAAATTCTGGGACGATACGAGCTTGATAGCATTTTCCGCTGACTGAGGACTTGCTTTCAAAAACGTGTGGCTGACCTGTTGTAAACACATCTTGAAGAATTTGTTGAAAAGGAATATAAATTTCTGGTTGGATTCCTAACTCTGGATGAGTTTTGCCGATAAAGATTTGTGGGGATATTCCGATTGCTCGTTCTATAGCGGAATTGACATATAAATGTTGCAATTCTTTGCCAAATCGGGAAATGATATCAGGGGAATTGTCAGCCAGTGCTTTAAACTCTTGTTCGCGGCGGTGGAGTGCTTCCTCTGACTGCTTGCGCTCGGTGATATCGACTGCAATCCCGGTTGTTCCGATTACCTCCCCGGTGTTATTAAAAATTGGGGTTTTAATTGTTTCTGTCCATAGCATTTTTCCTTCTTGGTAGACTGCGGGTTCTTCGACACGCTTGCGCTTGCCGATTTTCATCACCTCTCGATCGTCCTCTCGATATCTTTCGGCTAAATCTGGATGCCAAATATCTAAATCTGTCTTCCCAATTAAGTCTTCTGGTTCGAGTCCGCAGGCGTTACCAAATGCCTCATTGACGGCAATGAATCTGCTTTCTTTGTCTTTTAACCAAGCTAAATGGGGAATGTTATCGAGGATGGCTTTCTGCTGGCTGCGTTGCTGTGTTAGCTGTTCCTCTGCTTGCTGGCGTAGCGTAGCGTGTCGCAGGCTTTCACTAATGTCTTCTAAAATTCCAACATGACCGATAAATTCTCCTCGATCGGAGAACATCGGTGAAGACTGAACGCGAACCCAACGCACAATTCCTTCCTTAGTTTGAAAGCGAAACTCGTCAGAGTATTCTCTCCGTTCACGAGTATGTGTTAACCAATCTGCAAAGACGCGATCGCGATCGCTTGGATGAACAAACTGCAACCACCCTTCTTGCAAACTCTCCTCCAAGGTGAAGCCACAGATGGCTTGACAGCGGAGATTTGTGTAGATGCAGCACCCCTCCATATTTGCCAAAAAAATCCCCACTGGCGAGTAGCTACTCAAACAACGGAACCATTCTTCACTTTCTCGCAACGCATCCAAAGCTTTTTTGCCTTCGATAATTTCTTGCCGCAATTGCTTGTTGGTTTGTGTTAATGCAGTGGTACGTTCCTTGACTCGAATTTCTAAGGATTCGTTCGCTTGATTCAGTGCAGCTTCGGCAGCTTTGCGTTTGGTGGTATCGCGGGAATTAACAACAATGTCTGCGCTCAATGGGTTAGCCAGCAAATTATGATATTTGTGCAGTAGTTTAGCTTTTTCAGCTTTGAGTTGCCGGATTAATTGTGGTTTTAGCGCAGCCTGCACGGATCTCACTCGTCTTCCCAATCTACGCATATTGTTTTGACCTTCGGAGTAAGTTTAATTGTTGCCAGTGGTGATATTTTTACCTACCTTAACCGCCTCAATACCCAGAATTATCTAATTGTAGTGAAGGGTACACTGCTATCTAATTTGCGTTAATTAATTTCTAACAGCGCCTCTTTGTATTCATCGAATTTACAAATCTAATTTACAAACACTTACTTAAATTAAGACAAGCCAAGCGATCCGTGTAGGTTGGTAGTCTAAGTTGGCTACAGTTGTACGATCGGCTACATTCGCCTTTAACATAAACCCTTTCTCTGGGTAGATTCAAGACCTCTTCCTTAGGAAAGTCGAATGAGCTGATAATCCTGCTTAGATTAAATACAAATTTGTACGGGAATTTAATGATGAAAGGCATGAACCCAGCGCAAAAATTTGCGTTAATTATCGGCATTTTCTTTTTCCTTTGTGGTGTAATGGGATTTATTCCCGCCTTTGTGAAAGCGCCTACGGTTACGCCTGATATGGCGGGTCTTGGATACACAAGTGGATACGGTTACTTACTGGGGTTATTCCCCATCAATGTCTTACATAATGTTGTTCACCTTGTCGTAGGACTTCTGGGAATTTTTGCATCCATCGCCTTAGACAGTTCTCGTCTCTATAGTGGAGTTTTGGGAATTTTCTATGGGGTGCTAACGCTAATGGGGCTTTTTCCGGCTACCCAGTCAACCTTGGGCTTGATCCCAATCTTTGGCAACGATGTCTGGCTTCATGCAGTCACCGCCGCGATCGCGGTGTACTTTGGCTTTTTTGCTACACCGGATTTGTTGGAACTAAGCACGCCACAACAGGGCGGTACTCGTAACGAGGGCTAAAAAAGGGTAGCGTTTAATAGCGGGTCGATTGTCGAATCCGATTGAGTTTTACGTCGCTGATTGCCTTACAGAAAATCAGTATGCCTTTACCTTAGCCGAGGTATTCTGGTTTTCTGTAAGCTTTAAACGGAATTACCGCGCATATTAATAACACTTAGATCCAGTCCTAAATGATTCGTAAACGCGAGATCCCCGACTTCGAGAAAGAAGTCGGGGATCTGAAAGGCTGGCTCACAACTCAAATAGGATTGCTATATTTGTAACAATTGCATCTGAATCAATTCTTGGTATTTTCGATTTGGCGCACCACGGTGAGGGCGGAGTAGCTGACGCCTGCGGTTCCTTCGCCGGGATGGGTGGAATCTCCTACTAGCCACAAATGATTCACGGGTGTGCGATTGGCAAAGCCAAAGGGACCAAAGGTGGAAACTCGCTGACCAATCCCGCCGACAATGCCGCGATCGCGTGCTGTGAAGCGGGCAAAGGTGCGGGGTGTAGCGGCTTCTTGATGGACGATGGTTTCTGGTGTCAAGTGAAAAAATTGGCTCAGACGAGCGATCGCTTCCTCGGTATATTGTTGCTTTCGCTGTTTATAATCTTCAGATTGCCACCAATTCCGAGTGTCAACGAAGGAAGACGCAATGATAGTTGCTTTACCTTCTGGGGCGCGACCATCTTTAGGGTGGCTCACTGAGACAAATAGGGAGTTATTTTCTCCAATCGGGCCGTCATAATCGTAGAGAAACTGCAAATGAGGCGGACATCCTGAGGGAATCGCGCTTCGATCGACACCGAGATACACTACAAATGCTCCCGACGATGGGGGAAGTTTATCGACTCGACGACGATAGCGATTTTGGGTTTTGGGTTGCGAACTAGGAATTCCCTCTGGTGTCTCGGCTTCCAACAAATGTACCAGATTTTGCGCGGTGACATTGGCAACAACGTGGTCGGCGGGTTCCGTCCAGACAGCGCCAGTTTTTTGATTGCGAATGACGACACCAGTGGCTTTGCCATTTGTGGTGTGGATACGTTCAACGGTGTGGCGCATCAACAGCTTGCCACCATCTCTCTCTAAAGAGGAGACTAGGCGATCGCTCAACACCTGCATACTGCCTTGGAGATGAAATAGTCCCTGCGGCTCCTGGGAAACACTCAAAGCTGTTGCTGCATAGAGCAGAGCCGTTTCTTCAGCATCCACCTGAGAATAAAGCTTGAGCTGCAAATCGAGAAACGTCCTCAGACGCTGATTATCCCCCAATCCATATCCCCGCAAAGCGTCCCCCACCGTCAAAAAAGTGTAGGGCAAAGTAATCAAAGTATCGGGACGAACCGCCGATACCAGTTGCCATAAGTCCCACAAATTTCGCGGCGGTAGCACCGGATCGCGCGATTGAAATGCAAAGCTGGCTCGGAATAAAGTCGCCAACAACTCCCAAAATGGTTCGCTTCCGGGAAACTGCCGAATTCGCTCCGCCTTCCACTTTTGGGGGTCGCGCCAGACGTTAATCGGTTCGGTTTCTCCCGGTAGATACACGGCACAAGCTGGATCGCAAGGCGTCGCTGCTGGTAACTCAATTCCGAGTTCCTGAAAAATCCGGTGATGAATCCCCCCCGGTTCCAGTCCAGCCACCTGGGTCGCTCCCACATCAAAGGTAAATCCTTTGCGTTTGAACGTGGAAGCACATCCACCAGGCACCAGAGCTTGATCCAAAACTAAGACTGAGTAGCCTCGACGAGCCAGTAATGCCCCAGCCGTGAGACCACCAATTCCAGCACCGATAACGACAACATGACAGCTTGGCATGAATTGAGAACGAGGATTCCCTCTTCCGAGACTTAATATTACGTTACATTAAGTTTCGGCTTCCTGACAGGTTCGCACTCGACGATGAACAATCGGGATTTCAATGTAAAACTCTGTTCCTTGTCCGGGTTCTGAGGAACACGTTAGAACCCCGCCGTGCTTCTCGACCACAATTTGATGGCTAATGGATAAACCCAAGCCTGTCCCCTTGCCAACAGGTTTAGTGGTGAAGAAAGGGTCAAATAGTCGTGTTATCGCCTCTGGGGGGATGCCAGAGCCATTATCTCGAATCCGAATCACCACCTGAGGACAGTCATTAATTTCGACAACCTCAGTGCGAATTCTAATCGAAGCAACTGGCACTTGAGTATTGGAAATGGGGGGAGTTTGACCTAACTGAAGAGAGTGCGTATGCAAATTCTCGATGGTTGCGATCGCTAAGTGCTGATAGCTGTACGCCTCTAAAACATCAATCGCATTGTTGAGGATATTCATAAACACCTGGTTCATCTGTCCAGCATGACACTCCACAAGCGGAAGATCGCCGTACTCTTTGATCAGCTCAATTCCCTGATTTCCCCCTTTGGCTTTCATTCGATGCTGTAAAATCAGCAGCGTACTATCTAACCCCTCATGAATATCGACCGCCTTCATTTCTGCTTGATCGAGCCGAGAAAAATTCCGCAAACTCAGAACAATCTGGCGAATGCGGTCTGCTCCTAGCTTCATGGAAGAGAGTATCTTCGATAGGTCTTCTATGACAAAAGTTAGATCGATATTTTCCTTATACGCTTCGATTTCTGGGACTGGATCGGGATAATAACGCTGGTAAAGTTGTAGAAGATGCAGCAAATTTTGGGTGTATTGATCTGCGTAAGCGAGATTGCCGTAAATAAAGCTAACTGGATTATTAATTTCGTGAGCAATACCCGCAACTAACTGCCCCAGACTGGACATTTTCTCGTTCTGAACCAGTTGGGATTGACTGCTTTGCAACGTCTGCATCGCTTTTTTCATCTGGACTGCTTGTTGTTGCAGAGCTGCGATCTCGCTGCTTTGTGCAGCTTCCGATTCTCCTAAAGTCTCCAGTGCTTGCTTGCGCTCGGTGATATCTTCGGAAATGCCCAACAAATATTGGGGAGTTCCCGCTTCGTCGAAAATCGGGATTTTTTTAGTGTGCAGAATCCTCAAACCTTGATGTTTTGTCTGGATTGGCTCTTCCAGAATCTCCAGAAGTTTCCCAGATGCCAACACTTCGCGATCGCGACTTGTGAAGAAATCAGCTTGCTCTGGCGGGAAAATGCCATAGTCGTTCATGCCTAATACTTCTTCCTGAGAATAACCAGTGAGTTCCTCGTTGGCTTTGTTCCAGAATACAAATCGCAATTCATTCACTTCTTTAATAAAAATTCCAATTGGCAGATTTTCTACGATGGAATTCAATAAATCATGAGTATGTGCCGTTGCTTTTTGTGCCTGTTTGCGTTCAATTATTTCCCTTTCTAATTGTTGATTTGTCTGCAATAAGTTTTTAGCACGAGCTGCCAAAACTTCCAAATTGGCGTTCGCTCTTTCCAACTCAGCCTTAGCCTGAGCCAGTTGATTTTTCGTGTTTTTTTGGATTCGGAAGTTTTCAACCAGGAGCGAGTAGTAACGCCTCAGAGCCATGAAAGCTCCCACGACTAAAGCCATGATTAGAACAACTCCTCCCTGAATTGTCAGTATCATTGGAGAGCCGTTTTGCCCACCGAAGACTAATGTTAAAAGCTGCACTGAATGTTCTATAGCACAGCTCAAGAAGATTGCTACAGTTACGAGTACTAATGGATTGCTGAGTAGATGCTGCCCTCGAAGAAAACCGCGATAAATCAAAAACGCAGTTGTATAATAACCAGATGCAATGATGGTATTTGTACTTCCTGAAAATCCACTCAGCATGAGTACAACTGACTCCAGTTAAATGAAGCTTTAGTCTGGTCTATCAGACTAAACCATAGTATCTGTCTTTAGACTG
Source organism: Trichocoleus sp. ST-U2 (assembly GCF_039961875.1). Lineage (NCBI taxonomy): Bacteria > Bacillati > Cyanobacteriota > Cyanophyceae > Leptolyngbyales > Trichocoleusaceae > Trichocoleus > Trichocoleus sp. ST-U2. The sequence goes on along the minus strand of NZ_JAMPJY010000001.1, from coordinate 239,132 downwards.
ATAAAGCTTTTTAACTTCTTAAATTTATCTAAACTTACAGACTTTATTTCAAACTTTTAAAAATTTAGAATGAATCTTTCATAATAAAGGTATTTCCCAATACATAAATAAACAAAGTTTAATCAATAAGCAAAATTTTAAAGAATGATTGACTTTCTTAATTAACTTTAAAAAATGGCACGGAAAGGAAATATGTGTTAAAGGCGAAAGGAGCGGGAAACTTTTTAAAAACATCTAGAGAGCGATCGCGCAATGCTGGGGAGCTGGCTGAGGAGATAGGTGCAGACTGAGTAAGATAAAAGGAGAAATAGCCCAGCGACGAAGAACACATGACCTCAACTCTGCTCAAATCTACGCCACTCAACGCCCCTACTCTCCACCGCCTGCCTAACGGTTTAACGATTGTGGCGGAGCAGATGCCCGTCGAAGCCGTTAACCTAAACGTGTGGATTAATGTCGGCTCATCCGATGAGCCAGACCCCATCAACGGCATGGCTCACTTTCTAGAACACATGGTGTTTAAGGGGACGCCAAGGCTCAACAGTGGAGAATTCGAGCGACTGATTGAAGAGCGGGGTGCCGTAACAAACGCAGCCACCAGTCAGGACTATACCCACTACTACATCACAACAGCTCCCAAAGATTTTGCCCATTTGGCACCATTGCAACTAGATGTAGTGCTAAATCCCAGCATTCCAGAGGATGCCTTTCAAAGAGAGCGATTGGTCGTTTTAGAAGAAATTCGCCGCTCGGAAGACAATCCTCGCCGCCGGACTTACCAGCGGGCGATGGAGGTGGCATTTGACACCCTGCCCTACCGCCGTCAGGTACTCGGCCCAGCAGCGGTGATTGAGCAGCTGACGGCGCAGCAGATGCGCGATTTCCACGCCAGTCAGTATCAACCCAAATCGATAACAGCGGCAGTTGTGGGCAATTTGCCGGTTGAGGAATTAATTGAAATTGTGGCACAGGGCTTGACGGAGATAGGCGTCAGCACTCAGCCGCCAGAAGTCAAAAGTCAGGAAGCGATCGCTTCAACCCTCACTCCCGAACCTGCTTTTAGGGAAATTGTCCGCCGCGAGTATGTTGATGAAAGCTTGCAGCAAGCGCGGTTAGTGATGATGTGGCGAGTGCCTGGAATGACGCACTTATCCGATACTTACGCGCTGGATGTGTTGAGCGTGATTCTGGGACAAGGTCGGATGTCGCGGCTGTTCCGAGATTTGCGGGAAGACAGGCACCTGGTGACGAATATTGGGGTGAGCAATATGAGCCATCGGCATCAAGGCGTCTTCTATATTGGCGCGCAGTTGCCGGTAGAGAATTTGGCAGAGGTAGAAGCGGCGATTCTTGCTCATATTCGCACCCTCCAGACAGAACCCGCGAGTGAGGCAGAGATTTCCCGCTTCCGGACGCAAGTAGCGAATCGGTTTGTCTTTGGGAATGAAACGCCGAGCGATCGCGCTAACTTATACGGCTACTATCAAACCATGATGGGTGATTTGGCTCCAGCCTTGAATTATCCGGCTCGGATTCAAGCGTTGGAAGCGGCGGATCTCCAGTCAGCAGCTCAACAGTATCTCTCTTGTGATGCTTATGGTGTGGTTGCGATCAAGCCAGCTAGCTAGGTTTTTTAACGCAAAGGTACGCAAAGGTTAACGCAAAGGTACGCAAAGAAGTCAATCTTGTTTCGCGTACCTTCGCGTGACTCTGGGTTAAAATTTCTCCCATGTGGACAGAAATAGACGCTCAAATCACTCGCCTAACGGGTGAAAAGTTTCAAAGTCAGCAGCGGCAGTCGGTGAGTGGTGGTTGCATCAATCAAGGCTATGCTGTCAGCGATGGGCAACGCACCTACTTCATCAAAATCAACCAAGCGTCTTTGGTTGATATGTTTGAGGCGGAGGCGCTGGGACTCCAGCAAATGCAGGAAACTCACACGATTCGGGTTCCAAAACCGATTGGCTGGGGCACCAGCGGGAATTCTGCCTATATCGTACTGGAGTGGCTGGAAATGGGGCGCGGCGACTCCCATTCTTGGGAAGAAATGGGACGGAAGTTAGCGGCGATGCACAAATGCGCTGAAAAAGACGCCTTTGGCTGGGATAGAAATAACACGATTGGTTCGACGCCACAAATCAATAATTGGACAGCAGATTGGGCGGAATTCTATGCCAAGCATCGTCTCGGCTATCAGTTTCAGCTAGCAAAGCGTCGCGGCGGTCATTTTCCCCAACAGGAGCAATTGCTGGCAGCAATTCCCGAACTGCTAGCGGATTATCATCCTCAACCATCTCTAGTTCACGGCGATTTGTGGGGGGGAAATGCAGGCTTTACGGCATCGGGAGAACCCCTCATTTTCGATCCGGCGGCGTATTATGGCGATCGCGAGGTTGATATCGCCATGACAGAACTTTTCGGTGGCTTCCCCGCAGCCTTTTATCGCGGCTATAACGAAGTATTTCCTCTAGATCCAGGCTACGAGCGCCGGAAAACCCTCTACAATCTCTATCACATCCTCAACCACTTTAATTTGTTTGGCGGCGGCTATAGTTCGCAAGCCAACGGGATGATTGAGCGGATTTTGAGATAGTAGAAAGAGATATAGCAATCCTAAATAAGTTGTAAACTCTCTCTTTCTATCTTTTCTTCGCGCTCTATAGCGCTAACGCGCATGGCTCCGCTAGGGCGTCTTTGCGGTTCGTTTAAAAAAATATGTTCGCAAATCAAATAGGATTGCTATAGTAGAAACGCGATTAATCGCGTCTCTACAAGAGGTTATCAATGCAATTATGCCCCTCGATTCTGATTCTTAACAGCTTCAGCTAGAACCTCTAAAGCTTTCGCTTTTTGAGGGTCGCTTCCCTGAGAATATTCTAACTGGAACGGCACTTCGATATCTGGTTTCACGCCCTTGCCTTCTAAGCGTTCTCCATTCACATAAATATCAACGACCGCCAGATAAAGAAGATTACCATCTTTGAGCAAGAAAGGACGAGCCGCCACAACTGCTCCTGCTGTTTGACTACCAACAACTTTTCCAATTCCATACTGCTCAAAACCATAAGCTAAAATTTCTTTCCCGCTTCTGGTTCCCTTATTCACTAGCATGACAACGGGTTTTCTCCATTGATAATCTAAGGTGGTTTTTATCCCATCTCTAGGAATTTGGGTTAATACTGGAACTTTTTCGGAAAAAATACTTAGATAATTCGGAGTAGCACCACCCCAGCCGTCTCTTAGGTCTAAAATTAACCCATCTGCATCTTTAAAGCGTCCATAAGCAATTTCTTCTTCCAGTAATTCCTGATATTGAGCGCCAGCATACGACCAGATATGTACATAGCCTAGTTTTCTACCATTGCTTTCGATTATTTCAATACTCGACCGCATCGCGTCCAAGAAAACTGTAGTAGGCTTTATTCTTTTTGGAACTACAGTTACATTCTTCTTGCTGTTTGCATCGGGAGTTCGTTGAATCGATATACTAACTTGTTTCCCTGCTTTGTTAACAAAAGATTCGATTGGCTGATACTGACTGCCATCAACTGCTAATATTTGGTCGCCTACTTTGAGTCCCGCTTGAGCAGCAGAACTGTTATCAAGAATACCAGTGATAAAGGTCTTCCCATCGATCTCTTTAGTGAAAGCTCCAATTCCGGTGTACTCTAAGCCTTTGGGAAATAACTTTTGTATTTTTTCTAAGAAATGACCTTGATTAAATATACCCAAAAGTTGGTAGTAAGCGGGTTGTGACTTCGGATAAAAGCCTATATGAGAAGTATGCAACTCAGCTAGCATTTGATTGATGACAACGGATGCTTCATCAATAGATTTTGCCTGCTTGACTGAAGGTTTATACTTCTCTCGCATGGCTTTCCAGTCAACCCCATTAAATTTTGGGTCAAAAAAGTTGTCATTGACAGTTTGCCAAACTTCTTCAAATACGCCTAAAGTCGGTGATTCTTGAAGTTTTGAACTGACGGGTAGGAGGAAAAATGATAAGGCAAGAATAACTAAAACACTAAGACTTATATTAGCCAAAAATCGGTTAATTTTTTTAAACTTTATCATTGTTTGATTATTTCAATTTATCTTCAGCCAGTATAGCTTATCAGCTACTTAAATCAGGGTAGAAACTATCCCATTTTTACAAAAATATGCTAGCGTTTAGAAACCGTGCCTACACAGACAAAACCCGCCTACGCAGGTTCCAAATTTATTACTAGATGTTGTAGGGTAGGCGCTGCTAATCAATGGTTTTACAGATAGGTTTGTTTAGGTACAGTTACCTAAATTACGAGATGCGAATGAAGCGATCGCGTATCCGAGATCCCCATACCGAACTCTATTATAATTGCGCGATACTAATGTGCCGAGGCTGAGCTTTAACTCGTTCTATCCAATCTTGAATCGCTGGAAATCTTGTTAAATCAAATCCACCTTCATCCGCGACATGGGTGTAAGCAAACAAGCCGATATCAGCAATCGTATAGCGTTCTCCTGCAAAAAAATTACAATTTGTTAAATGTTTTTCCATAACCGTTAGCGCTGCATAACCGGGTTCGCGCTTTTGATTAAGTGCTTCCTTATATTCCTCCGCCTTGCTAAGGATAGAAATCCAAAATCGGGAAGTAGCAATATAAGGCTCATGGCTATACTGTTCAAAGAATAACCATTGCAACACTTTTGCGCGTTCAAAACGGTGGCTTGGTAAAAAATCAGTTCCTTCACTCAGATAAAAAAGAATTGCGTTGGATTCTGCCAGGAATTGACCTGATTCTGTTTCCAAGACAGGAATCCGACCATTGGGATTTTTGCTTAAAAATTCAGGAGTCCGAGTTTCACCTTTGAGAATATTCAGTTCTATGCTCTCAAAGGGAATTTCTAGTTGAGTCAATAAAAGACGAATTTTATAGCAATTACCAGAAGAGAAAAATTGATACAATTTGAGCATATTTATACCTAAACTACTTCAATAGTAGATTTCGGGACGCGATCGCTTGCGGGTTATTTCCAGAGACGAGGCGCGATCGCAGCTAGCAGCAACAGAAATATAATCTCCAGCACATAACTGATAAAAACGCTGCGATTGAGCAAACCATCCCACAGATAACCGCGACGTTTTGGGACGGGTGTGCGCTTAAAGGCACTCGCCCAGCCGCCAAAAATTGCAGGGCTGCGGAGATGATAATCGTTGCTCAGGATAGTTTCAATCTCCGTGATGCGAGGATAAAAGCCGCGTTGAAAGTGTTTCCATTGGCTTTCTAAAATCCAGAAAAATAGGGGAATAGCGCAACCAATTAAAGGAACTGCCCCTGATTTCTGCTGGAGCATTAAAGTGACAACCGCGCCAGTACCAGCGATACCGAGAGCTTTAATAGCCCAGATTTGCTTGTTGTAGTCTTCAATCGTGTTTTGCAGAAAAAAGTATTCTTGTTTGAGTAGTTCTAATTCTGATGTATTTGGTGGCTGGGGTTGAGAGTCGGCGGGTGGTGGGTTAGACATTGGGCAGGTCTGAGGATACTGAGATTAAGATAAATCAGGGCATTACGCCACGGGGAGCTGACACGAGGACTTTTTGATTGTGCCTTATCCTTGCCAAGAGTTTAAACCCGCGAATTGATTAAAGACGAATCGGGGCGATCGCTACCTCCTCAACCTAGCTATATTTTCACACAGCATGATCGACTGGAAGCCATACCTAGAAGCCCTTTGCAATCAATACGCCCAATGGTGGAAAGTCTACACGCTGACGGATGTGGTCGGACGCCAGCGAGTTGACGAGAAATCACCGCCACTGCTTGATTTTATGGTGGAGACGGTGCAGCCTGCCAAGGAACAACCCGGCGAAACAAAGCAGGAAATTGAGCGTTTGGGGGTGCTGGAAGGGTTGCGGAAATATGCCGCAGATCATGTGTTGTTGGTGGGGCGTCCCGGTTCGGGGAAATCGACGGCACTGGCGCGGTTGTTGCTGGAGGAAGCGCAAGCCAGCCGGGAAATTAATTTCCCGGCTGATAGCGAAAGTCGTCTAAAAACGACTCAATCCGCTGCAATTAGTCCGTTGAAACGGACTTCAGCTATGAGCCAGGGAATTGATTCCCTGGCGGATTCGCGCATCCCTGTGTTGGTAGAATTGCGCTACTACCAAACCTCCGTCCTAGACTTAATTCGGGACTTCTTGAAACAGCATGGATTGTTTCTCAACACTTCCGAGATTGAAAGGCTGCTGTTCGAGAAGCGATTTTTGCTGCTGGTGGATGGCATTAATGAATTGCCATCGGAAGCTGCTAGGCGGGATTTAAAGGCTTTTCGCCAGACAAATGCTGCCACGCCGATGATTTTCACGACGCGGGATTTGGGGGTGGGGGGCGACTTGGATATTGCCAAGAAGCTGGAAATGCAACCCCTGAGTGCAGCGCAGATGCAGCAGTTTGTCCGCGCTTATCTGCCCCAGCAGGGAGAGCAGATGTTGAGGCAGTTAGGCAGTCGGTTGCGAGAGTTGGGAGAAACACCTCTGCTGCTGTGGATGCTGTGTTCCCTATTTGGGGCAATGGGGAAAGTGCCGCCGAATCTGGGATTGGTGTTTCGCCAGTTTGTCCGGAGTTATTATGACAAGCTCAAGCAGGATGTTCCGGTAACAGAGGAGTCGCGGGACTGGTGTCAGTTACTCTTGGAACAGCTTGCGTTTAGGATGACTCAGGGGCGAGAAAGGACTGAGTTGCAAGTTGCGATTTCTAAGCAGGAGGCGGAGGAGATTCTGACAGCATTTCTGCGGGATGAGGGATTAGAGCAACCTCGTAACCGTGCTTTGAAATGGCTGAAAGATTTACTCAAGCATCACTTGATTCAACTGGGGGCAGGCAATCAGATTGAATTTAGACACCAACTGATTCAGGAATATTACACGGCTGAGTATTTGCTGAAGGTGCTGACCCCCCTAGGAAGAACCTCTCCCCCAACCCCTCTCCTACGTAGCTTGCTTCTGCGAAGCAGTGGAGAGGGGAGTAATGTTCCTGTTCCCCCCTTCCCTACTAGGGAAGGGGGGCTAGGGGGGTTAGGTCTCAGCGATGATGACTTGAAACGAGACTATCTGAATTATCTGAAATGGACAGAACCCCTAGCACTGATGCTGGAGTTGGTGGAGGATGAGGCACAGGCGGTGCAAGTGGTCGAGTTAGCCTTAAAAGTGGATTTGCTGCTGGGGGCAAGGCTGGCAGGGGTGGTAAAACCAGAGTTTCAGGCACAAACAGTGAGTTTAGTGGCTGGGTTAGCAATTCCTCAGTTACTCAAAATTCAGCTATTGAAGATAACAAAATCTAAGAAAGCCATTCCAGAGTTAGTTAAAGCCCTCAACTATGAAGACTCTGATGTTCGTTGGAGTGCGGCTGATGCTCTAGGTAAAATTGGCTCAGATGCCGCTATCCCAGAGTTACTTAAAGCCCTCAACGATGAAAACTCTGATGTTCGTTGGAGTGCGGCTAATGCTCTGGGTAATATTGGCTCAGATGCCGCTATCAAAGAGTTACTTAAAGCCCTCAACGATGAAGACTCTGATGTTCGTTGGAGTGCAGCTTATGCTTTGGGTAAAATTGACTCAGATGCCGCTATCAAAGAGTTAGTTATCGCCTTCAAACATGAATACTCTGATGTTCGTTGGAGTGCGGCTGATGCTCTGGGTAATATTGGCTCAGATGCCGCTATCCCAGAGTTAGTTAAAGCCCTTAACGATGAAGACTCTGATGTTCGTTGGAGGGCGGCTGATGCTCTAGGTAAAATTGGCTCAGATGCCGTTATCCCAGAGTTAGTTAAAGCCCTCAACGATGAAAAATATTATGTTCGTAAGAGTGCGGCTGATGCTTTGGGTAAAATTGGCTCAGATGCCGCTATTCCAGAGTTAGTTAAAGCCCTCAACTATGAAGACTCTTCTGTTCGTGGGAGTGCGGCTAAAGCTCTGGGTAAAATTGCTAGCCCTGAATTACTGCCTGATTTGTTCAGGCGTCTGGAAACAGATAAAGAAACTAAATTACTTGATACAATTTCTGCCATTCAAGAGCGCTGCAAGTTCTACAATTACACCCTCAGCAAATTGAGTTCAGCTAGCAGCCTCCAATGCTTGGAAATCCCCCCAACCCCCCTTAAAAAGGGCGATGTTCAATCCATCTCTATCAAACTCATGCACATCCTCCACCTCAGTGACCTCCACTTCGGCACCCTCGACCAAGCCAATCTTTGGTCAAACCAACTCGCAGCAGATTTACAAAACGATCGCAACATCTCTCACCTAGACGCCCTCATCCTCTCCGGCGACATCGCCAACTACTCGACAGAAGAAGAATACAAAGCCGCTCAACAATTCCTAGACAACTTCTGCCAAGACTTCCCCCTAAACCCAGACCAAATTATCCTCGTTCCCGGCAACCACGACCTCAACTGGAAACTAGCCAAAAAAGCATACAAACCCGTTTACCGCGAAGACTACGACGGAGAACTTATTGACGGTCACTACATCGAAGAGAGTGCAAGCGTCATCGGTGTTCGCGACGAAACTCAATACAAACAGCGCTTTGCCTACTTCAGCTCTTTCTACAAAACCATCAAAGAAAAACCCTATCCCCTCGACTACGACCAGCAATACACCCTCGACCACCTACCAGAGCAAAACCTGCTAATCTTGGGGCTAAACTCCGCTTGGCAACTCGACCACCACTACAAATCCCGCGCCAGCATCAACACGAACGCCCTCAGCAACGCCCTCACCCAAATTCGCCGCAACCCAGACTACAGAAATTGCTTGAAAATCGCCGTCTGGCATCATCCCCTCGATAGTGCATACTCAGACCGCATCACCGACCAAGGATTCCTCGAACAGCTAGCCGTCAATGGTTTCCGCTTCTTCCTGCACGGACACATCCACAAAGCCGAAACCAGCCTCTTCCGCTACGATATGAGTGCCAACGGGCGAAAATTAGACCGGATTTGTGCCGGAACCTTTGGCGCACCTGTCCGCGAGTGGGTGCCTGGTTATCCCCTCCAGTACAATCTGCTGAAATTTGCAGACAACCAACTCACCGTCTACACCCGCCGCCGCGAAGAACTCAATGGTGCCTGGAAACCCGATGCACGCTGGCTTCAGGGTGCGGGGAAAGAGCCGTTGTCTTATTATGCGATCGCCTTATGACATCAACAAGACGCGATCGCACCCTTCACATCAAAAGCGATCGCACTCTTTATTCCCAAGTGCGATCGCTTTCTATCTTTTTAACACCTATCTGGTGAGATTTTTCCTCGCCCGTTCAGAACGCGACTCAGCTGATTCCATTACCTCAGCCATATTTTCCAGCACTTCTCCTGGATGATTTTCTAAGACTCTGGTAGACAAAGAAACCCGACCTTTACCTTCATCGATATCAACAATCAGTGCTTTAATTACTTGACCCACCTGAAACAATGATGCGAGAGATTCGATGTAGGTTTGGCTGACTTGTTTAATATGCAGTAAACCAGTGATCCCGTCCAAATCAACAAACACACCGAAGGGCTTCACACCAGTAATTTTCCCTTCAACTAACTGCCCAACTTCTATCTGAGTGATGGCAACAGAACGAGTCGCTTGCCGTTGAGAAAGCACCAGTTTGTTCGTGTCAGCAGAAACCTCCAAAAAGCTAGCAGTTAGCTTCTCACCAACCAGGGATTCCAGGTTGTCGCGTTCCACCAAGTGCGATCGCGGAATAAACCCCCGCAACCCTTGCACTTCTACCGTAACGCCCCCCTTATTGATGCCAGTGACACGGGCTTGCACTGTTTGATTCGCTTCCTGCATATCAGCCAGGTTATCCCATGCCTGCTTGATCTCCATCTGCCGCACTGAAAGCGTCACCTGACCATCTGCATCTTGCTCTCGGATAATCAGGAAATCCCGTTCTTCCTGCAACGGCAGCACAATGGATAAATCTGTTACCCGTCTCAACGACGCCTCATCAACAGGTAAAAAAGCCAAAGACTTGCCGCCAATGTCTACATAGGCACCATCACTTTCGTGGGTTTCCACTTTACCGCGCACGACTTGCCCCTTGTGAAATTGGTAGTCGTGTTGTTCGAGAGCTTTGGCAAAATCGTCCATAGAAAATGACGATTTTGCATCTTGAGAAGAGGTCGATTTGGAATTCATGACAACTTAGTTGATTGAAAAAAAGTAATTCCCGACTCGCTGATTGCTAGTGTGGGAAAAAATTTATGCCGCTTGAAGTTCTTGTTCAAACAGCTGTTTTACCTGCTTCCAGGCATCGGCGGCTGTGGTGTCATTGTAACTGGCGCGATGGTCACAGAAAAACCCGTGGTCAGCTCCATCGTAGCGGAAGACACGATGGGGAATGTGGTGTTTCTCTAGCTCCGCTTCAATTTGATCTACCTGTTCGGCGGGTATACTGGCGTCCTCCATGCCGAAAAAGGCGTAAAGCGTGCCTTTGATGTCTTTTGTGCGTGCGATCGTTGGTTCGCCGCCGCCAGGAGTGTTAGTAGCAACGCCAGCACCGTAGAATGACGCTGTGGCTTTAATATCGGGTAAAGTCGCGGCGAGGTAAGCAACGTGACCTCCAAAGCAGAAGCCGATGCAGCCAAAGACAGGTTTGACTTCGGGCAGGGTTTTGAGGTAATTAATTGCCGCCTGGATATCGCCCAGTAATTCTGAGGCTTGAGTTTGATCCTTATACTGTCTGCCAATTTGAATGTCTTCCGGAGTGTAGCCGGTTTCAAAACCCGGTGCTTGGCGTTGAAAGATTGCAGGCGCGATCGCTACATAGCCTTCTTTGGCAATTCGTTCTGTTACCTCCCGGATGTGAGCATTCACTCCAAAAATTTCCTGCAACACCACAATGCCTGGAAAAGGCCCCTCCCCTTCCGGCATTGCCAGGTAAGCCGCAATTTCTAGATCGCCATTGGCAATTTTGAGGTGTTTTGTCCGAATCTTGCTCTCTGTCATGATAATTCTTCTGTGTCCTCTGCCGTTTTTTTAGCAGATAGTGCTACTATTTTGGCTACCAGCAAATTACCCTATTTTTTACAGGAATAAAGTATTTAAAATTTCATGACAGTGCTGCACAAATTATCGCATTTTTTTATAAAGAAAATTTATATAAATCAAACCATAACTTTTTTGTTTAAAATATTCCAATTTTTAAATAATTTGTAATGCTAGCTAGTTTTATTGTGTAGTTTTGTGCGGTTATTGAAGAGTTGCTGACTGTCGAGAAAAGGGATTTTTGGTTAAATGAGTCAAGAACGATAGCTGTTTTTTGTAATCATTAAGAACTCAAAAATTATCAAGGACTAAGGGAAGGAGTTCGACCTTGGCAGACTGGAGAGAAAAAGAAAAACCGACCGGATTATTCACTCGGCAACTTACCTTCATCGCTATCGTTACCTTAACGGCGCTCATCGTCAATAAAATCATCGAACCGTCACCTCAAACTTCCCCTCAGCATCAGTTTGCGATAGAGGTTCGTCAGGACAAGCCGGAAGCTCAACAACTCCCCAGTGTCAGACCCAAAAATTCGCCACCGAGGGAAATAATACCGCCAGCGAGTAGCGCGATCGCTGACACGGCAGAGGCTTCTCCATCGCCAAGTGTATGGGCGATCGCACCATCTATCCCAGTCCAGCAGACACTCCCCATTGTCGAACCGGAAAATCTACCGAGTGAAACAACACCTTCAGCGATCGCTCTCTCACCCGCAGCCGAAAAAACCTTCCCAGTGCCTACCGAGTATCGGGGAAAAACCATTTATCAGGTAAAGCCGAAGAATCTGAAAAAAGTCATCGCCCTCACTTTTGATGATGGCCCTTGGGGGAAAACGACATTGCAAGTGCTGGACATCCTCAAGAAAAACGACATCAAAGCCACATTTTTTTGGGTAGGAGAGCAACTGCAAAGTTATCCAGCCGTAGCGCGACGAGTGGTTGCTGAAGGTCACGCCATTGGCAACCATACCTGGCATCACTCCTATCGTCAGATGGACGAGGCTACGGCGGCAAAGGAAATAGATGATACAGCCGCACTCATCTACAAGACAACCGGAGTCACAACCGCTTACTTCCGCCCTCCCGGCGGCAACTTGCAAAATGGGTTAGCGGCTTACGCCCAAAAGAACAACTACGCCGTGATGATGTGGTCGATTAACTCAGCGGACAGTCGCCGCCACCGCCTCACCGCGCCCAAATTGGTCAAAAACATTCTCAAGAGTGCCTTCCCAGGTTCTATTGTGCTGATGCATGATGGTGGCGGCAACCATTCGACAACGGTTCAAGCTTTACCCCAGATCGTTGAAAAACTCAAAAAGCAGGGATATCAGTTTGTCACCTTGCCGGAACTACTAAAGAGGCAAGAGACAACAGACGCTACTGATTCCGTCTCTAGCGGGGAAGCAGAAACACAGATTCCCCTTGGATTGCAGGAAATTCCGCATTCACCCGGAGAACAACCCGAAAATTATTTCCCTGGCTGAGAGCGCTTTAGACTTTTTTGGAGTTTAGATGCTGGATTGTAGAAGACTTGCAGCAAGTAGCGCTAAGAGCGTATGTGCTGATGCGATCGCGTCTCTACTAGATAGATCAAGTGAGAAGGAGGCAGAATCTTGAAAAACCAGGGCGATAACTCAGCTTCTGTAGCGCATTATGCTATTAAAGAATTGCCCTTCTCACGGCTTCATGAGAATCAGAGTCCTTGGAGGCTCGTAAATGGTTCAGTTTCATATTCAACCAGACAGTGAAATTCCAGCGTCAAAACAGCTATTTGACCAAATGCAGTTTGCGATCGCCTCGCGACAGTTTCCCCCAGGTCATCGATTGCCCAGCACTCGGCAGCTAGCAATGCAGACAGGTCTGCACCGGAATACCATTAGCAAGGTGTACCGGCAGCTAGAAGACACTGGATTAGTAGAATCCCAAGCTGGATCGGGAATTTATGTCAAAGCCCAAGGAAACGAGGGCGGCACTGGACATAGCGGCCCCATACACGAACAATATCCCCATGCCTACAAGCTGGTGCAGCACAGCCTGGATGAACTGCTCAACCAAGGTTGCACCCTCAACCAAGCCAGAGAACTATTTCTAGCAGAAGTTGACTGGCGCTTACGCTGTAGTGCGCGAGTGCTGGTCACGGTTCCGTCACGAGACATCGGTGCTGGGGAATTGATGGTTCAGGAACTGGAAAAATCTTTAGGGATACCCGTACAGTTGGTGCCGATGGAGGAACTCAGTAAAATACTCGATCAAACCCACTCCGGCACCGTGGTGACTAGCCGCTATTTTATTGGGGATGCGGAAGCGATCGCTGCCCCACGAGCGGTGCGCGTCATCCCCGTCGATATTTACGACTACGCTCAAGAACTCCAGCTGGTTCAACGCCTGCCTAAAGACAGCTGTATGGGTCTGGTGAGTCTCAGCTCAGGCATTCTCGGAGTTGCAGAAATTCTTATCCACAGCCTGCGCGGGGATGATTTGCTGGTGATGACAGCCCAGGTAAAAGACACCTACAAACTCAACGCGATCGTTCGCAGTGCCCAAACGATTGTTAGCGATCGCGCCAGTTTTGCCACCGTCAAAGCCGCAGTCGCCGCCGCCCGTGAAGACATTATTCGTCCTCCGGAGCTATTATGTAGCGAAAACTATATTGGCACCAAGTCAATTAACTTGCTCAAGCGCGAACTCGGTTTAGGTTAACAATTTTGGATCTTAGATTTCAACGATCGGATTTCGACGCTCAGACAGTCTAGCTCATCCCATTTGGCAGCCTAAAGTGCCGATTCAGGTGGGATTACCCACCTGCACCCTTCGGTTCAGGCTGAACTTTTGGACGATCCAGATGCTCTAGGGTCTTCATCAGAGATTCAAGTTTTTCACTCAGAAACCCCTTCTAAAATTGGCAATTCCCTGTTGAAACATCGGCAAGAAGCAATCAGAGCAAAGATGACGATTTAGATGAAACCTTCGATGGGTTTAAAAGATGCCATTGAGAAACACCGTGCTGCTAAAGCTTTCCAACCCGATCCCATTCCAGACTTTCGTTTGGAAGAAATCTTTACTTTAGGGATACACGCGCCATCCGGTTAAAATTTACAGTCTTGGCTTGTAAAATCACTCCACACGTATATGTTTGCTGTCTGCTACTCTTAGGCGATGCCGCCGATGAACCAATCAAACATAATAAGGGGCGCTTTGGTATAGATCGGGTTTACTATAGCGACAGTTATGGTGATTTCCGTCTATAGACTTATGCAGAAGTTTTCAAAAAGCCCCTCCGGGTGATTGGCATAACCTGCAATTAAGGGTATATTTACACCTCAAGAACAGCCGGCTCCTTTTGCTTAGCGATCGCGTCCGGACCGCTAGCTGCAACTGGCAACTGTTGCGATAGTAATCGGGAACAATTTTGCTCTAACGCCTTCTTAATTTTTTTAAATCAAAGGCGTTTTCCCCAAACCGTTGCCAAAACTGGCAATTCTTAAGCCAGAATCTGTAAAGATATCCTGACAGCTAAAACAAACTTTTGTGCGGAACTCTAACTCCTGATGCTATGACTGCTGTGCCCCTTCCTCGCCAGCCATCTCCCTTACCTGACGGCGGTACCACCGCCGAAACGACGCCTGTTTTCGCGCTCAAAGAACTGGTGGCGCGTTTGCATCGAGAACAGCGCAAGATTCAAGACTTGCTCTCGTCGTTAGGGTTTGCCCTGCGTAGCTTCAATAACTTGAATCAGTTTTTGGAGTTGATTCCGCTGATGGCAACGCGGGTCACAGATGCCGATGGCGGCATTCTCATCCGGTTTTTGCCGAATGGTCAGGTGCGGCTAGAACGCCTGCACTGTCAGGAAGGTCAATCTTGTCAGGATATTCGCAAGGCGCTTAACGCCGCAACCCGTCAGGCGAGTAATCCCTCGACAACGGCAGAGGGGGTCGCTACACCGCCATCATTGGATTCTCAACTGAGCCGGTTTTTGGGGCCAGACATTCAGGTATTTGGCACTCCGATTCTGGTGAAAAATACAGAGTGGGGACGTCTTTATGTGTTCAGCCGCGATCCCAAATATATTTGGACAGACACCCGGCAGAAGTTGGTGCGCTTAGTTGCCGATCAAACAGCAGTTGCGATCGCAAACGATGAACTTACCGTCGAACTACGCCAAAAAGAACGCCTAGATAAAGAATTAGAAATTGGTGCCGATATCCAGCTGCGCCTACTACCGCGACAATGTCCGAATATTTATGGAGTCGAACTAGCGGCAAAGTGCCAAACGGCTAGTCGCGTCGGCGGAGATTACTATGATTTTATTCCTGCCAATTATGACCAGCTGCGCCCCCAAACAGACAGTGATTCGGAAGTGGAAACTGCCCGAAGAGGATCGGTTCCGTGGAGCCTGGTAATCGGGGATGTCATGGGCAAAGGCGTCCCAGCGGGTCTAATCATGACGATGACGCGGGGGATGCTGCGAGCCGAAGTGCTAAACAGGCACTCACCGGCGAAGATCCTGCAACATTTAAACCGGGTAATGTATGCCGATTTGGAAAACTCCCATCGGTTTGTCACCCTGTTTTATTCCGAATACGATCCGCAAACCCGGATTCTGTCTTACAGTAATGCCGCCCACCATCCTCCCTTGTTATGGCAGGCATCAACCCGTTCCATCAAGCGCTTGGATACCTGGGGAATGCTGATTGGTCTGGATGCCGATTCCCAGTATGAAGATGCCCAAGTCCAGCTGTATCCTGGGGACACGATTATTTATTACACCGATGGTTTTACCGATGCGGCAAATCAAAATGGCGATCGCTTTGACGAAGAAAAGCTGAGCCGCACCTTCCAGTGGGCTTGCCAGCATTGCAACAGCACCCAAGCGATTTTAGATTACCTATTTGAGCAAGTACAGCAGTTTATCGGTCCATCCAGCCGGAACGGAGATGATATGACGCTAGTGGTGATGCAGGTCAAAAGTTAATCGGTAATGAGTCATTGGTCATTTCCTATACCCATGACTCATTACCCATCACTGACTCCCCCACTAGCAAAGACATCAGCTTTGTGTTAATACAATCTGAACGGATGCACGAGCAACCTTTGCCAACATCTCTATTTGTTGTGAGGAAATCAGAGTCATGGTGCTTAATGAAATGCACGAAATAATCGGTTGGTTGCCCAACTTGACCCACGGTTACGATACGGTATCGCTTTGGTTTTCGCACTCGCCGGTCAATTGGCCCGTCTTGGCGCAAGAAATCAGAGACCCAAAAGTGTTAGACCAGATGCAGAATGCCTTTAACTACTTCATTAAATCAGGGCAAGTCTGGGCGCTGTTAATCGGGCTGTTTTTTGGCTACCTGATTCGAGGGATTACGGCTTAGTGGATAGCGTTTGAAGGTTTAATAAAGTTAAAGGTTGAAGGTTGAAAGTTGAATGTTTGGATACAGCTTGCTCGTCCTGAAATTTGCTAAAGAGTAAGATGCTTGCCTTTGCAAGCTACAACCTTCTCGACGAGCCAACTTTCAACCTGCTCGCCTTTCAAGCTGCTCGCCTTTGAATCTGTTAATCCAACGTTACCAAGAAGCTCGTGACTCAACAAAAAACTTGGAGCCAACGGTTTGAATCGGCGTTGCATCCTGCGATCGCTCGCTTCAACGCTAGTATCGGCTTCGACATCGAACTCATCGAATACGACCTCACCGGCTCGATTGCCCATGCCAAAATGCTCGCTCACACCGGCATTATTTCAGAGTCGGAGGCACAACAGCTAGTCGCAGGCTTAGAACAAATCCGCCAAGAATACCGAGAAGGAAACTTCAATCCAGGGATAGATGCAGAAGACGTTCATTTTGCGGTGGAGCACAGGCTGACAGAAATTACCGGAGATGTCGGTAAAAAATTGCACACGGCGCGATCGCGCAACGATCAAGTAGGCACTGACACCCGCCTCTACTTGCGAGATCAAATTTCCCAAATTCGCAGCCAGTTGCGCGAATTTCAGGGAGTTCTCCTCGACCTTGCCCAAAATTACATCGAAACCCTAATTCCCGGCTATACGCACCTACAACGCGCCCAACCAGTCTCTTTAGCTCACCACCTCCTCGCCTACTTTCAAATGCTAGAACGGGACTGGGAGCGGCTAGGAGAAGTCTATGGGCGCGTCAATATCTCGCCTTTGGGGAGTGGCGCACTTGCCGGAACCACTTTCCCCATCGATCGACACTACACCGCCAAACTGCTCAACTTTGATGGGGTCTATGCCAACAGTATGGATGGCGTGAGCGATCGCGATTTTGCGATTGAATTTCTCTCTAGCGCCAGCCTGATCATGGTTCACCTCAGCCGTTTATCGGAGGAAGTCATCCTTTGGTCATCTCACGAATTCGGCTTTGTCACCCTCAAAGATAGCTGCGCCACCGGCTCCAGCATCATGCCCCAAAAGAAAAACCCCGACGTGCCTGAACTCGTGCGGGGTAAAACAGGTCGTGTTTTTGGGCATCTGCAAGGAATGCTAGTGCTGATGAAAGGGCTACCTTTGGCTTACAACAAAGACTTACAAGACGACAAAGAAAGCCTATTTGACAGTGTAAAGACCGTTAAAGGCTGCTTAGAAGCAATGACCATTTTGTTTCGCGAGGGGCTAGAATTTCGTACCGCTCGCCTTGCAGAAGCCGTCGCGGAAGATTTCTCCAACGCGACCGATGTTGCTGATTACCTAGCAGCGCGGGGTGTCCCCTTCCGGGAAGCTTACAATCTCGTGGGCAAGGTTGTAAAAACTTCCCTCGCTGCCGGTAAACTTCTCAAGGATTTGAGCTTGGAAGAATGGAAGGAATTGCACCCAGCTTTTGAGCCAGACATCTATGAAGCCATCTCTCCAAGACAAGTAGTTGCCGCTCGTAATAGTTACGGCGGTACCGGATTCGAGCAAGTGAGACAAGCGATTCAAGCTGCCCAGTCTCGGCTGAGTAGTTAGGACTAAGTAATCAGGACTGAGGACTGAGTAATTAGGACTGAGTAATCAAGACTGAGGGCTAAATAGGGGATTTCTCAATTTCGCAAATGAGTTAGTAGCTGAAGAAAAATATTTTTCTTCCTCAGTCCTCAGTCCTCAGCCCTCAGCCCTCAGCACCGAGCAATGGCTAACCCATCGCGCCGCCCATTGCTCCCATTCCTCCTCCCATCTTGTCTTCATCCTCCTCATTGGTTCTCTCTCCGGGCGATCTTTGACGCCGGAATTTAGAGAACCGACCCGTAGTTTGACGTTTACGAAACTTGCGGGCGTATGCTTGATTACGCTGCGCCTTTTCTTTCTTAGGGTTACGGCGCTTCGCCATGTTCACCTCTTTGATATACGACTAAAAAATGGTGCCTTTGGGTTTTCCCCCGCACCTGATGCTTGTTGGTGTTGCCAGTCACGCCCAAGGCTTGGAAAAGCAGGTGCTAGAATCTGCCAATCTGGCAATCTACCGCGATCGCCCTCTTTTCGAGGGTTCTCCTTCGGTCTGGCTTGGTTGATCTGCATCTGACGCCCCATCCATTTTGCACCATCCAGCACCGAAATAGCTGTCTTTTTTTGCGGAGCTTCCACCCTCTCTACGAAAGCAAAGCCCCGCACTTTGCCTGTCTTCCGGTCGCTTGGTATCGCCACACTTTTGGCTGAACCAGATGCAGAGACTTGTTTAAAGTCTTTTGGAGTAACCTGCGAAGACAGACTTTCGATGTAAATAGTCATCCAACAATATCCATCCGAACAGTTGATTCAGATGAAAGCCGAGAGAGAGAAGAGCGACCTAGAAGCGCAAAATTAAAGCGTCTCTAGCAACTTCTCAGAACCTACTCTTGTCCAAGCGAATCTAGACAGAGAGTGTGTTGCTCTTCCAGAGCATTTTTTTGGCTCTGGAAGCCTCTGCCTTCAAACCTGTGGAAGAAACACCGAAACAGGCTAGCCTAAAAACGGCGGGTCGCAGACTGACGTGACCGAACTTGCATCTGTAACGTATATCATAACAGCCTGTCAGCAGCCTACTAAAAAGCGCTGACTTGCTGCGGTTGAAAACATCCCCATGTCCCTAAAACTCAGCGATACTGCTTCTTGGCTGGGTAAAATTGCCAGCCGTAACCGCAGCAAAAAGCTAAAAAATTCCGCACCAAGCAGTTGATACGCCTTCAGCGCTGCACATGAATGCGATCGGCTCGGATGGTAACATTGAGAAGATTTATCTTCAGGTGACTGAATCTCAAAAAGCGGAAATTCTCGCTGATTTAAAATTTTAATTTGTAGAGGTGGATGAATAAGCAATTCTGGCATCCCCAGAACTATGCGGATTCAGCCCTTGGGGAAACCCTCCTTTTGCAAAGTTTTAAATTTTATCTGGAATCGGAGAACTTCCTGCTCATAAATTGACTCTAAAAGTAAAAGTTCCTTTCTGCGTTGAAGTAAAGCTTCTTTTGCCTATGCGTCGGTCATGGCGATTTATACAAACAGTGCTAGGGATTATTTTCCGCCATCCCATTATCGGCACAACTATCATCCCGATTTTGCCAGATGGTCGAATTGTGTTCATTCGACGCGGAGACACAGGTGAATGGGGTTTTCCTGGCGGTATTGTTGATTGGGGTGAGGACATTCCGACATCAGCGCGGCGGGAGTTGGCGGAAGAAACTGGACTGGAGTTAGTAAAAGTTCGCCGGTTAGTGGGAGTTTACTCTTCCCCAGACCGCGATCCCAGAATTCATTCGATTTGTGTAGCGCTAGAAGCAGAAGTGCAGGGAGAAATGCAGGTTCGGGATACGCTGGAAATTATGGAAGTCAAAGCTTTCTCAGTGGCATCCTTGCCTCAAGGGAAACTCTGCCATGACCACGACCAGCAGTTGCAGGACTACTTGAACGGCTTGACTACCCTCGCATAAGCAGGATTTTCGATTTTGGATGAGTCAATCCATCGTCAATCTAGAATCTAAAATCTAAAATCTAAAATCTAGGATGACTCTACCGCTACGCAATTCTCGAATAAAGCTGTCCCAAGGACAAATCTTCTGGCGCGAAGTCGGTCAAGGGCCAGTTTTGGTTTTTTTACACGGATCGGCTCACGATAGCAGTCAATGGCTAGCTGTCATCGATTGTTTGAGTCGAGATTACCACTGCTTTGCCCCGGATTTACTCGGCTTTGGTGACTCCGAACGCCCGGATGTTCACTACTCAATTGAGTTGGAGATGGAATGTCTTGCTGAATTGTTAGAAGCATTGAATCAGCGAGAAGTTTTTTTAATTGGTCACTCGCTGGGAGGGTGGATTGCGGCGAGCTTCGCGCTGAAATATTTGGAACAGGTGCGCGGATTAGTGCTGTTAGCTCCAATTGGGGTGGAAGCGGAGGGATTAAGAACCGAGCGATCGCGCCCCTCTCTATTTACATCTCTATTTAAGCGGCTGTCTAAGGTGGTATCCTCCGGGTGGCGATCGCTCATAGATGCGATCGCTCGTGTCTCCAACAATCGCCTGTTTCCCCGCAAGCAGACTGGGCAAAAGAAGCGGCGACAAGAACAGCCGGTGCAGTTTCCCACTACCGACAAGCTATTATTTCAACGCCGCCGCGCCGAAATTCAAGCAGAATTATTGAAAGAAAGACTGGAGTGGCTGAAAGTCCCCGTTTTGATTTTGCAAGGCGATCGCGACAGTCGTTCTAGAATTGCCGAAAGTCAAGCCTACGCGGACTTAACTCCATCAGCTCAGTTGGAAATTATTAGCTTTGCGGGAAACGATCTACCCGAAGCGTTGCCAGATGTCGTGGCTCAGTATATTCGAGATTTCGTTAGTAAGCATTAGGGGCGCATAGGCTGTGCGCTTGTAGTGGAGTTAATAAAAGAACCTCACCCCCAACCCCTCTCCGCTTGCGGAGAGGAGCCGGAGCCGCAGGTGGAGGCGGGGTAAGGTTTTTCTCAATTGTGGAGAATCAAGCGGATTTGATGTGAATCGCTTTATTAAGGACTAAGAACTAAGGACGACTGACCGCATTCCCATAAATATCAGATTCGGGTCGCTAATTATCTGACTGGCTATTTCAGGAAACTGGATTTGGAGATAAGCAAATAAAGTAGCGCGATCGCCTCCCGTCAAAATCACCCGACTACCTGGAAATTTCTGCCACCAAGCCTGGATAAAGTCTTTGATTCCAGCCAAGACAGTGTAGATAACGCCACTCTGAATCGCCTCCGGTGTGTTTACAGCAAAACGCGGCGGCATTTCCTGGGGCAATTCTATCGGTGGTAACGCAGCAGTTCTTTGGGTTAGAGACTGTAGCTGTAACCTTAACCCAGGCAAAATC
This sequence comes from Trichocoleus sp. ST-U2, assembly GCF_039961875.1. Taxonomy (NCBI): domain Bacteria; kingdom Bacillati; phylum Cyanobacteriota; class Cyanophyceae; order Leptolyngbyales; family Trichocoleusaceae; genus Trichocoleus; species Trichocoleus sp. ST-U2. The sequence continues at coordinate 217,797 of NZ_JAMPJY010000001.1, read as the reverse complement.
GCCCCACCCACTAGCCGATGGTTGACATCTGCACTCGTAAATGTCAAAGCAGTTCCAGCGTCAATCACTAAAGAAGGCAAGCCCCAAACTTCGCCAGCACCCAACACCGCTAAAGCCCGGTCAATACCAAGAGTGGGATAAAGTCCTTCAAGGGGCAATTGGTCTAAAGTCATGACACGGATATCTGGGTAACTTTGCCAAAGTGCTGTTTGCTCTGGAACCACCGAAGCCAGATAAATCGGCAACTTTGATTGCTGATTGTGGATTTTGGATAGTGAATTGGTCGGACTGGGTGGCAAAATTTCCAGTGGAAATTTACCCGCTGCTAAGCGCTGCGCCAGACGATTCACAGTTGCCGCTGGCAGATAGTAGCTATCCCAGGCATCCTGAAGAATTTCTCCCACAAAGTACGCCCAGTGCAGCCGCGAATTCCCGATCGTCAAAGCTAGCCAATTCATCGTTCTCTGAGCCTGGAGCCGTTCGGCACTTTTAAAACTCTTAACTCACTCATAGGTTTTTTAATAAATCTTTACAAGAGACTCGTGGCAGAATGAAAGAAGAAAAAATACCTAATGGGTTGCAACAGAAGGAGACCAGAGATGGTAGCGCTCACCGACCGAACCCAAAAACGCCTCACCATGCAGACCGGCGAAATCGCCCCTGACACGACAACGATTCGCTCGCTTGACTGGGATCGCGATCGCTTCGACATTGAATTTGGGCTGCAAAACGGCACCACCTATAATTCCTTCATCATTCGGGGTGAGCAGACGGCTTTAGTGGATACCTCCCATGAAAAGTTCCGCCAGCTATATCTGGATGCATTACATGGACTCATCGACCCAAAAGAAATTGATTACCTGATTATCAGCCACACCGAGCCAGACCACAGCGGATTAGTCAAAGACATCTTGAAACTGGCTCCCCAGGTAACGGTGGTTGGGTCAAAAGTCGCAATCCAGTTTATCGAAGATTTTGTGCATCAGCCGTTTGAGCGGCGAATCGTCAAAAATGGCGACAAGTTGGATTTAGGCAACGGACACGAATTGGAATTCGTGATTGCTCCCAACTTGCACTGGCCCGACACGATTTTCACCTTCGACCACAAAACCCAAATCCTGTATACTTGCGACGCCTTTGGCTTGCACTATTGCTCGGATAGCACCTTCGATGAAGATTTAGCCGCCATCGAAGCCGATTATCGCTTTTACTACGAATGTCTGATGGCTCCGAATGCTCGTTCAGTGCTATCTGCACTGAAACGGATGGGAGAACTACCAGAAGTACACACCATCGCCACTGGACACGGCCCGCTGCTACGCCACAACGTCGTGGAACTGACAGGACGTTATCGCCAGTGGAGTCAAGCTCAAACCAAGGGCGAGACGACAGTAGCGGTATTTTACGTCTCCGATTACGGGTATAGCGATCGCCTTTCCCAATCTCTCGCCAAAGGCATCACCAAAACAGGCGTCGCCGTCGAGACACTCGACCTGAAATCCGCCGATCCTCAAGAGGTGCAAGAACTGGTAGGGCGTTCATCTGGGTTAGTCATTGCCACACCCCCAGCCGCCTCTGCCGCCGCCCAAGCTGCGATTGGCACCGTTTTAGCCGCTGCTAAGGAAAAACAAGTAGTCGGGATTCTGGAGTCCTACGGAGGAGATGACGAACCCGTCGATCCGCTGGTGAGTAAATTTAGAGAGTTAGGGCTGACAGTCGCATTTCCAGCAATTCGGATTAAAGATACACCCGGAGAAGCCACCTATCAGTTGTGTGAAGAAGCGGGTACAGACTTAGGACAATTGCTCACCCGCGATCGCAACATCAAACAGATTAAATCTCTTGATGCCGAATTAGAAAAAGCCCTGGGACGCATCAGCGGTGGATTGTACATCATCACTGCCAAAAAAGGCGAAGTCAAAGGTGCCATGTTAGCTTCCTGGGTGGCACAAGCCAGCTTCCAACCCCTAGGATTCACCATCGCTGTCGCAAAAGACCGGGCTATTGAGTCGATGATGCAAGTAGGCGATCGCTTTGTCCTCAACGTCTTAGAAGAAGGAAATTATCAAAATTTGATGCGGCACTTTTTAAAACGATTCCCCCCTGGCGCGGATCGATTTGCCGGGATCAAATCTCAGCCAGCGGAGAATGGTTCCCCGATTCTGACGGAAGCCCTCGCATACATGGAGTGTGAAGTTTCTAGCCGGATGGAATGCAGCGATCATTGGATCGTCTACAGCACCGTTCAATCTGGTCGCGTCTCCAAACCCGACGCCCTCACAGCGGTTCACCATCGCAAGATCGGAAATTATTATTAAGCTCTCGATACGCTAAGGTTAGCGCTCTCGGTACGCAAAGAGGTAGCTTTAACTTTGCGTACGAGAGTGTACCTTTGCGTTTAAAAAAATTACCGTTTTAACTTATGATGACAGCCACAAAACCCCGCGATGTTCAGGTTCTCCCGATTGGTGCAGATACAACTGTGTTGCGATCGCGCACTTGGGACAGACTTAAGTTTGAAATCGAATATGCTCTACAACGGGGCACAACGGCGAATTCTTATGTGATTCAAGCGGATAAAACAGCGCTCATCGATCCGCCGGGAGAATCATTTACAGGCATTTTTCTTTCCGCTTTACAGCAGCGATTTGACTTAAACAAGCTGGATTACGTGATTTTAGGACACGTCAACCCCAACCGAGTTTTTACGCTGAATGCTTTACTAAAACTGGCTCCTCAAATTACTTTTGTTTGCTCGAATCCAGGGTCAATTCTGCTGCGAAATCTTTTTGAAAACACTTTCCCAGAGACTTTACAAGAACACAATCTACAAATTGCCATAATGCGGGGGGAAGAAACCCTCGATTTAGGCAAAGGTCATCACTTACAATTTATCCCCACGCCTAGTCCCCGTTGGCCTGACGCCCTTTGCACCCACGACTCCCTAACCGAAATTTTGTATACGGATAAGCTTTTCGGGGCGCACGTTTGTGGCGATCAGGTGTTTGATGAAGGGTGGACGGTGTTTAGCGAAGATCGGCGCTACTATTACGATTGTCTGATGGCTCCCCACGCTCGGCAAGTCGAAACAGCGCTAGACAAACTGACACAGGATTTGCCAGCCAGACTCTATGGGACGGGTCATGGCCCCTTGGTGCGCTACAGTCTGATCCCGCTCACTCAAGCTTATCGGCAATGGAACCAGCAGCAAAGGGCAACTGAAACGAGCGTGGCGCTGCTCTATGCTTCAGCTTATGGAAATACGGCGACCTTGGCGCAAGCGATCGCTAGTGGTATTACCAAAGCAGGCGTTGCTGTCGAATCAATTAACTGCGAATTTGCCGAACCCTCGGAAATTCAAGAAGCTGTAGAAAAATCAGATGGGTTTATCATGGGTTCTCCTACCCTCGGCGGTCATGCTCCCACGCCGATTCAAACTGCCTTGGGCATTGTCCTATCCAACGCGAGCAAAGGCAAGCTGGCGGGTGTTTTTGGTTCTTATGGCTGGAGTGGGGAAGCGATCGATCTACTAGAAGGCAAGTTAAAAGATGCTGGATATCGCTTTGGCTTCGACCCGATTCGAGTCAAATTTAAACCCACCGAGGTGACGCTGAAATATTGCGAAGAAGCCGGGACAGACTTCGCCCAAGCGTTGAAAAAAGCTAAAAAAGCCAAAATGGCTCGACAACAGTTAAGCGTGCAACCGATTTCACCTTCGCAATCTGCCAGGATCGAACAAGCGGTGGGGCATCTGGTTGGCTCTCTTTCCGTTGTAACAACGAAACAAGGCGAACTCAGCGGGGCGATGTTGGCTTCTTGGGTGTCTCAGGCAACTTTTAATCCCCCCGGTTTAACCATTGCTGTCGCCAAGGATCGAGCGATTGAATCGCTGATGCATTCTGGCGGAAAATTTGTTTTAAATATTTTGGGAGAAGGCAAGCACATCGGCTTGATGAAGCATTTTCTCAAACCTTTTGGTCCTGGTGAAGACCGATTTGCGGGTGTCGCTACGCAAGACGCCCAAAATGGTTGTCCGATTCTCACCGATGCCCTTGCTTATCTGGAATGTACTGCCCGCAACCGGATGGAATGTGGCGATCACTGGTTGGTCTACGCTGTGGTGGAAAATGGCAAGGTGTTACAGCAGGAAGGCGTCACCGCCGTTCATCACCGAAAATCGGGTAGCCATTATTAAATAACGCCCAGTGCATAACGCCCAGTGCAACTTTTTCTGAGCAACCGATTTATCAGGAGTTTGGAGAGGGAAATCTCACTCGAATGAGTGGGGAAGACATCCCGAAAGTTGCACAACGTTTTAACTAATAATTAATTGGGCATTGCTATTGTGCTGTAAGTTGTTAGCGTGGAAGATAGCGATCGCTATCTTTGGATCTGCTGGCTCAGTATTTTTTCAAAGTAAAGGAAACAACATAGCCGCTGCTGACGGCTTCCGCCGAGTGCGATCGCTAAAGCTTACTGCTAGAGCCGAAAGGCTTGAAGGGTTGAAATGGCGCTATTTGAGACTGCTCAAAACAACTTTCGACACAGGCTAACTCGTGCGATCGCGTTGCCGTTGATTTTGATGCTAGTGCTCTCGGGCATCTTATTTTTGCAGCTCAACCACCTACTTTCGGTGACGCGGTGGGTTGACCACACCGATCGAGTCATTGCCCAAGCAAACTATACTCAGAGACTGCTGTTAGATATGGAAAGCGGGATACGCGGGTATCTCGTCACCGGCAATCCGAGTTTTCTAGCGCCTTACCAAGCGTCAAGTTTGTTAATCGATCCTGCCTTTAATGACTTGCGTTCTTTAATTTCGGACAACCCGCGTCAAATTCAGCGCCTCAAAGAGTTGCGGGCAATTTATGAACAGTGGAATCGATATGCCCCCTCCCAGATCGCTCGCAAGCAGCGCAATAGCAATTATGAATTCTCTGTGTTTAACACTCGTAGACAGCTGATGGATGCGATGCGGGTTCAGCTTGCCTCGTTCATCAGAACCGAGGAGGTGCTGCGGGATGTTCGCACTGACAACGCTCAAAAAACAACCTATCTGACGATTGGCAGCACTCTCGGCTTAACGGTTGGGTTGGGAAGCCTACTGGCATTGTTCACCAGCCGTCAGTTGATGGGAGTGGCAAAAACCTACAAACACGCCCTCGCGATCGCCCAAGAGCAAACAAACGCGCTGCGTCGATCTGCCCAGCGGTTGGAAGCATTGCATGAGATCGACCAGGCGATTCTGGCAGCACATTCACGGGCAGCACTTATCCGCGCGGCATTGTCCCGGATGCGGCGCTTAGTGCCCTGCCAGCAATCTTTTGTGGTGTTGTTTAACTTTGAAACTGGCGTTGCCCAGGTGATAGCCGGAAGTGTTAATGGAGATTTACCGTTCCAAGAAGGCGCTACGCTCCAAGTTGACGAGTTTGTGCCTGGATTTGTCTTAGGGCAACAGAGAACCTATTCTCTAGAGAACGCGGCACTCAATCGTTGTCCGCCTGCCATGAAGCGAATGGGGGAAGGGCAAAGCAGCTGCATGACTGTGCCCCTGCGGGTCGAAGAAAATCTGCTCGGCGAACTGATTCTAAGTGCCACGGAACCGGCAACGTTTAATCCGGAACACCAAGAGATTGCCACTGAGGTTGCCAACCAACTTGCGATCGCAATGCAGCAAGCTGAGTTACGAGAACAGCTCGAACAGAACAATGCACAACTAGAGCAGCGCGTTAGCGATCGCACTGTCCAATTGCAGGAAGCAAATGCTGAATTAGAAGCGTTTGCCTATTCCGTTTCTCACGACCTCCGTGCGCCATTGCGTGCTATGCAGGGTTTCAGTCACGCTTTGTTAGAAGACTATAGCGACTCCTTAGATGCCATCGGGCAAGATTATGCCCAGCGCATTATTACGGCTTCTCAGCGCATGGATACCTTAATCCAGGATCTGCTCGACTATAGTCGCCTCAGCCGCACGGAGATCCGTCTCCAGCCGATTCACCTAGAAGCGGTGGTGGTGGAGGTACTTGCTCAACTAGAGCCAGAACTGCGGCAAAAACAAGTCCAAGTGACAGTAGAACCACCGCTGCCTCAAATCGTCGGGCATCGCACCACCTTGATTCAAGTCTTGACAAATTTGCTAAATAATGCAATAAAATTTATCGCTCCTGGAGTCCAACCGCAGGTGCGAGTATGGGCAGAAGTTAGGGAGAGAGGGGAAGCCGAGGAACAGGGTATTGTAGAGACAAGAGCGATCGCGTCTACAGCCGAAGAGCCAGAGAGCAATCAACCTTCAGCAAGTTCCCAATTTTGGGTACGCTTGTGGATAGAAGACAACGGCATCGGCATTGCTCCAGAACATCAACAACGCATTTTTCGCGTCTTCGAGCGCCTACACGGAATTGAAAGTTACCCCGGCACTGGCATTGGGTTGGCAATTGTGCGGAAAGGGTTAGAACGCATGGGAGGTCATGCCGGAGTCGAGTCGCAAGCTGGTGAGGGAAGCAGATTTTGGATAGACCTGCCCAAGGCTAGAGACGAATGTTGAACGCGTCTAACTATACTATTTTGCTGGTGGAAGACGACTCCAATGACATTTTCCTGATCCAGCGAGCTTTTCGGAAAGCTAACCTGCTTAACCCATTGCAAGTGGTGGAAAATGGGGAGGCAGCCGTGTTTTACCTTGCGGGCGAACCGCCTTACACCGATCGCGATCGCTACCCCCTACCTGTTTTGATCCTGCTAGACCTGAAACTCCCTCGCAAGTCGGGTCTTGAGGTGCTGGAATGGTTACGGCAGCAGCCAGACCTGAAGCGCCTGCCGGTTGTTGTTCTAACTTCCTCCGAGGAAAATCGTGACATCAACCAAGCCTATGACCTGGGAGCCAACTCTTACTTGGTTAAACCAGTTGCTTTTGAAGGGTTGCTGGATATGGTGAAAACACTGAATTCATATTGGCTCATTTTCAACCAGAAGCCAAAATTAGAGGAAGGTTGAAAGGGGAAAAGTTACAGGTTGAAAGTAGATAAAGTTGAAAGTGGAAAAGGTGAAAGTGGAAAAGTTGACAGATGCAAGGCAAACAGATCAATTACGTTCTTCAGCCTTCAACCTTCAACCGGCAACTCTCGTAGAATCCTCAACCTTCAACCCTTTCAACCTTCCAACTGAATAGCGGATATGAGCCAAACTTTACGTATTTTACTGATCGATGACAACCCTGATGACCGCCTTCTAGCAGCTCGTCAGCTCAGCCGAGCCTTTTCCGATCTCCAAATTCAGGAGATTGCAGAAATCAATGCCTTGAACCAGGCACTTGCGGCAGATGGCTTCGATGCCGTTGTCACTGACTATCAACTGCGCTGGAGTGATGGTCTAACGGTTCTGCGTGCCGTCAAAGCTCGGTATCCCGACTGCCCCGTGGTGATGTTTACCAATACAGGCAGCGAAGAGATTGCTGTAGAAGCGATGAAGGCGGGGCTGTCCGACTACGTTCTGAAGTTGCCCAAATATTACAACCGTCTGCCTGCTGCGGTGCAGTTAGCCCTAGAACGAGCCGAAACTCAGCGAAGAGCCGCTCGTCTGGAAGCGCATCGGCAAGCTTTGAGCGAGGTATCGCGGGCTTTTGCTGAGAAAATTCCGGAATTTCAAGCAGTTCTAGAACTGGTCAGTCAGCAAATAGCTCAGCGACTGGGAAATCTGTGCGTAGTTCGCATCCTATCAGATGATGGAAAGTACCTCAACCCGGTAGCAATTTATCATCCAAACCCAGAAGCCCTCGCCTGTTTGCAAGAAACCCTCGCCACGGAGCCACACCGCGTTGATGAGGGTTTGACGGGTCGGGTCTTTAAAACGGGCGAGACGCTACTGATTCCAGTCGTGTCGCCAGAGGAGATACAACCTTTGAGCGAGTCCAAGTATTTGCCCTACTTGCAGCGCTTTGGGATATACAGCATTTTGATCGCACCCTTAGAGGTACGAGGTCGGCGGATTGGGACTTTATTCGTTTCGCGCGATCGCCCCGGATACTCCTATACTCGTGATGACCAATTCTTTCTGCAAGACCTCGCGGATCGGGCTGCTTTGGCAATTGACAATGCCCGACTCTACCGGGAAGCTCAGGAAGCCAACCACCTCAAGGACGAGTTCCTGGCAACCCTGTCTCACGAACTCCGCACCCCCCTGAACTCTATTCTCGGGTGGGCAACGCTACTCCGCAATCAGAAGCTAACTCCCACTGTTATCAGTCGTGCCCTTGAGAGTATCGAACGCAACGCCAAGGCGCAGGTAAAACTCACCGATGAAATTCTAGATGTCTCGCGGATTATTCGGGGCAAGCTGCACCTGAACATTCGCTCAATCGATCTGATACCTATCATTGATGAAGCGATTAATATCTTGCGTCCGGCAGCGGATGCCAAGGGGATTCGAGTCAAGGCGGTACTAGACCGCTCAGTCGGCTTGGTCGCTGCCGATCCAGATCGCTTGCAGCAAGTCGTTTGGAATCTACTCTCCAACGCCATCAAGTTCACATCAGAAGGCGGGCAAATTGAGGTGCGGCTGGAGAGGGTTGAAGGAAAACTTGAAGAAAAAGTTGAAGTGCAACCCACGAACTCTCCACCTAATAACCCGCAACCTTCAACTTTCTTTGCCCAAATCCAAATTAGCGACACAGGCATGGGCATTAGCCCCGACTTTCTGCCCTATGCGTTTGACCGCTTTCGTCAAGCTGACGCGAGTACCACGCGATCGCATGGAGGATTAGGACTCGGATTAGCGATTGTGCGTCACTTGGTGGAATTGCACGGTGGCACCGTTCGTGCTGCCAGTCTTGGAATCGGGCAGGGAGCAACGTTTACAGTGCTTCTACCACTTTTTGATAAAAGTCGAGAAACCGAGGGGCAGGAGCGCCAGGGGGCAGAGGAGCCGGGGAGCGGGGAAGCTAAGGAGAAGGTAGCACAAGCACCTCAACTCCTGAGCGGATTGCAGGTTCTAGTTGTGGATGATGATACGGATACACGCGAATTGATCGCCCTCGTGCTTGAAGAGTCTGGGGCGAAAGTGAAAGCGATCGCATCCGTAGCCGAGGCGTTAGAAGTCCTTCGTAGCTGGCAGCCCGATTTGCTGGTGAGTGATATTGGAATGCCAGAGGAAGATGGCTACGCCCTCATCGGCAAGGTGAGAACTCTGGAAGAAAAAACCGGAAAACAAATTCCAGCCCTAGCGCTGACCGCATACGCTAGGGAGGAAGACAAAAACCGCGCCCTGAAGGCAGGGTTTCAAATGTATCAGTCTAAGCCCGTCGAGCCTGATGATTTAGTGGCGGCGGTGGCACTTCTGGCTGGGTGTGCAGGCTAAGTCTAGCTAAGGCGCTTTTCTAGATATTGACCGATCATTTGCTGTTCTCCGGCACGGGAGATGATCGTTTGCCGGGTGCGGTAGCTTCGACCAATCAGTTTTAATTCTTCTTCAAATGAAGAGTCTCTGTACTCTGTCCGCAAGCACAAAGTTTTGGGATTGGGGAAATAATACTCAGCCGTGACGGGTTTCGGAGTGGCAAAGCCGCGATCGCGATAGAGTGTGGTTCCTAATGCGCCAAACAGTGTCGAACCTTTGGACTCTTTGCGGTTTGTGACTGAGTTTGTGCTGTTCCACTCTACATAGGAACCACAAATCAGCGCTGCTGGATCTTCCAGTTGGTGTAACTCTGCCAAGTGTAGCAATTCCGAGCTTCCCTGTTCCAGAAACCGGACGGTAATCAGACTCACCATCTCCTTGGTTTCTCCATCCGGCAGCGTATAGTAGCGTCTTTCAGAGTGCCATTTGCCCTCTGATTCCTGAAAAAACGCTGCAATTAAAGATTCTTCATTGGTTTGGGCAAGTTGTCTTAGTGTTGTCACCAGTACCAGTCCTCATATGAATTGAAAATAAAGTTCTTGCAAGCGTCAATTTTTGCTTGGTAGCTATGGGACTTATCACCCTTTTATTTGACCTTTATGCAAGCAATCTGATGAACGGTTGTGCAAGTCGCGGTTTCTAGTGACACCCGATCTGGGTACAGTTGAGCGCCACTATATCGGGTCAGCTATCTGGCACTTAGCTGACGTACCACCTTGGCTAGAGTGGTAAGCCTGCCAAAATGCAAGTCACTGTTAACAATCTTAATAATAATAGATGATAGCTAAAAATACTTACTAGCGGCTCTGTCATCCGGAAGAATCTTAGAACCGTCTATCCCATAAGGGCACGACGAAAGGTGGAAAAGCTTTCGAGAGAGATGATCGCGGTTTTCAGTTGCGTGTAATACTTGGAACCTCACCCCCAACCCCTCTCCGTTCACGGAGAGGGGAGAACAGGGAACCCCTCCTCGTTTATGGGGAGGAGAATATGGAACCTCACCCCCAGCCCCTCTCCGTTCACGGAGAGGGGAGAACAGGGAACCCCTCCTCGTTGACGGCGCGACACTAGCGGCAGCAAGGCGGGGCAGGCAGCGAGGAGAATCGGGAATATTAAACCCCTCCTCGTTTACGGGGAGGGGCAGGGGTGGGGTTAAAATGTACGGCATCCAATCGAGAATAGCTATCTAGCAATCTATATTTGAGTTGTGAGCCAAGCGATCGCGGACATTCGCCTCAGATGTCGCCCACTGGACGATCGCTTGGGTTAAGCCGTCTAGAGTGTATTCTGGGGCTTCTACATCCACTCGCCCCAGTAGAGAAAGACAGGTTTTAGAAGTTTGAGGGCCAATCGAGGCGATACAGACACCTTGTAAGGGTAATTTGTCGATTTCGCCGACTAATTGACCAAAAAATTGCACGGTTTTAGAACTTGCAAAAGTAATCACATCTACCGCTTGTCGCTGGAGGGCATGTAAGGCAGCGGGTGCGATCGCTTTCGGACACTGAGATTGATAAGCCGCCACTTCGATTACTTCCGCACCTTGGACAGTTAATTCCTTAACTAAGACTTCTCTTCCGCCCGTTTCCACTCTGGGAAACAGAATTTTCTTGCGTTCTAACGGTTCTGGAAAGTATTCAATTAGAGAATCTGCGACAAAATCCGGGGGAATAAAATCGGGTTGTAAGCCATGCTGCTTGAGACTTTGGGCGGTTTTCTTCCCGACGACAGCAATTTTTACCCCGGCTAAGGCACGGGCATCTTGATTTTGCGCTTCCAGCCGTTCAAAAAAGTAATCAACCCCGTTGCTGGAAGTGAGAATTAACCAGTCGAAATCCGATAAGTGCGCGATCGCATTATCCAATTCTTCCCAACTGGAAGGAGGAGTAATTTCCAGCGTCGGCATCTCAATCACCGTCGCGCCTTCTTCTTGGAGACGCACGCAAAACTCACCCGATTGTCCAGCTGCGCGCGTCACCAGGATAGTTTTCCCAGCTAGCGGTTGGGAAGAGTTTTGAGTCGTTAGAGACGAGGTTTTCTGAGAACTGTGGCTTCCCATAGGTATGTCTGATAAACTCACCCCTGCGGATTGGGTTGAAGATGCTGATGATTGTACGGGCGGATTTAGGCGTCGATCTGAGACGACTGGTGCATCTGGCGATCGCAAGTATTCTCTCAAACCAACGACTTCCCCGATGGTAATGACGCTGGGAGAGAGAGATTCACCCCTAGTTTGCTCAACGATAGTGCCCAGCGTAGCTGTCCAGACTTGTTGTTGAGGCGTTCCCGCCCAACGAATCGCGGCGACGGGAGTAGAAAGCGATCGCCCATATCGATGCAACTGATAGACAATTTCACCGAGATTGCGCCCACCCATCAAGATTACCAGCGTTTCCATCCGCGCCAGCGCCTCCCAGTCCAAAACATCTGGCTCATGGGCAGTAATCACCGTGAAACCTCGGCTCATCACCGGATCTGTCAGCGGAATCCCCGCCAGCAACGGTGCTGCCAGTGCTGAGGAAATCCCCGGTACGACTTCAAAAGGACACCCAGCGGCAATTAATGCCTGAATTTCTGAAGTAGAACGCCCGAAAATAAACGGATCGCCACTTTTTAGCCGCACAACTTGCTTTCCCTGCTGACAGTGTTCCACCAGCAGTTGGTTAATTTCAGCTTGCGGTGTGCTGGGTTGTCCACCGCGTTTGCCGACATCCAACTTCAGGCAACTGTCTGGCACCAACTCTAACAACTGGGCATCGACGAGGGCGTCGTAGACTAACACCTGTGCCTCAACCAGCAGATGTTGTGCCCTGACGGTGAGGTAAGCAACATCTCCCGGCCCTGCCCCCACCAGATATACTTTTCCGGTATGCTCAGTCATGATTTGGCTGCGCTCAAATGAATTTGAAGCTTATTTTGGGATGTCCATTTCCTGGATGAGTTGATCGAGTTGTTGTTGCTCTGTTGTACCCGCTTTATATAAGTTTCTAGCTTTTTGAAGAATTGCGATCGCTTCCTCGATTTTGTCTTGTTTAATCAGCGTGTCTCCCAACCTCAAATAAGCATCGACATTTTTGGGCGATCGCTCAATCAATTCCCGATATATCGGCGTTGCCTCGTCAATCTTATCTTGCGCCATTAGCGCATTTCCCAACAGCAATCGCGCCATGTCATTGGTGCGGTGTCGCTGAATCACCTGGCGAAAAGATGCCTCTGCACCTGCATAGTCTTTTTGTTTATAAAGTGCCACCCCTTTTTTAAAAAAGTTTGAAGCGATAAATGTCTTCCCCAGGAAAAAACCGAGGAGAGCCAGACTAATCCCGACGACAGCCGCAGCCAGAAAATAAGCTTGTTGAGATATTTCCGTTTCCACCATTGCTAACCCTCCGACACTTCTAGCAGCCCTATTTTGCCTAAGCTTACCTCGACGGCGGTTTTTACCTTTTTTACCCTAAAAGACAGGCAGCAGGAAAAATTAGATATTCCAAGAAAAAGAGTTTCCAAATGAATTGGTAAAAAGAGGCGATCGCGCTTTTATCCTGCAAATCTACACTTCTACTTCGCCACCACAGCAACAAGAGTGCGAATACATGAGTAATTATCAAAAATGTGGAATTAACGGCACTTAGGGATAATATCCCAGCCACAATCATGCCCAGGTAGCAGACCGTAATCACCCAAAGAGAGAGATTAAAGACGGCTGGCTTACCGAGTTGAATCGTAAACGTGTTGATGTTGTACTGCTTATCCCCCTCCATATCGGGGATGTCTTTAAAGATAGCGATCGCAAACGTAAATACCAACACAAACATCGTCAGCGCCCAGACTGATGCCGGAATCACTTGACTTTTTTGCAATACCCAATTGAAGTGTAAAAACAGCCCTAAATTGACAATGACTCCGCGCACAGTGAAAATGCACAGCGCTGCCCAAAAGGGAAATCGTTTTAACCGAATCGGCGGCAGAGAATAGGCTGTGCCAATGGCTAAACTAACCCCCACCGTGAACAGTAAATATCGTCCTAGAAGAAGCGCCAACAGCAGCGCCACACTTCCACTAATGGCGACAATAATTTGAGCTTGCGCCCTAGAAAATTCACCAGCAGCGATGGGCAAATGGGGTTTGTTAATTTTGTCAATTTCCACATCTTCGAGCTGATTTAGCCCAACAATGTAAACATTTCCGCCCAGACAGGCAATCCATGCACCCAAAAACTGTTCGACGCTGGTGACGCCCCCGGAAGCTGTTGCAAGCGCGATCGCGTACAACGCCATCACGCTCAGGCTGGTGCCAATAATCGTATGAGGGCGGGAGAACTTCCATAAGGCGTAGAGCCAGGAAGCAGTACGCCGCACCGGGTGGGACTCAGAAGGACTGGTTTTGGGAAGGGAAGACTTTTCAGGAGAAATCTGGCTCATGCGTGCCTGAATGAATACTCAGGCTTGATTTTAAGCAATTTTTGTTCCCAAACGTTATTTCTTAGTCGCACAGAGCAATCCGAATCGAATTAGTCCTTGCTCATAGCCCCGGCTCATTAATCCCAGTGAAAGCGCAGCTTGAATCGTTGTCCAGCCGGAGAAAAGCAAACCCAGAACGGCTCTAGGATCGAGCGTCGAATCAATCACGATATCCCAAAATGGTGCAACAGCTTTTGACCAATCTGCCGTGCGAATATTCTCGAAGGAAACTTTGCGAGCCAGCGTTTCATATTCTGGCAGCGAAATCACATAAGGCAAAGCATACACGCGGTAGATTTCCGCCAGATGTTTCCGCTCATCATCTGTCAGCTGTCCATCTGCGCCCCCGACAGGACGATGACACCACGTTGCCATGAGAAAAGTTCCCCCCGGCTTTAGCACCCGGTAGCACTCCTGCAAGAACTTCTGCTTATTGGGCATATGTTCGCCACTTTCGAGCGACCATACAAAGTCAAAGGAATCGTCAGCGAAGGGCATATTCAGGGCGTCTGCCACCTGGAACGATGTGCGATCGCTTAATCCAGCAATGGCTGCCCGTTCTTTGGCTCTAGTCGCCTGGACGGGACTCAGGGTGATTCCCGTTGCTGCTGCGTTAAATTTTTGCGCCAAGTAAAGAGAACTGCCGCCAATCCCGCAGCCGACATCGAGGATATTTGCGGGGGTGGTCAAGCCTTCCCCGACCTTCACCTCACCCCACTTAAGCAATTCTTCAATTAAGTCAATCTGCGCTTGCCGCCGGTCTTTTTTCAGCGTACCATCAGCACCATAGTATCCGTGGTGCATATGTTCGCCCCAAATCTGTTCCCACAGACCGGAGGAAGCGTCGTAGAACTGCTGAATTTGCTGATAAAGAGTTGAAGTCATGAAATTTTCAGGCGGTGTTGCTGAAAATTAGCCTACCAGAACTCGGAAAGCAGTAAGCTCTAAAAATACTTTTCCTGATAGACCGCTAGACCATGACTGTTGCCAGAACCATTTGCCTGGGATTTCTTGCTGTCATCACGTTGGGAACGATTTTACTAATACTGCCATTTTCAATCAGTGACGGCAGTTGGAGCAATCCGGTAATCGCGCTATTTACTTCCACGTCTGCCGTCTGCGTGACTGGTTTATCCGTGGTCGATGTGGGGAAATTTTATTCGTTTTGGGGACAATTGTTCATTGTCTTGCTGGTTCAGGTGGGCGGATTGGGCTACATGACGGCAACGACGTGCCTGTTGCTGTTGCTAGGACGCAAGTTTGGACTGCGAGAGAAGATAGCGATTCAACAATCCCTCGACAAGCCAGGATTATCCGGTGTGGTGGAATTGGTGCGCTCAATTATTGCCACTACGTTGATTATTGAAATAACTGGCATCTTTTTACTGATGCTGGTGTTTGTACCCGATTATGGGTTTGATCGCGGTCTTTGGCTATCAGTTTTTCATAGTGTAAATTCCTTTAACAATGCAGGTTTTGGCTTGTTTTCAGATAATTTGATGCAATACGTGCGATCGCCTTTGCTCAACCTGATTGTCACCGCCTTGATTATTTTGGGTGGGATTGGCTATGAAGTGATTATGGAGCTGTATTTATGGACGCGCGATCGCTTATCCAAGAGTCAAGCTTGTGTTGTCTTTTCTCTCAATTTTAAGATTGCTACCACTACCACTGTGTTTCTACTCATTCTGGGAACAATTCTCTTTTTGTTTACAGAGTTCAACAATCCCCAAACCTTTGGCGCACTTGATTTTCCCCAGAAGCTCATGGCGGCTTGGTTTCAATCGGTAACACCCCGAACAGCTGGTTTTAATACCATTGATATCGGGAAATTGACCGAAGCGTCTCTTTTTATTACCATTGCATTCATGTTTATTGGGACGAATCCTGGCAGTACCGGCGGCGGAATTAAAACCACGACAACAAGGGTTTTACTCAGTTCTACTCTCTCAGCATTACAAGGTAAGGAAGAAGTAATTGCTTATCAACGCCAAATCCCGATGGCGCTAATTGTGAAAGCGACTGGGGTTGCGGTTGGTTCGCTTCTGGTGGTCATTGGTTCCACGACTTTAATTGCGTTAAGCGATCCACAGGTGGCGTTTATCCAAATCTTATTTGAGGTTGTTTCAGCATTCGCCACGGTTGGACTTTCTACTGGTATTACAGCGAGTGTTTCAACGTTCGCCAAACTGGTATTGATTGCCACCATGTACATCGGTCGCGTGGGAGTGTTGCTCCTGATGTCAGCGATTCTCGGAAATCCCAGCCCCAGCATTATCCGCTATCCGGAGGAGAATTTGTTGGTAGGATAGCGATCGCACCCTCGATGCTCCATAAGCTAGAACCTGAGTAACCTCAAGCTTTTTGTCAGTTGTTCGTGACCCAATTGCAGCTTGTAGATTAAAAGGTTGAAAGTTAGAAGGTTGGTTTAAACCTGCAACTGTTTTCGACGAATGATCCCTAACTCAATGAGTCAGTCCGGAGTTTATTTGTGAACTTATCATCTTTAAACTTTTTTCGCAGTCTCAGCACTACTAACAAGCATCAATTTGCAGTCATTGGGTTAGGTCGTTTTGGTCGTGGCGTCTGCTCGACGCTACACCATCTAGGCTACGAAGTGCTGGGCATTGATGCCGACGAAAAGAAAGTAGCCCAAGTTTTGACCGATCAAATTGCTTCCCATGCCTTGCAGTTGGATTCGACAGAACCCGCTGCCCTTAAAGAGGGAGGAATTTTTGATTTTGATACGGTGATTGTGGCGATTGGCAATTATCTGGAAGCTAGCGTAGTGACGACCCTGAATCTAAAGGAAGGTGGGGTGGCTCATGTAGTGGCGAAGTCCTCGTCAGAAATTCATATGAAACTCCTGAAAAAAGTGGGAGCAGATCATGTGGTATTTCCAGAGCATGAAATGGGCTGTACTTTAGCGCGATCGCTGACTAAACCAGCTATTTTAGATCGGTTCGATCTGGACGTGGATAACAGTATTGTAGAAATTATTATTCCTGACGAATTTCACGGCAAAACTATCTCAGAATTGCAACTTCGCAGCCGCTATGGTTTGAATCTGCTAGCAGTCAGCCACGAGGGCAAATTTGAAATTAACCCCAATCCCAACCGGCGGCTTTATAAGGGGTCAGCAATGGTAGTGATTGGCTGCAACAAGGATATTAATCGTCTACCGATTTAAGAAATTAAAAATTAAAAATTAAAAAACTATCTTTTTAATTTTTAATTTTTAATTTTTAATTCAAGAAGCGCCTAGCTGCTGTAGGAACTGGTTAATCTGGTCAATTTTGTCCGCATTCCCCTGCTGATTGAATAGCGTTTTAGCTTGGAAAAGAAAGGGGATTGCCTCTTCGCGTCGTCCAGTTTGTTGCAGCGTTACTCCCAAGTTAAAAAATGCATCTGCCAGAGTGGAATTGAGGACAATCGCTTCTTGGTAATTCGCGATCGCTTCCGCCAGCAGACCTTGCCGTTGCAGAGCCACGCCCAGATTATAAAGAGTCACGGCATCATTTGGGTTGAGGCGCTTGGCTTCCCTCAATACCGCAGCTGCATCTTTGACCTGGTTCTCCTTTAACAGCATTGCTCCCAATTGTTGATAAGCGTCGCCATCATTGGGATTGAGACGCACCGCCTGCTTGAATCGATTGGCTGCCGCTTTGGAGTTACCTTGCTGGACAAAAATTAAACCCATCTGGTACTGAGCCTTTGCCAAGTTCGGATTCTTAGAAGCCGCTGCATTCAGGGCGTTAATTGCTTGTGTCGGCTGATTTTGCTGCGCGTAAAGTAACCCCAGTTGATATTGAGCATCGGCAAGCGTTGGGTCAAGTTCAACTGCTTTTTGAAACTGAGCCATCGCGGCTTCATTTTGATTTTGGTTGACTAACAGCAGTCCCAGATTATAGTAAGCGACTGCATATTTCGGGTCATTCTGAATCGCCTGCTGATAGGCAGCGATCGCTTCTTGTGTTTGACCTTTTGCCTCCATCGCCAAGCCCACATTATAGTAAGCATCTGCCAACTTGGGATTTAAACTTAGCGCTCGTTCATACGCAGTCAGTGCAGCATCGGGTTGCCCTTGCTTATATAAAGCAACTCCCAAATTGTAGT
The DNA here is from genome assembly GCF_039961875.1 of Trichocoleus sp. ST-U2. Taxonomy (NCBI): domain Bacteria; kingdom Bacillati; phylum Cyanobacteriota; class Cyanophyceae; order Leptolyngbyales; family Trichocoleusaceae; genus Trichocoleus; species Trichocoleus sp. ST-U2. The sequence goes on along the minus strand of NZ_JAMPJY010000001.1, from coordinate 199,834 downwards.
AAGCTTCTCCCAAATTGGGGTCGAGACGAAGCGCTTGCAGGTACTCATTCGTTGCCTTCTCAAGCTGTCCTTGCTCGGCTAGGGAATTCCCCAACAGATAATAAGCCATCGCAATGCTGGAATCGAATTCAAGCGCTTTGCGAAGAGCTAGCTCTGCCCCCCGATAGTCTCCGCGATTATACCGCGTCACTCCTTGTTGGAAGTAAGTCGCTGCCTCAAAATCTTGAGTGTATAGACCTTCGACCATCTGCTTAGTGAGTACGGGCGACTCAAAAGAAGTTGTCTTTTGTCGCCCAGCCCGCGATTCACCGGCAAAGGCAGTGCTGGCAGTCGTCAAACCAAGACCGATCAAAGCAGCCGCAAGGAGATAAATTCGTTTGTGGTTTTTAAGCATATCTAGAACCCCGCACCACTCGCTATTTAGGAAAAAGGTAATTGGGAAGGTAATTAGTTGTCAGTTGCAATTTACCACTGACCAGCGATGATTGACATTCCTCATTACCTTAACTTGTCCCATCGTCATCTGATTGTGGCTTCCGGCAAGATTAGCATCGCGTCCCCAAAAGAATAGAAGCGATACCGATGCTTTGTCGCCACTTGGTACAATTCCAGCAACCGCTGACGCCCGATTAAAGCACCCACCAACATCAGCAAACTCGAACGGGGTAAGTGGAAATTGGTAATTAACCCGTCCACTACCCGCCACTGGTAGCCAGGATAGATAAATAACTCCGTCTTGCCCCTAAAGGAGTGTAATTCCCCATTCATAGCAGCTGACTCAAGCGATCGCACCACCGTTGTCCCCACGGCAATAATCCGACCCCCCCTCGCCTTGGTTTCCCGAATTTGTTCCACCGTAGACTTGGGGACTTCTACCCACTCCCCATGCATTTTGTGGGTGGTAATATCCTCTACTTCCACCGGGCGAAACGTCCCGACCCCGACGTGCAGCGTCACCGAAGCCTGCTGAATGCCTCGTTCTTGCAAGCGTTGGAGTAACTCTGGGGTAAAGTGTAGCCCAGCCGTGGGAGCAGCGATCGCTCCTTGAGCCTGGGCATACACAGTTTGGTACTGTTCCGCCTGGGATTGGGAATCTGTAATGTAAGGAGGTAGCGGCACTTGACCGTATTCCTCCAACAAATCTTCAAACCGACTCCCGGCTGGAACATCAAACTGCAACACCCGCCCCCCCGTCGCCTCATCCCTAGACAAAATCGTCGCACTCAATTGATTCGGGCTTGAGGCTGGGTTCAATTTTTCCTCAGCCCTCAGTTGCTGTGGTTCAAAGAATATCTGCGCCCCCGGTTGCAGACGTCGCCCTGGTTTCACCAAAGCTAGCCAGCAGTTGTTCTGCTGTTCCTCCAGCAGCAACACCTCCACGGGGGCACCCGTAGATTTACGACCCCGGAGGCGGGCAGGGATGACACGAGTATTATTTAATACCAGTAAATCTCCGGACTGGAGGAAGTCGGGTAAATCCCGAAAAATGGCGTGGCTGGGATGATCTGGGGATACCACCAGCAAACGCGCACTATCCCTTGGCACAGATGGATTCTGGGCAATCAGTTCTGCCGGGAGTTCATAGTCATAACTGGCGATTAACCGATCGATATCTATATCATCCCCGCTGGGTGCTTCAGCTTGAAACCGTAAGGATTCGGGGCTGTCTATCTTTAATCTTCTTGCCCCACTAACGGCTTTTGACTCTCCCAACCGGGGATCGCTGATGTGACTGTCTTCGTTAAATTCTGTCATGCCGTTAGTTTACTGATAAGGAATCGATCAATTTAACTTTGCAGATTGGGTAAATACCCCCAGATAAGAACGGGGGCTTCTCCCCTATCGCAGACTATCTTACTCATGGAGAATGAGAGTTATAGAACCAGCATGACCTAGACACTAAGAACTTCTCATGGAATACGTCTACTTTCTGGCCAATGCCAGCCTGACACTACGGGTGGTTGAGTATTTACACACAATGCCCCAGTTGCCCGTTCGTTTAATGACGGTGATTCATCAGATTGATGGCTGGGTGATCAAGGTCAAAATGAGTAACCATCTAAACGCGCAGCAAGATGGTGACTTCCGGGCGTTCATGAACGAACTGGGTATTCCCTACGAACCGGCTATTCGCCTCCAGATGGCGCTTTGGAGTCTGGAAACTGGACAGTCCCCCATCGATGTGATGCGTCGCTACCAAGTCGCTGTGGTTTCTCATGGTAGTCCCGATCGAAGCGATATTGAAGCATTTCGCCAGCAGTTCACAAAAGGGCTGGGATATTGCCCGGAAACTCTAGCTTAATTAACTTAACGGCTCATCGAAAGCGGACTGAATATAGTCTTGTAGACTCAACTGATATTCTCCCACAGCTAAATTTCTAGGTTCTGGTAAAGAAATCAAAGGGAGCTTTTCAGGTTCTGGTAGCAGAACAGTATTGGTCTTAGGACGCTGACATCTGACCAAAGCGACATCAAACCGGCAAGGAAGATTTACTAAATCTGGACGCTCTGCCAAAAAAATCTGTGCTGTGCGCCAGAGTTTAGCTTGCTTTTGCGGTGTAATCGCTAGCATTCCATCCGCATCCCAATTTCCCCGGCTGCGAGTTTTGACCTCGACAAAGATTAAGCAAGAGGACAGGGTAATGGGGCAATGGGGAACGGGTGATGGGTAATGGGTAGTGGGAAACTCTTCCTCCCGCTGTCTTCCTGTCTTTCTGTCTCCCCCTCCCTTACCTTCATCTGGGCGTTGTCGCGCAATTATATCAATTTCTCCCCAGCGGCAACGCCACCGGCGCTCAAGAATTTCCCAGGCTTGGGAAATCAACCATTGAGCAACTAGGTCTTCTCCTAAAACACCGATATCGGGATAATGAGATAGACGACGGTTTTCCATCAAATGGAACCAGCATGAAGTGTAGGCTAGATAATCGGATTTCGACAATTTTACTCGGTTTATTGCTTGTGGCGATCGCCATTGCCTCTTTTGGCGCGATCGCATCTCCCGCCTGGGCGAACGACTACAACAAAGAATTTTTGATTGGTGTAGATTTCTCCGGCAAAGAGCTGACCGACTCCAGCTTTACTAAAGCCAATCTCCGCAGTAGTAACCTGAGTCATACGAATTTGCGGGGTGTCAGTTTTTTTGGGGCTAATCTGGAAAGCGTCAATTTAGAAGGAGCCGATCTCAGAAACGCAACTCTGGACACAGCCCGCTTGACCAAAGCGAACTTAAAGAACGCGGTTTTGGAAGGGGCGTTTGCCTTTAACACTAAGTTTGAAGGTGCGATTATTGATGGAGCCGATTTTACAGATGTGCTGCTTCGTCAGGATGTGCAACAACAGTTGTGTAAAATAGCGTCCGGTACCAATCCCACTACTGGGCGCGAAACCCGCGAAACTTTGTTTTGTCCCTAATCCTTTTCAATCGGTTGTCACTTGGGGTTCAATACAAATCCTCCTAGGGACACGGGGCATTGCCCCGTGTTCGTAACGGAATTGTCTGCGCTCAAAAAGGGCTAATTAACCGTACTGTTCAGGCTGGCTGCATCAGCGATTTGATTCGGCGCAGATTGGCGCAGGCGATCGCCATACAGAGCCAGTGCATTGCCGCTAAGCAATAGTTCTAAATGCTCCCGGTCATAATCGGCAACAGTTGCAGCATCCTTGACACAGTCATGGAGTACCCCATCCCAGTGCCCATAATCTCCAGAGAAGCAAGCCAGATGCTTGCCAATTTCTCCCATCGCAATGTGAAGATAAGCAGGGCCTGGATCGTCTGATTCAAAGGAAGTAAAGATTTGACCCCGCTCAAAGTATTCCAACGGATCTCGATGGCGGAGATCGTAATGCTCATAAAGACTTGCATCCTCAATCTGAGACGGGTCATGCTGAGCATTCCACAGGAGATCGAAGAGATTTTTTGCCTGACTAATCAGATTGATATTGTTGTGAGTGCCTCTTTCCTGAATCATCAGCTTGGTGAATTCCATCAGGGAAGGACGATAGGGATGCTTGGGGTCAAAGTCACGGATGCGTTTTTCCCAATGCTCGTGGAAAGCATGGGCAAGATCCGGCACCCAACCACAACCGCCTTCTAAAAAGCCAACCCGCAGGGAGGGAAATTGCTCAAACGCCCCATCAAAAACCATTCTGGCTAAAGCCAATTGTTGCTGGTTCCGCTGCACAAAAATGTGCGTCAAGACAAAGGTTTCCACATGATCGGAAATCCCCCCCACCATGTAAGATCCCGGCCCTCCGTGAATGCCCAGACCAATATCCAAATCGGCGGCTGCTTGCAGGATAGGGCGGAAGTCAGGATGGCTAATCGCTTTACAGGTGCGGATATCGGGGAAAGCTTGAGGCGCTTTCGGATGGGGAATCGGTAGGTTTGGGGCAACGGCGACGCTAATCATGCCCAGTTCGTTGACGCAGCGGTGCATTTCAGCTACAGCGGCATCTACATCCTGTAGAGGCAATACACCAATCGGTTTGAGCCGGTTATCGTAACCCCGACAGTCGTCGGCAATGTAGTTGTTGTAAGCACGACACAGCGCGATCGCAAAGTCCTTATCCAATAAGCTCGAAAAGACTAAGTTGAGCGTGCCGTAAATTACCTGGATGTCAATGCCTTCTCGATCCATGTGTTCAATCCGCACTCGATTGAACATGGCCCCCAAAGTTGTATCGGGATGCAGGTTGCGAAAGCCACCTTTCCCCAGTCCCTGAGGCTGCGGGAACATCCGCATAAAGTCGTTTTTACCCGTTGCCGGATTAAAGTCTACGATTCTCGCCCGTTGGTCGCCCAGACTATCAATCGCTAAACCGATGCGATCGCGATACTCTGGCTCTAGATAATCCCGCATTACTAAAGGATTTTCTATCTTATGGGCATCTGCATCAATTACCAGTAGACCTTGATACATGAAAACTCCTTAATTAATTGCTCAATCGTTACCTGCAAATAAATTCCAGGTTTTCAGGGCGTCGGATAGAAGCCTGCCCCGATGAAGACACAATGTTTTTAATTGAATACTCGCCTTGCGGCTGAAATTTAATTCAACGCTTTCTGCTTGCGATGCAAGTATGTCCAAACTTGGCGCAGTCCAAACCAGTTCTCAAAAGACCACATGAGGGAAACCAGGATGGTAATGCCGGGGTACTTGACAAAAGCCGGGTGATTCTTCTCGAAGACAGCATGACCGCCCAAAGCGAATACTTGGGTGAGGACTAAACACACAAGCGTTAACCGCCAATCATAAAACAGAAAACCCACAGCGGCGATCGCTAGCACATTAGTCAAGTGGTGCAGAAACTGGTTGATGGGATGCTGATGACTCGCAACAAAGTGGGCTTTAGCCTCCTGGAAGTAGCTCAAAGTAATTCTCCTGCGGTTGAAACCCGAATTTGTCAAACTCAAAGCGTTGTAGGAACGATATCACTAAGTCTCTTGCGAAAGGGAGAGAAATTAGAATTTTTTTAGGTTGCTTTAACCCAGTTTGGACATTTTACCCTTGGGATGGCAGCGAGGAGAATGTCATTAAGTCAGCCCTAAACTAAAGTTTGGGCTTAAAGCTAAAACCCGTTCAAACGGGTTCAATGGCTTACCCCAGTAAGCTTTAGCTTACTTTAGCTTTAAGCCGGAAATTTATTTCCCGGCTACCTGCGTCAATCCCATTCCAGCTAGGACATTCCTACCGCCACCGGAGTTGCAAATAACCCCGTGGCTGTTGACTCAGTTCCTCTTCGCCCAGCCATTCTACTGGCTTGTAAGTGCCGAAAACCCGATCCCACCAATCTACCGCCAAACCAAAATTGTGATGCCACATTCCATACTTGTGATGCACGTAGTGAACTGGCATCTTCATCCAGAAGCACTTGGTGGGGTTTTCGTGCTGTAGCTGATGGGCATAGGCTGAAAATGCAGCATAGAATAAGCCACCGAGGAACCAACCGATTCCAGCCTCCCACGAGTAGAAAAACATCAGGCACATTACCAGCAAACTGCCCTTGACATAGTCTCGAAACTCCCACAACACCCCCTGTCCTTCGTTACGACGGTGATGATCTCGATGACGTTCGCCAATCCGAGGCGAGACGTGCATCAAGCGATGTAGCCAATATTCCACTAAACTTGCCAAGATGAATGCCAGAGTAAAACAAGCGATTCCTACAGAAAGCTTTGTTAATAAGCTCATAAACTCCATTCCTTACAGGTTTTCTGTATCGCGACGCACACCTAAAGTTTTTTGCTCCGATTTGATTGGCTAGGACGCTTACATCCTATGGGAAATCTTGCTAATTTTTTGTTTTCTGTTGCGGCTGCCTAGCGCGATCGCTAAATTTAAAAAAGTATAGGGTAATGCAAATATCATTCCACAAGCTGCACGCCATCGACTCCAAGAGAACACGGCTCTTGATGTCGGATATATCCTCCAGAAACGATTGACTGCACACACCATTTCATCGCCCAACCCGATTACGTCATGCCACCAACCGGCAGGAATATAAAGCGTTTCACCTTGCTCAAGAATTACTTCGCGTTTATGCTGGAGTGCTTCCTTAAATTTTGGCAATGATTTAAAGTCGGGGTTTTCCAGATCCACCTGACTAAACCAAGAACGCAACTTCAATCCGTGGCGCAAATGAATATACACCGGAAATGGATAGAGATTGTATGTCTCCGAGGGTGGAAAAAACACTATTTTTTTGGCACCATGCAGTTGCATCAACGTGCCGTCCACTGAGTCATAATGTAAGCCTGAGCGATGACCTCCCGGAGCTACATAAATGTTCAGTTCGCTCGCAGGTTCCGTTAAACCTAGCCGAGAACCAATGATTTTTAAAGACTGGGTATCAGCAAGCGGGGTATTTTTGAGGGGACATTTTCCTAGGTTAATGTCATTTTCATGAGCCTTATGGTTACGCAACATCTCTGCATATTCTGTGAATGGCATACTTTGCAGATTTACGCCACTGCCGATGCTTTTCCATTTGCGCTTTTCCTGCTTTTCCCTTTCCCGCCCTGGATTTCGGAAGATTAACTCTTGGCTGCCAAACTTTTCACATAAATAGTCTAAATTCCAGTCACCTTCACTTTCCAATAAGCCCGTAATGATAACAGGAGTTCCGGCTTTTTGATATTTTTCAAAAAATATTTCTGGTGTTATCGATGAAATATCCACTCGTTCGATTGGCTTGACCCGCTTTTCCAAGTCTAATTTTATGACATTTTCCGGTTTGGTTTTCATACCCATCTCCTCACCTATTTTTAGTCAATAATAGTTGGATATATAATCCTAATCCATTTATGAAAGCTTAGATATCTCTTTTTTCTCTTCCTTAGCGCTCTTGGCGTCTAAGCGCTATCGCTAACGCGAGGCTAACGCCAACGCGCAGGCTTCGCCAACGCAGTTCATAAAATTTACAACTCCTATAGAACTGCTATAACTGTCCCCAAAAAGCTTCGTTTTCATCGCTCATTATTCATTAATAAAGACATTATGAATAATAACTAATAGCGAAGTTTAGCATTTAGTTTGGAGAAAAAGAAAAAATCTGCTTTAATCGACATCTAGTTATTGCTAATGGATCTAATGCACTAATGGCAAATCTATTGCTACCAGTTTTGACAACAATTGCTGAACGTGCCAGGGCGAATTTTGTGAAAAAAACTCGCCGGACTTCTGCTGTACAGGAGCAGTTATTAAAGGAGCTATTGCAGGCTCATAAAGATACCGAATTAGGTCGCAAATATGGGCTGAGAGATATCAAAACAATCGAGCAATTTCAACAACGGATTCCGATTCTGCCTTACAGCAGCTACGAACCCTATACTGAACGCATTGCCCAAGGTGAAAAAAATATTTTAACGCCAGATCCGGTCGTTTATCTCAATACGACCAGTGGCTCGACGGGAAATCAGAAATTAATCCCGGTGACTCAGCGATTTCAGAACTCGTTGGGATGGGCGAATCTGACTTGCATCGGCTTTTTAGGTGAGGCGCTGCGTTCGCAAGATCGAAAATTTGGCAAACTGTTAGTCACCAACACCGCCCAAATAACGGGACGCACCAGTGGCGGGATTGAATATGGGCCGGGAGGTACAGGCGTCCTCCGCATGGGCAAATTTCTCTACGAACAACTCTTTGCCCATCCTTACGAAACCCTACAAGCAGCGGATAGTATCACCCGCCATTATCTTTGCTTCTTATTTGCCCTGCGCGATCGCTCGATGCGAGGAATGGGAGCCAATTTTCCCATGCTCATCCTGCGAATCTGCAACTATTTAGAACGCTACGCGGAAGATTTGATCCGAGACATCGAAACCGGAACCATTGCCAGTTGGTTAACACTCGAACCAGAACTTCGAGCCAAATTGGAACGGCAATGGTCAGCAAATCCAGGTCGCGCCGCTCAATTGCGGGAAATCTTAAAATCAGAGGGACAGCTTACCCCAAAACTAGCATGGCCTGAGCTATCTTTTACCGCCACCGCGCGGGGAGGAACCTCAGATTTTTACTTTGAGCGATTTCCCAGCTACTTTGACGACATCCCTAGCTTTGGGGCTGTTTTCGCCTCCGCTGAAGGCACTTTTAGTATTTACCACGACCTCAACAACGATGGCAGCATCTTAGCCATTGAAGCAGGCTTTTTTGAATTTATCCCGCAAGACCAGTGGGAAGTAGAGCATCCCAAAACCTTACTTGCCACGGAAGTGAAGGCGGGAGAACTTTACCGGATTCTGATGACCAACTATAGCGGCTTCTACCGTTACGATATTGGTGATGTTGTCGAAGTTCTAGGCTTTTACGAGCAGGCTCCTCTGATTGTATTCCGTCACCGTCGAGGCGGGATCTTGTCTTCCACGACGGAGAAAACGACTGAATTTCATGCCACTCAAGTGATGCAAAGCCTGCAACAAGAATTTGGCTTGCCATTAGAGGATTTTTGTATCACTTTGTCCGAAAATGAGTTCCCCGCCCATTATCTCGTGAATATTGAACTCGTTAATGGTCATATTTTGAGCGATCGCCTTGCTTTTTTAGCCAATTTTGACCGTAAACTCAAGGAAACTAACGTTTACTATCAATCCAAACGCAAGGATCAGGTGCCTCCTCCCCGACTGCGAATTCTGGCTCCTGGCAGCTTTGCCAAAGTTCGCCAACGTCAAGTAGAAAGGGGAATTCCGGATTCTCAACTAAAATTTCCCCATATTAGCGAAGATCGGAATTTTCTAGCTGGACTGGAAGTGGAGCAAGAGGTTAGACTTCCAGAGGATCGCGATTAAATTTGTCTTTGCTACCAAAGAAAAGCAGCAATCCTGCCACCATCGAGACACTCGCTGCCCCATAAAAGACCCCTGGCAAGCCGCCATAATTGATCGCTGGCCCTAGGAGAATCGGGGAGAGGAACTGTCCGAGGAAACCGGCACCCGTTCCGATTGCCAGCACGCTAGACCGGAGTTGTGAGGGGGCGAGATCGGCTAAAGCGCTATAGAGGTTGGGTAGCACAATCCCAAATCCCACCCCGAAGAGTACCGCTGTTATCAAAATCCAGAGGAGTTGGGACAGCAGTGGGATGGTTGCCAAGGTTAATGCCATCAGGGCAAATCCGGTTGCGGTGGCTCGATTTAAACCGAGTCGCTTGGCGAGTCCCTTCGCAGCAAAAGCGGAGACAGCAGCTGCCCCAACTGCCCGCGATGCCAGGACAATCCCATTGAGAGATGCTCCTGCCCCTATCGTTGCCTTGAGGTAAAGAGGTGCGTAAATAACGACGGCATACATTGCCACTGAGGCTAAGCAAAGGGTCAGTAACAACTGCAAGGCGTGGGGCTGTCCGATGATTTTACCCAGCTTTTGGTTTGAATCCGTGGCGCGTTCTTTAACCCGAAGCTTCGGTGGCTTTTCTTTCAAAATTAAAGCAACCAAAAACGCTAGCGGCAACCCTAGCCCATACAGATAAAAAGCATATTGCCAGTGAGTGGCACCAACCCAGCCCCCTAAAAGCGGAAAAGCAATACCAGTCAGAGTTAGGGTACTGGTTGCGTAGCCTAAAGCTTGCGATCGCGCTTCGCCTTCATACATATTTCCCAGCAAGCCCAGACTCGCCGCGGCAATCCCCCCACTCGCGATACCCAGCAACCCCCGCATCACTAACAGCGGCGTCAGCGTTTGCATGAAAGCTCCTGCCGTGCCTAACACTGCGTAGAGAATTAGGGAAGGAATTAGCACCCGTAACCGACCAACTCGATCTGCCAAAATCCCTAGCAGTGGGCTGAATAGGGCAATCGTCAGGCAATGAAGGCTCACCAAATTACCGGCAAATGCAGGATCGAGGTGAAGTTGTTGTACCATTTCTGGCAAAATTGGCGCAATGACTCCCCCCGTCATGGTAGTCAGGGAGCCTGCTGCCAGCAGCACTAACAGTCTGCGATCGCCCAACATAAGCCAGAAACCTGCAATTTTTGGTCATCATAACCTAGATAGGTGGAAATCAACTTATTTTGGGCTGTTCTGGGTGATGAGTGATTCATCATTTGAAAAATCCCAAAAGACAAAACAAATTGATATTGACTTATCGGTGGCTAGGAAGCTAAATATTGTCACAGAAACAGGCAACAGAGGCACAATTCATGGAACTGGCTACGACGCTAACCAGCCAGACCGTTCAGAATGCTGTTCGAGAGGTGGGCATCAATGGGAATCACTGGTATCCGGTGGGTTGGGCAGACCAACTGAAGCCCGGTGATATCATGCCTGTGGTTATTTGGCAGCAAGCGATCGCAGTTTTTCGCGATACTCAAGGGAATCTCCATGCCTTAGAGGATGCTTGCCCTCACAAAGGCATCGCACTGCACAAGGGCACCGTCCAAGGGTGTAACTTGGCGTGTGCTTATCATGGCTGGGAATTTGACGGTGAAGGTCATTGTGTCAGCATTCCCTATCTTCCCGACACCCAAAAACTTCCCCGCGCCCAAGCCCGCAGTTATCCAGTGCAGGAAAAATATAATCTTATCTGGATCTTCCCTGGCGATCGCGCTCTCGCCACCACCTGTCAGCCGCCGGATATCCCTGAATTTGACGAGCCAGATTGGTTAATGGTGCCAGTGAGTGCCCACTTCCAGGCACATTTTTCCATCTGCAATGAGAACACGATGGATGTTTTTCATGGGTTTCTGCACCAAAAATTGCAGGGTTGGTTCGATCCGGTACTAACAAGTCTGCGGGAGACAGACGCAGCAGTCTGCGCCGAATACAATGTTTCCTACAAAGGTCGCATGGCTCAGTTTCTCGGATTGAGCGATCGCGCTGACCAAGTCACCACCTTACCGATCTCGATTCAGTATCGATACCCTCACTTTTATACCGTTCTCCAGGGAGTTTCCGCCCTATACTTGATGCGATTGCCCGTCACCTTAACTGAGAGCCGCTCTTTTGCCTTTTTCTTTTTCAAAGTCCGCTTGCCAAAATGGGTACTCAACCCGCTCAAGCCTTTGTTGCAAATCCTGCTCCCGCGCTTTGTGTTGTTGAAATTTCTCGCTCAAGACATCGAGATGATCGAAAGCGAGCAGCGAACCTATTTAGCCAATCCCCAGCGACGTTATGTAGAAATAAATCCAGCGATTATTGCTATCCAGCGGCTAATTGTCCGGCAACATGAGAAATTTGTGCAAAAATCTAGTCAATCGCAAAATCATCAGGGGAATTCAGAAAAGTCTATTTCTCTCTCGTGAGGCGATTGCAAGAGAGCCATCTGAACTAACCCAAGAAAATTCACTCGGATGAAGGCAATCTTAGCAGCGGCGTATCCTCTAGCCCTTTCTCAGTCCTGCGGTCAAGTGAGCTGGAGCAATATATTCATAAACACTATGAGGTCTTCTTCCTTCGGGCGTTTCGTCAGACCTGGATAGCAGAAACTGAGTCTGGCAAATATTACTGTTGAGCCAGAGGCGATCGCCGATCTGGTAAAAGCTGAGAGGAGTCAACTTGTGCAAATTGTTAAAGAATATGTCCAGCATTGGTACGAGAGCGGACTTGACCCCGATGAATATATCTGTCATCAGAAGCAGGGGAATACAGTCGAGATTGAAGACGCGGCGACGGGTGAGCGTCAAACCGTTCTTAGCTTCTGCACCAATGATGTTTTAGGGTTAGTTCACGAAGAAGCCGTTAAGCAAGGTGCCATTGATGCCATCCTGAAATACGGAACGTCAAACAGCTCCTGCTCCGTTTTGAGCGGTCGAATCGATCTGCATCGACAGCTAGAGGACGAGATTTCAGCCTTTAAGCATCTGCCCCATACCCAGCTATTTCTGAATGCTTGGATGGCGATGCAAGCCTTAATGGATGCCTTCTGCCACTTGGCAATTCCCGTGCCGGGATTTCAGAACACCCGCGAAACTTTAATTCTCACCGATGTCCTCAATCATGGCTGCATTGTCTCAGCCGTCGTCAATGCCGGGACTCGTTCCGGAAAAGTTTTTGGCAATAGCCCCCGCACCCGTGTAAAAGCTTACCGCCATTGTAATGTGGAGGATTTAGCGCGAAAACTGCATCGATATGCCCGACCTGGCGATCGCATTCTGGTTGTATCCGATGCCGTATTCTCAATGGATGGGGATATCGCGCCGCTGCTCGACATGATCGGTGTCCTGCAAAAATACGAGGGCAGCGTGCTGGTAATGGATGAAGCTCATGCCAGCGGTGCCATTGGAGCCACGGGAAGAGGGATCTACGAGCATTTTGGCATTTTGCCCAGTTATGCGATTGAGCGGGGCGTCGTGCCGCTGATTATGACGACTTTCTCTAAGTTTGCCGCCTCAGCCGGAGCCGCCATTAGCAGCCACGTCGCAGAGTTAAAACCCCTGCTGAATGTTTCTCCTACCTCAATTGGAACCATTTCTTTACCGCCACCAACCACGGCGGCTGCCTTAGAAAGCATCCGTATCGTTCGTCAACAGCCAGAACGAGTCCAAAAGCTACAGGAAAATACCCGATACTTGCGATCGCGCTTAGCTGAAAATGATTTTGCCGCAATTGGCGAGACCAACGTTGTCCCAGTCATTTTACCGTCAGAGATTAATCCCAAGGTCTTTGGCAGACAACTTTTGCAAGAGCGCGGTCTTTGGGTCTCTCCGATTTGGTTTATTGCCAAACCCCGCCTCCGCATTACCGTCAACGCTCTCCACACTCACGAGGAAATGGATCGTTTGGTGGCAGGAATGGTAGCCGTTCGGGACTTGTTGTATAAACCAACGATTAGTGCATAGCAATACCAGGCTTAACCTGAGATTGCCGTATGGCTAGCTGTTTGCTTAACCCCTTTTTTGGAGTGCGTGATGCGTGTACTGCTCCTCTATCCACAATTTCCCAAATCGTTCTGGTCTTTTGACAAAGCGCTAGAACTAATCGGACGGAAGGTATCGCTTCCTCCGCTGGGAATGATTACAGTCGCAGCGATTCTGCCCCAAACTTGGGAGTTCCGCTTAATAGACCGCAATGTTCGATGTGAGACTGAAGCAGACTGGGCTTGGGCAGACCTCGTCATCATCTCCGGGATGATTGTCCAGAAACCCGATATGCTACACCTGATCCGCGAAGCGAAGCAGCGCGGCAAATTGGTAGCGGTCGGTGGTCCCTACGTTACCTCAGTTCCAAATGCGGCACAGGAAGCCGGAGTAGACTTTCTGGTTTTAGACGAAGGCGAGATTACCCTACCACTCCTAGTCGAGGCTTTAGAACGGGGTGAAACCGAGGGGGTATTCCGTTCTAATGGCGAAAAGCCGGATGTCACGAACACACCCATTCCCAGATTCGACCTGCTGGAGCTAACAGCCTACAACGATATGTCGGTGCAGTTTTCGCGGGGTTGCCCCTTTCAGTGCGAGTTCTGCGACATCATTGTCCTCTATGGGCGCAAGCCACGCACGAAAACACCTGCACAACTGCTCGCTGAGTTACAAGCTCTGTATGATTTAGGCTGGCGGCGCTCTATTTTTGTGGTTGATGACAACTTCATCGGCAACAAGCGCAACGTCAAGCTCTTGCTGCGCGAACTCGGTCCCTGGATGGCAGCTCGCGGCTACCCCTTCCGCCTTTCGACGGAAGCCTCGGTAGACTTAGCACAGGATGAGGAATTGCTGGATTTGATGGTCGCTGCCAACTTCAGTGCAGTGTTTTTGGGCATCGAAACACCGGACACAGAGAGCCTGGCGATGACTCAGAAATTCCAAAATACGCGCAATTCCCTGATGGAATCGGTTCAGAAAATCAATCGGGTGGGTTTGCGCGTAATGGCTGGTTTCATCATTGGCTTTGATGGTGAAAAGCCTGGGGCAGGTCGTCGGATCATTGATTTTGTGGAAGCGACGGCAATTCCTCAAGCACTGTTCAGTATGCTTCAGGCTTTGCCGAATACGGCACTGTGGCATCGACTTCAAAAAGAGGGTCGTTTGCTGGAGGGGAGTGAAGAGGCGAATATCCATCAGACAACGCTGACCAATTTTATCCCCAGTCGTCCTTTAGAAGAATTGGCTCGTGAATACGTCAGTTGCTTCTGGGAACTGTATGAACCATCTCGCTATCTAGCGCGAGTCTATCGGCACTTTATACAGATGAAGCCGACTCCTCACAAGAAGAAGTTCCGAATGCCGGGATTCAGTGATATCAAGGCATTATTTATTATTTGTTGGCGACAGGGACTGAAACGCAATACCCGTTTCCAGTTCTGGCGTCAGATGTTCTCTATCATCCAGCACAATCCGGGTGTATTTGAGTCTTATTTAATTAATTGCGCCCATATTGAGCATTTTATCGAGTATCGTCAAATTGTCCGCGACGAAATCGAAGCTCAACTTACCGAATATCTAGCGAACAAGGGAACAGAAACTCCTCAAGAAAAGGTTCTGGCAAGCTAAGTCATTCAATGGATTGACTTTACCAATGAAGTTGGAAAGCTAAATAAAAGTTGTTCCATTAGACACTTTTAGAACTATAAAAATGGTGGAGAATCAAACAACAAAGATTCAAATTAGAGCAGTAACAACTCCGGAAGAAACTAAAATGTTTTTGGATGTTCCGGAGCGAGTTTATGCGAACGACCCTCACTGGGTAGCGCCAATTCGCAGCAGTATTGCCAAGCAGTTCACTCCTAGTAATCCGTTCCTTCAGTATGGGAAACTACAACAGTTTATTGCTATCTCTGAGGGAGCAAACAGTTCTCAGGCAGTAGGACGCATTGTTGCCGCAGTCAATCATCGGTTGATTGAACGAGAAGGACAAAATGTTGGTTTATTCGGTTTTTTTGAGTGTGTCCAAGATTTTGCGATCGCGCAATCCTTATTTGAGACTGCCTGCAACTGGTTACGCGAGCAAGGAATGACAGTTGTTCGGGGTCCCATCGATCTCTCAACTCACAATAATTGTTTATTTTTAGTAGACGGATTTGACTCGCCACCAATGGTGATGATGCCCTATAATCCGTCCTACTATCCAGAATTTATAGAGAAAGATGGCTGGCATAAAGCGAAGGATGCTTACGCCTATAATTTTTCTTTAGATAAACCCTTATCAGCAGAATTTGAGAAAGCTTATCGGATTGCTTGTAAATCAGGTGTTACCTTTCGTCCGTTAAAAACGAAGGGAAAAGAATTTGAGCAAGATTGCATCAGCCTTTATCATCTTTTTAACCGCGCTTTCGCTAATAACTGGAGTTCAACCCCGCGCAGCCAGGAAGAATTTTTAGAAGAAGCGAAAGAACTACAGACTTTAGTAGATCCGGATGTCTTTCCAATTGCCGAATATAACGGGGAAATGATTGGGTTTTGGATGGGATTACCCGACTACAATATTCCTCTAAAACACGTCAATGGAAAGTTAAATTGGCTGGGAATTCTTAAGTTCCTTTGGTATCGCCGTCAAATTGATCGAGGACGAGTAATTGCCATTTGTTCGCTGCCGGAATATCGCCGAAAAATGGTGCCTCTCGCCTTGATTTATTTGGGAATGCAAGGGGGAATTCAAAAAGGTAAACCCTATAAGCAAGCGGAACTTTCCTGGGTCTATGAAGATAATTTTCCCTCCCGCAAGCTAATTGAAGCAGCGGGGGGCAAGATTTATAAAACTTACCGCATTTACGAAAAAGCATTATGAAGGCGCTAGTTACTGGAGCCAGCGGATTTACAGGTTCTCACTTAGTGCGGGCTTTAGAGCAGCAGGGCGACTTGGTGGTGGGGCTAGTCCGAAAATCGAGCAATCTAGCGCGTCTTTCTAATTGCAACGTGCAGTTGGTTTACGGAGATATCACCGAGCGGGATGCCCTACGAAGGGCAATGACTGGGGTAGATACAGTTTTTCACACGGCGGCTTATGTAGAACTGGGCATCGTCGATGAGGCAGAAATGGAGCGGGTAAATGTGGAAGGAACCCGCTGCGTGTTAGAAACTGCTCAAGCGGCTGGTGTCTCCAAAGTCGTCTATTGCAGCACGATTGGCGTGTTTGGCGATACGGGGGGCAAACTTGTAAATGAAACTTTTAAACGGACACAAACTAGCTTTTCCTCTGCCTACGATCGCACTAAATACCAAGCACAAGAATGGGTGGATCGA
Organism: Trichocoleus sp. ST-U2; assembly: GCF_039961875.1. NCBI lineage: Bacteria > Bacillati > Cyanobacteriota > Cyanophyceae > Leptolyngbyales > Trichocoleusaceae > Trichocoleus > Trichocoleus sp. ST-U2. The sequence continues at coordinate 183,231 of NZ_JAMPJY010000001.1, read as the reverse complement.
TTTGCGGCGCAAGGGCTTCCGGTTGTTAGTCTTCTGCCGTCCGGGATTTTTGGGGCTGACGATCCCCATTTTGGTCCTGTGATGCAACAATTTCTCAAAGGACGGCTAAAAGTGTGGGCAGGAGGCGATCGCATTACCGGCATTGTCCATGTAGACGATTTAGCTGCGGCGATGATTCTGGCAGCAGCAAAAAGCAAACCGGGAGAACACTACATTATTTCTGCTGGTGAGCTGACTACCCGCGAAATGTTTGAGATTTTCAGCCAGGAAACCCGTATTCCTGCCCCCACCGAAGCTCCTAAGCCGCTTGTGAGACTTTTGGGAAACTTACTCGATCCAGTCGGACGCCTTTTCAAATGGCAGCCACCCCTCAGCCGGGAGCGCGTTCATTATGTTTACGACCGCTGCGTCCGGGTGGATGCCACCAAAGCTTTTCAGGAACTCGGTTGGCATCCCCGCTCAGCATCAGAAACCTTGCGTGAGATTGTCCGAACCATGCAAGCCGCATCGTGAATGTTGCACGATTTACACTATTCTTTCTTGAGAACCCCATCTTCGAGATAAGCGACTCGGTCGGCGACATCGACAATCCGAGGATCGTGCGTCACCATCAGCACCGTACAGCCGCCTTCCTTCGCTAGCTGGCGCAGTAACTCAATTACGGTATGCCCGCTATGGGAGTCTAAGGCAGCGGTTGGCTCATCTGCCATAATCAATTGGGGATTGCCTGCTAAAGCACGAGCGATCGCTACCCGCTGTTTTTGTCCTCCAGACAAATCACCCGGCTTCTGGTTCGCTTTATCCCCCAATCCCACCTGTTCCAACAAAACTTTTGCTTGCTGTCGGGCAACCCTATCCCGAATGCCTTTAACATTCAGCACGATTTCAATATTTTCAGATGCTGTTAGTGCTGGAAACAAGTTGAAACCCTGAAAAATAAAGCCAATATTGTGTAGTCGGAACCGTGCTAGCTTTGCCCTAGACATTCCTGTAATCTCGTCTCCGAGTAAGTACACCTTTCCAGCAGAGGGTGTCAGCAGCCCAGCTAAGATTGACAGCAGGGTAGTTTTTCCCGATCCAGACGGCCCCATCAAGAGCTGGATATCGCCCCTACAGATTTCTAAGTCAATCCCTTTAAGAACTTGATAAGACTGTCGCCCTGAAGGGAATGCCATCTCTACCCCTTTGGCAACAATCGCTCCCATTTGACGATTATTAAATTCTCTTGCGGTAGAATCATCCTGGATTCGGCTCTTTTTAAACACAGTAGAGTTAATTTGAGAAGCACTTATCCGTTTAAGTCTTTAGCCTAACTTTTGGTCAAACTTGCAAGTAATCGTAAATCTTTTCTTATGGTTTCACTAGCTCGGAAGCACTTGCTCGAAGACATTCCTCGTTTACTTGTGGCTCAGGCAGGGATTATGTTTGCCGTTAGCCTGGTAACAATTCAAACGGGGATTTTCAATGGCTTTAGTCGCTCCGCTGCTAAATTAATTGACAATTCCCAAGCCGATATTTGGGTGGCATCAAAGAGTATGGTGTACCTTGATCTGACGCTGCCAATCCCCCAAGCGCACGTCGTTCTGGCTCAAGAGGTGGCAGGCGTAGAGCGAGCTGAAGCACTCATTGCTAGGGGTTCCGTATGGCGTCATCCCTCAGGTGAGATTGCTCCAGTGAGAGTCATCGGATTTAACCCAAACGGACAATTGTTTGTACCAACAAATATCACCCAAGGAAGTGTGAGTGCCCTAAAAGAACCTTACACCGTAATGGTGGATGTAACTAACTTGGACTCCCTAAAGGTACGAAAGATAGGTGATGTCGCTGAAGTAGGTACTTTACCAGCTCGGTTAGTTGGCTTCACCCAAAGAAATCGCTCAATTGCATCAAATGCTTATATGTTTACCTCATTGGAGAGTGCCAATGCTTACTTAAGTTCCGGTCAGACTTCTAGTTTGTCTTGCCAATTGCGATCGGGATCGAAGGGAATCCAGTGTACCAACACTTATGAGAAGCCCGATCCAACTTCTACTTCTGTACCCAGACCGTTAGCTGCATCAGATCCCATCACTTATGTCTTGATTCAAGCCAAGCCGGGTCAGGATTTAGAGGCACTTAAGCAGAAGTTAGAAGCCACTTTACCAGATACCCGTGCGTACACTCACGCCGAAATGATTGAAATGACTCAGACTTACTGGCAAAAGCGAACTGGAATTGGGTTCCTTCTGGGTCTTGGTGCAGCGGTGGGTATCATTGTTGGGGCGATCGTTGTCGGTCAGATCCTCTACTCCTCAGTATCCGATCACATCAAGGAATTTGGCACTCTCAAAGCGATGGGCGCGTCCGATTGGGTTATCTACTGTGCAATCATCGAACAAGCGCTGTGGATGGCAATTCTAGGCTATATTCCCAGCATGGTTCTTTGCTTAGGAGTGGTAGCCTGGACATTTTCCAGTCAGGGAATCATCATTTTAATCACTCCGGCAACTGCGATCGCTGCCTTGGGAATTACGGTTGTCATGTGCGTCGGTTCTGCCATCTTTGCCATTCAAAAAGTCACTCGCGTCGATCCCGCGATCGTCTTCAAGGCGTAATTCCTAGAACCGTTAACCTGACAATACCAGCTACACCGTCTGTTGCCGTCCTCGCTTCGCAAGCTTAATTAACGATAAAAATACGAAAATTGCAGTTGCCCATCTAACTCTTTGATTCGCTGTTTAGCCTTATAAAATTCTTGGCAGTAGTATTCTCGTTTTTCAGGCTCGATAGAGGTGTCGGGGTTTTTCCATAAATCCAAAAAGCGGCGGGCGATGTTTTCACACATTACCCGTTCCATACAAGCAGCAGCTGATTTAATCAATTCAGGGGAGAGAATATCTCGCTGTGTATTCTCATCGAGATGAAACAGTGGAGAAACCTGAGCCAAATCCTCAGGAAACTCAATTAACAAGTTTTGTAGGGAAGATATTAGTTCTGGCGTTTCTACTATAGACGCCTCAGAATTTCTTTGTATATCTAAAATTTTTAGCCATAAAAATCGGTAGTGGGGAAGGCTAAAGAACAAATCTCGTTCCTCTAGCACATCAATAACCGCCTGCCGGTATTCGGGGCAATGGAGGTAAAAACGTAGGAGTAAAGCTTCTGCTCGTTCTAAAAGACTGCGTTCCGAAGAACCCGATACAACTGGCTGTTGGCGTTTATTATTGCTACCAGTACGGCGCGACTGGAGACGTTTATTCTGCTTGGGCTGACTTTGCTTGAGAAGATTGTTAATTAGCAGCGGCACTTGTAGGGAACTATCTTGATTGAGGAGTTCTTCCCAGTGACGGACAACTTTATTGAGAAGATTATCTGATAGCAACCCTACCCGCCGAGAATCCCCCTGACTAAGGATTTCCGCACAGTGATTGATGTAGTAAGTAATTTGATCGTCGTTGGTGAGGTTGTTGAGTAACTTCACCAATTCTCCTGTAACTTGCTGAAATTGATCTGCTTGTTTGAGGTTTTTGCCGATTAAGATTTGCTGAATCTGCCAATCAAGCCACAGCGGGGCGTTGAGCAGTAGTTCCCGATAGGTTTGAGTGCCGCCTTTGCGGATAAATTCATCAGCATCTTTCCCATCTGGAAGGTTGAGAATTCGGAGATTAACTTGTCCTTGGTAAGCGAGATTGGCAATTTCTCCAATCGCTCGTTGAGTTGCTTTTGTCCCAGCGGCGTCGGCGTCGAAGTTGAAGATAATCTGCTTGGATTCGGTGTATCGCAGCAGCAGCCGCACTTGTTCTAAGCTGAGGGCGGTGCCAAGAGAAGCGACGACGTTAGAAATGCCTGCTGCATGGAGCGCGATCGCATCAAAATATCCCTCTACCACGACGGCTTGATCCTGCTTGCCAATCGCGTCACGAGCTTTATCCAAAGCAAATAAAGTTTTGCCTTTATGAAATAACTCAGTTTCGGGGGAGTTGAGATACTTGGGTTGCTCATCCCCCAAGGTTCTACCGCCAAAGGCAATGACGCGCCCTTGACTGTCGTGGATCGGAATCATCAAGCGATCGCGGAATCTGTCATAATAACCGCTGCCCGTCTTCCGAGGGACAATCAACCCCGCTTGTTCTACCAACTGTACCGGGAAGTGTTTCTGTTCCACCAAGTAGCGGTAGAGGGTTTCCCAATCCGCAGGTGCATAGCCTAGATGAAATTGTTGGATAGTTTCTTCCGAGAGTTCCCGCTTCGAGCGTAAATACTCAAGCGCCACCTGTCCTTGAGCTTGTCGCAGCGCGTACTGATAAAAGCTTGCAGTCACTGCCAAAATCTCATGCAGTTGCTCTCGCAGTGTAATTTGGCGCTGCAATTCCTGTCGCTGTTCTGGCTCCAGCATCTGCACCGGAACTTGGTAGCGCCGTGCCAAATCCAGCACGACTTCGCCCAGAGAACGCTTAGAATGTTCCTTCAGGAAGGTAATTACATTTCCCCCAGCTTGACAGCCAAAGCAGTAATACATCTGCTTGCTGGGACTGACGCTAAAACTAGGGCTTTTTTCCTCATGAAAAGGGCACAAACCCACAAAATCTTTGCCCTGCTTCCGCAATAGGACGTATTCCGAGATGACATCTACAATGTCAGCCCGTTGCTTTACTTCCTCAATCGTGTCTGGATGCAGTCGGGGAATTTGCACAGCTTAGTTTTTTGTATTGAGAGAACCAATTGTGATTGGTGTTTTTTTCTAAACAAAGACAAAGGGGTCTTCCTAGTAATGTTCTAAGCTGGTACTAAGATAACTCTTGGCACCCATTCATCTTGCTAAAACTGAATCGCTAATCATCATTGTATTGGGATTACACTCAGGGTTGCACGCTACCAAAATTCTCAATCAACCTAGCGATATAGAGGATAAACCGGGCAGTGCTTAACTTTTTTCCTAGACGCCAAAGCGCGATCGCCAAAGCTGTCGCTACATTGGAAGCTTATGGGGTTAAACCAGCAGTACGGCAGCATCTGACGGCATTTTTGCAGGAAAGCGACAGCCGAGAACTCTACCATGCTAACCCCCGTCGAATTGCCGAACGATTGCACTTAAGCGAACGGGAGGCGCTGCGAGTGTTAGTCACCGCGTTGAAAGAAGGCATCCTATCTCTCAACTGGGACATTCAATGTCCCATGTGTCGGGGCATCGACTTCAATCCGAAAAGTCTGTACGATCTGCGGACAAACCATACCTGCCCACAGTGTCACATTGTCCATGCTACTGATGCTGATCAGCAGGTGCGGATTACGTTTAGTATTGATGAACGATTGCGCCGCTTGGGAAGGGAAGCAGACGATCCGAATTTCCGCGCTAAAGTCGATGCTCAATATGGGGTAGTTTCCGGACACCAGATGCTGACGCTGCAAACTTTCCGCGACTTTTTTCCCCGCGAGACGATTCCGCCTAATGAGAGTTTAACGATTCGGCGGGTAGCAATTTTATTTTCGGATCTGGCTGGTTCGACGGCACTCTACGCAAGGCGAGGAGATTCACGGGCTTATCATCTGGTACGCCGACACTTCGATCTGCTGTTTCAGGTAGTAGATTCCCACAATGGTGTGGTTGTCAAGACGATTGGGGATGCGGTGATGGCAGCATTCACTGCGCCTGCTGATGCGACGAGAAGCGCGATCGCCATGCACCAGCAGATGGAAGCTTTGAATCAACAGTTGCAACTAACAGCAGAAGATCGGCTTATCCTCAAAATTGGCATTGATGTCGGCCCTTGTATTAGTGTCACCCTAAACGAGCGGCTTGACTACTTCGGCACGACGGTGAATACAGCAGCACGGGTGCAGGCGACAAGCCAAGGAAACGACATTGCTTGTACCGAAACTGTACTCATGGACGCAGACGCTGCCAGTGCTGTCAAGGATTGCCCCCGGCTGGGTAACGCGATGAGTCTTAAAGGATTGGATGCACCGATTCTGGTTTATCGGATTGAGTTAATGAAGGCAATTTTCAGCAAAGCAAGTGATGTCTGAACTTTTCTCCCTCCGAACTCAAAGGAGTAGCGGGAGCAATTTTTACATTGACGATGTCAATGTATTTTTCTTATAAATTTTATTTTTCTGTTAACTCGCTTTCCGGAAATATTATTTTTTTTTTAGCCTTGCATTCTTCGATAGCTATCTTTTAAAAAAACGGCTAAGATTTATTAGAGCAAAAGCAAAACAAGTGATTTTTAACAGTTCCTCACGCTCTGGACGCGAATTTTTTGGACGATGAACATAAAGATTGCGATGCTTACAAAGTTTTATACTTTTAGTTGCAAATTGTGATTATTTAACACTGATAGACCCAGTTGATGTAAGATGTGGAACTTGCTAAGAAAGTCTCTGGAAAATCAGCAGCTTTAAACTGAAGATAATCACGGCGTACCGACAACTGAGTAGAAGTCCTCTGGGTTAACTTCCCTGAAGCCAACGGGTGAATCTAAGAAAACTTCCCTTCCTTTACTGAGTCTTCTAAACCTTGATAAATGCGTAATTATCCGGTGGGCAGATAGGTCACTCAGTATGTTATTCAGTTAAGTTTGAAGTAAAAAATTCATAACTCACGACGAAAACCATGAAAGCAGCTAATAGCCGTCAACCTTCCTCCGTTGCCTCCAAAATCCTCAAGTTGGTCGGAGTGATCCTAATTGTGTCCTCACTGGTTGACTATGCGGTTTTTCTAATTCCGCCAAATAGACCTAGTGGCGTGGACGATCCCCAGTGGCGGCTGAACTTCCTACAGTGGCAACAGGGCGTTACAGGGCAGCTAATTGACAGAGGTGTGATTCCAATGGTAGGTCTGGCGCTGCTGTTCGCTGGATATTGGATTGACAATAACTCTGGAGTAGCTCGAAAAGGGTGGGAAGATATAGTAAGAATCGGAGCGTTGATACTCTCTGTTATTTTAGGTTTGAGCTTCCTGCTGCCAGTTCCCTTACTGAACATCAATAGCCTGCGTCTGCTGAACCAGGAAGCGCTCGCCCGAATTAACCAAAGAGCCACTCAAGTTGAAACTCAAATCGCCAGCCAGTCAGCCCAAGTTACCGCCTTGCTTGAAGATAGTAAGAAGCTTGCGGAACTAGATCAGGCGCTCAAGAGCGGTCAAGTTCAAGGGGAGCAACAGGCGAGATTGCAAGCACTCAAAGATCAACTACAAAAGTTAAAGCAAGACCCAAAAGCTTTGAATGCACAAGTCGATGCAGCTAAAACCCAAGTTCGAGGCGGCAAACTAGAAGCCCAAAAACAAGCTCAAGGCGAGTTATTGAAGACGAGTATCCGGAATGGTCTGAGCAGTTTACTCTTAGCGATTGGCTACCTTAGCATTGCGGCACTGGGGTTGACAGGTTCGGGAGGAAGCCGTCGGAAAGCTCAGGCGCGGTAAGAAATCGCGAGTTGTGAGGGGTTAGGGGTTCAGTTGCCGAAAAAGCTGTAGGCTTTCCCCTCGGCGAAGTGGTGGCGAAGCTGCTGCCTGTTGAGTAGGCTAGGATGAAGGCTGCAATTTCTCATCCTTCATCCGGCGAAGAAAGCATCCACGAACAGACTTCTACTCTTTGAAGTCACAACGCCCCAAGGAACCCAACGCGATTGGGATTTCCCTTTTTGAAGGGCATCTCAAAGCAGGGATTGGTTATTTCCTCTCACGAACGACATCGCATGTTTTCAATTTACATCCTGACCTATAACGAAGAAATTGATATTGCCGCTTGTATTGAGTCGGCAATGTTATCGGATGATGTGATTGTGGTGGATTCGTACAGTAGCGATCGCACCCTCGAAATCGCCAGTCGCTACGATGTGCGCATTGTGAAGCATCGGTTTGAAAGTCACGGACGACAAAGAACCTGGATGCTTCAAGAAGTCCCCGCCAAACACGAATGGATTTATATCCTCGAAGCTGATGAGCGGATGACAAAAGAGCTGTTTCAGGAATGCCTGGAAGCAATTAAAACGACTGAATATGTCGGCTACTATGCAGCAGAGCGCGTCATGTTCATGGGCAGTTGGATTCGCCGCAGCACCCAGTATCCCCGCTACCAGATGCGTCTGTTAAAACCGGGCAAAGTCTGGTTTAGCGACTACGGTCATACCGAACGGGAAGTTTGCGAAGGAGCTACCAGCTTCTTGAAAGAAACCTATCCCCACTACACCTGTAGTAAGGGATTGAGTCGCTGGATCGACAAGCACAACCGCTATTCTACAGACGAAGCCGTTGAAACCCTGCGTCAGTTAGACAAAGGAAGTGTCAACTGGCGAGAATTATTCTTGGGTCGTTCGGAAGTAGAAAAACGCCGCGCCCTCAAAGATTTGTCTTTAAGGCTGCCCTTCCGTCCGCTCGTGCGCTTCGTATATATGTATTTCTTTCTGGGTGGCTTTCTGGACGGGCGAGGAGGATTTGCCTGGTGTACTTTGCAGGCATTCTATGAATATCTCATCTTACTCAAGGTCTGGGAGCTTAAGCATCTTCCCCAGTCCCCGCTGGATGACCCAAGTCAGCCAATTCCTCCAGACGATACGAATGTGGATGCGACGACAGTCAGTTCCTCTCCTCGATAAAGGTAACGGACTTGTAAATGCTAAAGTGTAAAGTGTGATACTAGATCCCTGGGGAGTTGCAACAATTCTTCACAAGTCTTACAAATAAAGATAGAAAAGAAACAATTCCAGAATCAAACCTACGCTGTTGCGGCAGGTAAGTCATGCATGAAGGAGCAGCAATCTTTTAGAGAATGCCCGGTTCCAATTTTGCAGGCGTGTCTTCTGGGGTTGATTGACGAACTTTTTCAGCCAACACTCACCGAGTGAGATTGGTATCCCGATATAAAGAAAGCACCGCCAGTTGTAAGGAGATTGGGCAATCTGTGATCCAACGCTTCAAGCAGGACTTAAAGAATGACCTGATTGCAGGTCTCCTGGTTGTCATTCCCTTGGCTACCACAATCTGGCTGACAATTACAATTGCCAGCTGGGTGATCAACTTTTTGACCCGCATTCCAAAGCAGGTAAATCCCTTCGATGGCCTGCATCCCATCCTGGTGAATGTCCTAAATCTGCTGGTGGGACTGGCAGTTCCATTGCTGTGTATTATGCTGATTGGCTTAATGGCACGCAATATTGCCGGACGGTGGCTTCTAGATTTTGGGGAGCGACTGTTGCAAGCGATTCCATTAGCCGGATCGGTTTATAAAACGCTCAAACAATTACTAGAAACGATTCTAAGGGATACAAACGGCAAGTTTCGCCGCGTTGTTTTGGTAGAGTATCCTCGTCGAGGAGTCTGGGCGATCGCTTTTGTTACAGGTGTGATGAGCAGCGAAATTCAATGTCAGATGACTCGTCCCATGCTCAGCGTTTTTATTCCAACTACGCCCAACCCAACCACTGGCTGGTATGCGGTTGTCCCGGAAGAAGAAGTGCTGAACCTCTCCATGTCGATTGAAGATGCCTTCAAGGTCGTGGTTTCGGGAGGAATTGTCAGTCCCAATCCCTTACCCTTAGTGCCGGTTCCGACTGGTAGCGATCGCCAACTAGAACCCCTGGTTTCTGAAGGAAGATGGCAGGTTTTACCTACAGAGGAAGATTAAAAAATCACGAGGGAATGAGTAATCGGTAATCGGTAATCGGTAATCGGTAATTGTTAGTAGTTATTAGTCCTTAGTCCTTGGTTCGTTACTACTGGACTAATGACCAATGACGAATGAGCTTTTGACCAACGACCTATTACCGATTACCCATTCCCGATTACCCATTAGAATTTGTCATGCAAAACCGCCAACCCCGCCGAATTGCCCGTGAATTAGCTCTCCTCAGCCTTAGCCAGCTCAGTGGGACTGTAGAACGACTGGCGACCCAGCAAATATCCAGCTTAGTCACTGCTGCCATCCGCGCCCTCAGCTCTGAAGTTCAAGAGACTTTAGAAGTTGCCGCAGCAGAAGTTCAACGCTCCAGCGAGCGCTTGCTTAGTAGCGAAACCCGCGCCTCGGATGTTCAGAGTGCAAAGGTGATGATCAACGAAGCCATTGAGCTAACTCAGGCAGCCATCAACCGTGTGGGAACTGCTCTAGAACTGCCAGAATTTATTCAACTGTCAAACCAGCAGGAGGTTCGCGCCTACGCCTTAGAAATTATTACCAAAGTCAACGCCAAGCGGGAAGAGATCGATCAACAGCTCGACGAAGCAATGGTGAATTGGCAGTTAAACCGCCTGCCTCGGATTGACCGAGATATCTTGCGGGTGGCAGTGGTAGAAATTATGTATATTGGCGTGCCAGACAGAGTTGCAGTCAATGAAGCGATAGAGTTAGCTAAACGATACAGTGATGAAGAAGGGCATCGGTTTATTCAAGGAGTCCTGCGCCGAGTCACTGACCAGCTTAAGGCTCAATCGCCCACGACGTAGAAAAGTTCTCTATAGTTAGTAGCAGTAATAGCTCCTGAATTGCTGCTGAGTTTTGTAGGTGCAATGGTTTTTAATTGGTTCCGTCGTCAGTTTAGCGATAAAACAAGTGATTCCCAAGTTGAACGGGAAAAAACCGATGTAGAGACGCCAGATATTGCGTCTCTACAACCGGAAGCCGAAACCCAAACGTCAGAATCAACAACAGAGGCTCAGTCACAGCAGGTTGCTGAAGACCTGCTCAGCTACGCTAAGGCAGCCTACAAAAATATTCAGCAAAAACAGCAACAATCCCAGGTGGAAACGGCTCCAGCGGTGGCTGAGTCACCCGCCACTTCGGCAGCGGAACCCAGCAAATTAGAGACTGTTGCAGAAACGACAGAAGTCAGCGTGGAGGCTGAAACGGCTCAATCAGTTGAAGCACCCGCGACAACGACGGTTGAAGCTGAGGCACCAGAAACTTCTGAAACTCCGACACTAGCGGAAGCATCCCCGGTAGAAACAGCCCAAGAAACAGAAGCAGAACCGACTCAAACGCCTGAACCTGTAGTCGAGGCAGAAGCACTGGCAACAGATGAGTCTGGGGAGCCAGGAGTCGCGACAGCGATCGCCGAAACCGGGATTAATTTAGAAGCCGCCCCCCCAGAATTAGAGTCAGCGCAACCAGAGGTCGAGACAGCGATCGCCGAAACCGGCGTCGATTTAGAAGCCGTACCCTCAGAGGCGTCACCAGAGCCAGCAGCGACTGAATCCCAGACAGATGAGACCGCCACTGCCCCGGTGCCTTTCTGGGCACGGGAAGACCGACAGGCACGGCTAGAACGCCTCAAGGCAACAGCGATAGAGACGCAAGAACCAGAACCTGTCAGGGCACCCGTGCAGCCAGCAGCGGCAACCGTGGAGACTGGAGCGATACCGGGACTTACCTTCGATGAGGGCTTCATGTGGTCAGCGCAAGTGCTGGCAGCTCAAGGGCGTCGGGCGGAGGATGTTTCAATTGAAGAAATTACTTGGCTGAAGCGACTGCGGCAAGGCTTGGATAAAACTCGTCGCAGCTTGATCAACCGGCTGAAGGCAATTGTCGGTCAAGGGCCGTTGAATCAAGACGCGGTGATGGAGATTGAGGCGCTGCTGTTGCAGGCAGATGCTGGCGTTGAGGCGACAGACTCTATCATCAATACGCTCCAAAAGAGGCTGCGAGATGAGGTGTTACCGCCAGAACAAGCGATCGCCTACCTCAAGCAAATCTTGCGCGACTTACTCGACCAACCCATTCAGGAATCCTACAGCCCCACCTTTGTCCCGACAAAAGACACCCTGAATATCTGGCTGATGACTGGGGTGAATGGTGCAGGTAAAACAACCACGATTGGCAAAATTTCCCATTTAGCCCAAAAATCCGGCTACAAGTGCTTAATTGGCGCTGCTGATACGTTCCGAGCTGCTGCGGTAGAACAGGTCAAGATTTGGGGACAGCGTAGTGGCGTTGAGGTAATTGCCAACCCAGGGCAGAATACCGATCCGGCTGCTGTTGTGTTTGACGCGATCGCGGCAGCCCAGGCACGGGGTACAGAATTACTCCTCATCGACACCGCAGGGCGTCTCCAGAACAAGAAAAATCTGATGGACGAACTGAGCAAAATCCGCCGTATTGTCGATAAAAAAGCTCCCGACGCCCAAGTAGAAGCCCTCTTGGTGCTTGATGCTACCCTCGGTCAAAATGGCTTACGTCAAGCACAAGTCTTCTCAGAAGCCGCAAAACTCAGCGGCGTCGTCTTGACAAAACTAGATGGAACGGCAAAGGGAGGCGTGGCTCTAGCGGTAGTGCAACAGCTTGGCTTGCCCATCCGCTTCATTGGTGCGGGGGAAGGGATAGAAGATTTACGTCCCTTTTCTAGCTACGAATTTGTAGAAGCCCTGCTGAGTGGCTGATAGTCTGCTAACCTAATTTTTTAGCTTGAAAAACCCGTTTTCTCTAAGAAAACGGGTTTTTGATTTGTCAGCAACTTTGTGTATGAAAACCGACAGCCCCGAATATCCAGATAAACAGGTTTTTACCGACAGCCTAAAGATTCGCGAGTTACCACTTTCGTCTTTGAATTAACACCTGTTGCTCTAGCACACAGTTTTTTTACTTGGACACCATCTAAAATCGCATTAGAAAAGTCGGCACCTGTGATGTCCGCATCGTTAAAGCGCGATCGCAACATCATCGCGTCTTCAAACACTGCATCACTTAAATCTGCATTCGTGAAGTCAGCTAAATAGGCGATTCCATTGGTAAAGTCTGCTCCATGTAGATTCGCCTTGCTCAACACTGAACCATTAAACACCACACCCCGTAAGTCGGCATTGCTAAAGTTAATATTTTCCAGGTTGGCATTGGAAAACTCAATTGCTTGTAAGTTTTGACCGGAGAAATCCTTACCCGTAAGTTCCCCTTGACTAGCTGAACGGGAAATGGAAGAAGAACTAGCGGCGAGTGCTGAAGGGGAAAAACAGATAAGCACGAGTGCTAAAACCAATGCTGTTAGTCGGAGAAAATGCTTCATACTAGATCGATTTTTCACGAGCCGCTTGAAAAACTACAACGATGTTTCGAGAACAGTCAAGTTCGCGACAATTAGATTAATCATGCCATGACTGGCTCAATGCTAGGTGATTGGATATTAGAGTTCCCGATCAGGCATTTTAAATTCGGATTTACTCAGCAAATGGCAGCGTTGCGGTTCAATTTCAAATTTTTGAACAAAAATTTCAGCTGAGGTGGACTCAACTTATGCCATTTTGGATGTTGGATTGACCGAAGCAATCTAGCAGGTATTTTTCGTGGTTAGAAATTATGCAAGTTCAAAGCCCAATGGTTTAAGGAGGTCGCGCCGCCGACAAAGGAAGGGGATTCATACCTGGTTCATTTCTTTGCTCTGTTTGGGGCTAGCGATCGCGTTCTCCATTTATTCTCCCCAGTTTAGAACCAACTCCCCGCCTTCTGTAGCTTCCACTGAATTGCGGGGCGTTTGGTTGACCAATGTTGCGAGTTCCGTGCTATTTATGCCCTGGGGAGTCAACCGGGCGATGCACCAGTTATCTCAACTCCATTTCAATACCGTCTACCCTGTAGTCTGGAATCGGGGACACACTTTTTACCCCAGCACTGTGGCAAGACGGAAGACGGGTCGCCCTCAAGACCAAGGGTTAGAGCTTCTGGGGCTGGGGCGAGATGTCCTCGCTGAGATAATCAAGCAGGGAAATCGACAGCAAATTCGAGTGATTCCTTGGTTTGAGTACGGCTTTATGGCTCCTGCGAATTCAGAACTGGCGAAGCGCCACCCAGACTGGATCTCGCTTCGTCAAGACGGCACCAAAAATATCTTGCCGGAGATTCTGGAACAGGGCTTGCGCGACCCGGCAAAGCCAAATGTTCAGCCTGCTTCTCGAAAAGTAGAACAATTTATCCGCAACCAGTTTGCCAGGAAAGTCGTATGGCTTAACCCCCTGCATCCAGAAGTGCAGCAGTTTATCCTAAATCTGATGGTTGAAGTCGTCACTGAGTATGATGTAGCTGGCATTCAGATGGACGATCACTTTGGTTTACCAGTTGAGTTTGGCTACGACCCTTTTACAGTCGAGCTTTATCAGCAAGAACACCAGGGTAAAAGCCCTCCCACCAACCCCAAAGATGCTGAGTGGATGAGCTGGAGAGCAAACAAGATTACTGATTTTATGCAGCGCCTCTTTCAGTCTATTAAATCTGTCAAACCTGGGTGCTTAGTGTCTTTGTCTCCTAACCCCTACTCTTTTGCCTACAGATTCTATCTTCAAGATTGGCAGACTTGGGTACAACGGGGTTTGGTGGAGGAGTTGGTAGTGCAAGTGTATCGAGATGACCTAAAAAGTTTTTTGGCTGAATTGTCGCAACCCTCTGTGCAGATGGCGCGTCGTCAGATTCCAGTGGGTGTCGGGATCTTATCGGGCTTAGTGAGTCGTCCGGTTGACATGAAGCAGATTCAGCAGCAAGTTCAGGCGGTGCGCGATCGCGGTTTTAGTGGGGTATCCTTCTTCTACTGGGAAAGCTTGTGGGGTTATATGTCTCCAGAGCCACCAAAGCGACGCCGAGAGGCATTCCGGGCACTTTTTCCTGCCAGCGCTACACGACCCCAGGTTTTGCCATCCGGTAATCGGTAAAGGGTAATCGGTGATGAACCATGAGCAATTAGCAATGTGACCAATGACCAATGACCAATCGCCAATTACCAATTACTACATTTTCTGGTTCCAGTGGGTATTTGTCACCCTCGTGGGATTTTTAGTCAGTTTGTTGTGGATCGAGGTGGGTGAAAGACCCGATATTGGCGTTGTAGAGGGTGCAATCGGCGGGGTTGCGGTTGGTTTGGCACAAGGGTTAGTTCTCAGACAGCGAGTTGAGGTGAGTAAAGCGATGCCAAAAGCGATCGCGGGTTGGTGGGTACTCACTAGCGTACTGAGTTGGGGCTTCATTAGCGGCAGTGGTATCGGAGCCATCGGCTGGGTGGCACCCAAAACCTTACTATTTGAAGCCAGGATAATCTTTGGAATCCTAAATGGGGCACTGGCAGGCGCTTTGCTGGGACTGCTGCAAGGGCTTGTCCTGTTTGAGCAGGCGCAAAAAGCTTGGATATGGATCTTGGTCAGTTCTGTCAGCTGGGCGATGGGGCTAGGGATGGGTTGGGCTGTTGGCGGACTGTTGCGCGAAGCGACGCGCTTATTCGTTAGTGAGGTAGTCGGTTTAACCGTGGCATGGGTTGTCGTTGCTGCGATTACAGGCGTTGCCCTGATTGGGTTGCTACGCTTTAAACCTGGCTAAGTAGAACTTTTGTGGAGAGAGCGATCGCCCGGTAGCAAAACAGCGAAGGGAAAGGAAGCGATCGCCCAGTAGAACAAACAATATTAACCAACCGCTAACAGAGAATTTCTTGAATTTGAACTGTAATAATTTCACTTGACATATTCAATTCCTACCTTATCTTACAGACCAATCTTCTAGAGCCATTTTCACTACTCCTTCTACAGAAGTAAAATCAGAGTGTTTAATTGGGCTTAACTTCTGCCGAGACTTCATATACTTCCGGTAGTTGATATAGTAGTCCTCAAAACTGTAAAATGCCTCATCTATCTCTGGGGTTTTTAGCGGATACTTTAACGGTAAACCAATTGCCTTATGCAATGTGTAATTTAGATCCCTTAGTTCAGTCACCTTCACAAAATCATTAGTTTCTACATATATACTATCTACTTGTTTTGTTCGTTTATATGTTCTTGGGTTCATTTCAACAGTTGGTAGGTAAACCTGTAGAGATAGCTTTCCAGTAGGAAAATTTAGCCCGTAGTTATAACTAAAAGCAGCACAAATTTTGTCTTTTGGCACTTGTCCTTGTTTATTGTATTTAGCAAATACAATTTCTTTGGAGACATTATCTTGCGAATACCTTGTGTAGCTGTCAAATCGTATATCTGAACTGTAAGATTGTATAGTTTGAATGATTCTCAATACATTTTCTCGGATTTGAGGTCTTTCCAACAAGTATGCCTGCATAAATGACGGCATAGCATCAAAGAGAGAATCCTCAAAGACCTCAATCTTCACTTGAGAAAATACAGTGCTAGCAATATTTTTAAATATTAAATAGTATTCGCCGTTTAAAGTTTTTTCGACTTGATAAGTCAAAAGCAAACAACCTGGTATCTTATTTTCAGCGTAGGTTCTAGTAGAATCTGAAAAGAAAGACGCTACAGCGATTAGAAGAAAATCTTTATCGAAATCTACCTTAGAGAATTCAGGAGTTTGCGGACAATTGTTAATTAAGTTATCCTTGTATCGTATAAGTTGGTCTATACTGCCTTTATCACCTCCTTTTTTAATCTCCAAAATTGCAAGTCTCCCGAAAGAATCCACCCCTAAAATATCCGCTCTATTTTGTTTGTTGATAATGTGTTGTTTCTTGAGTTTATTTAAATTAAGCAAGGAACTGAGATGCAACCAAATGAATTCTTCAAGCAATGCTTCAGATTTGAACAAAAACTTGCCCTTAGATTGTCTTAACATACTTAGTGCAATGTCTCATTTTGCTATCGCAAATCAACGCTAGTTCTTGGTGAAGGTGGCATGACCTTCACCGTTTATACACTGTTATAAGAAAACCTAAAGGTTGACACTCTCTATGAGTCTAAAAATTTTGGAGTTAGTCCCGTCCCAGAAACTCTCGCACTACCTTCAGGTAAGCTTCCGGTGCCTCTAGCATGGGGAAGTGAGCGGTATCGGGAATCTCAACATACTCGACTTTCTCACTTAATCCTGCTGCTTGTCGCCCCATTGCTGCGGGAATGATAATGTCGTATTCGCCAGCAACTAAAAGTGTTGGAACGGTAAGCTTGACGAACTCATTCGGCATCACTTCAGAAGCTTTTTCGCTAACTGAGGTAATCATGGTGCCTACAGCAGCTTGGTAATCTGCCATGAGAAAGTCATCTAAGAAAGCACGACTGATAGCACCGGGTAGCGGGCGATGCAAGAATCGCGCCATAAACATTCGGTCAACAAACGGAAGTTGATACAGCCAACGGGGACGGAATTTGACGACGTAACCGCCAAATTTATGAAAGGCTTTAAATGATTTTTCGTCGTATTCAAAAACGCCGCTACAGGTTAAGATTGCCTTGAATACTCGTTCTGGGTAGCTGTTTAGAAAAAAGACGCCGACAGATGCGCCCATAGAATGAGCATTGATGTATACGCGCTCCAGTTCTAAGGCATCTAATAAGCTTGCTAGGTCATCTGCGTATTCTTCCATTTCGTAAGTAAACTCTTCCGCTGTCGCAGGTTCGTCTGCTAGTGGAGACGAGATTTCTTCTGCTAAGGCGCTACCGTTCCCCACAGGCGAAAGTTTACGCGATCGCCCGAATCCTCGCATATCGTACAGCAAACAGTCAAACGTATCTGAAAGGCCTTTTGCAGGACTTTCCCAGTATCGAGAAGACCCCCCCCAGCCGTGTACGAAGACCATCACCGGCTTATTTTTACCTTCCTCGCTGGGTGTCTTAATCCACTCGTAATAATGGGCGATGCCGCGAACTTGAATATGAGCCATGTTGAAATTTTTGAGTTTTGAGTGATGCTTATTATGTAAAAAACCCGTCTTCGAGAAAGAAAACGGGTTTCTATATTATTTTCAGCTTTTTTGTCCCTAGGGCGAATACAAGCTTTAGGCAGATTCGGGCTTTGGCATCGAGGAGGGATGTACGATGAGTTCGGCAGTCGATCGCTTCTCGACCATTTCCCGCGTAATCATGCAGCGAGTCACATCCTTGCGGGACGGCAACTCGTACATCACATCCAACATCAGTTCTTCAACAATGCCTCGCAGCGCTCGTGCGCCTGTTTTCCGCCGATACGCTTCTTGCGCGATCGCTCGCAGCGCATCCGGCTTGAACTCCAGTTGCACGTTATCCATCTTCAGCAGCTTCTGATACTGCTTCGCCAAAGCATTCCGAGGCTCTGTCAGAATTGCCATTAGCGCCTCTTCATCCAGCGGATCGACGACCGCCACCACAGGCACCCGACCGATAAACTCTGGGATCATCCCAAACTTCACCAAGTCGTCCGGCTCCAGGTTCCTCACAATATCTGCTGTCCGCTTTTCTCGCGGTTGACCTTCGCCACCTTGGACAAAGCCTATTGACTTTTTACCAGTTCTCTGCTCTACTACTTTTTCCAGCCCAACAAAAGCACCACCACAAATAAACATGATGTTGCTGGTGTCAATCTGGATGCAGTCCTGGTAGGGATGCTTGCGTCCACCCTGCGGCGGCACATTCGCAATCGTCCCTTCCAACATCTTCAGCAAAGCTTGCTGAACGCCCTCACCGGAAACATCCCGCGTAATTGAGGGGTTCTCGCTCTTTCGGGCAATCTTATCAATTTCATCTATGTAAATAATCCCCCGCTGGGCTTCCTCAACGTCGAGGTCTGCCACCTGTAGCAGTCGCAGTAGGATATTTTCTACATCCTCCCCCACATACCCCGCTTCTGTAAGCGTGGTAGCATCTGCTACTGCAAAGGGCACATCCAGAATACTCGCCAGCGTTTGCGCCAGCAGAGTTTTCCCGCATCCCGTCGGCCCAATCAGAAGAATGTTAGATTTTTGCAACTCTACTTGATCTTCCTGCCCACCTTTGCCACTGCCTTTAGACTGGATAAAACTCAGGCGCTTGTAGTGGTTGTACACCGCTACAGAAAGCACTTTTTTGGCTTCATCCTGACCAATGACGTGTTCATCGAGATACTTTTTCAGTTCTCTCGGTTTGGGAATTTGACTTAAAGAAATATTCCCCGAACGGGTTCGACGCTTCTGGGGAGGTTCGGCGCGAGGTACTGGTTGGGGTGCGGGTGCCCCAGAGTCCAGCAACTCCTCATCTAAAATTTCATTACATAGGTCAACGCATTCATCACAGATGTAGACTCCCGGCCCTGCAATTAACTTGCGTACCTGTTCTTGAGACTTGCCGCAAAATGAGCATTTTAGATGGGAGTCGTACTTAGACATACTTGCCTCTTACCTGAGTGAAGTAACAGTTGCTTCCGAGTGGGGAAGGTTCTGTCTGGAGATGACCTGATCGATCAAACCGTAATCTTTTGCTTCAGCAGATGACATGAAGAAGTCGCGTTCGGTATCTGCCGAAATTTTATCAAACGGCTGACCAGTATTTTGAGCTAGTAGCTCGTTCAGCTTTTGCTTATGATAGAGAATTTCTCTTGCTTGAATTTCTATATCAACCGCTTGTCCCTGAGCGCCTCCCAGGGGCTGGTGAATCATAATCCTGGAACTAGGCAAAGCCATACGCTTACCCTGCGCTCCACCTGCTAGCAAAAACGCACCCATACTGGCTGCTAAACCATAGCATATGGTAGCAACATCAGGGCGTATTTG
The DNA here is from genome assembly GCF_039961875.1 of Trichocoleus sp. ST-U2. Classification (NCBI taxonomy): domain Bacteria; kingdom Bacillati; phylum Cyanobacteriota; class Cyanophyceae; order Leptolyngbyales; family Trichocoleusaceae; genus Trichocoleus; species Trichocoleus sp. ST-U2. The sequence goes on along the minus strand of NZ_JAMPJY010000001.1, from coordinate 163,857 downwards.
TTGCATCGTGTCATAGATCGCCATCCCAGCTGTCACTGAGCCACCGGGGGAGTTGATGTATAGCTGAATATCTTTTTCTGGGTCTTCGGCGTCTAAAAAGAGCATCTGAGCCACAATCGAGTCAGCCACATTATCATCAACCGGCGTCCCCAAGAAAACGATGCGCTCTCGCAACAGCCGCGAGTAGATATCAAACGCCCGTTCCCCCATTCCGGACTGTTCCACCACCATAGGGACGACGTTGCTGGGGAGTTGCGAGTAAATATTACTCTTCCTCAGGTTTGTGATTTCGTAATTCCGGGACAGAGATAAATCCATAACGAGCGAAACTTATATTTAAACGCTGCACTATCAGGTGAACTGGCGAGTGGCTTGTCACCACATACTTCCGTTATATCCGAATCCGCTGTATTTGACCATTCAGGACTGCGTGTGCAGATGTTGGGGCAATTTAAAAATTGCCCCGACACAAGGTTTATTCAACCTCAGACACCTCAGCTTCTAGTACGGATTCAGTAGCGATTGCTTCTACTTCCGAATCTTCCGCTTGCGCCGCTTCTAGTGCTTCTGGAGTGTTTGTTTGAGCCTGTTCCTCCGTCTCCTCAGGTGCGAGAGAGCCTTGGGGAACCAGTTCAATCGTGGCGTGTTCTTCCAGCCACTTAATCGCTTTTTCTTTGAGAAGATCGCCTTCGACAATGGTACGCAACCGTTCTAGGTCGATCTCTTGATCGGGGAACTGCTGGAGTAGCTCATTGACTCTGTCTGTCACCTCTTGCGGCTCGGTTTTGAGGGATTCGCGCTGAGCAATCTCCTCAAGTGCCAGAGTTTGTTTGATCCGCTCGATGGCTTCCGGACGCGATCGCACGCCCATTTGTTTTACCATGTCGGGAGTAAACACTTTCTTGACATCCATCCCCATCTGCCCCATCTGGATGATGGTTTGACGAAGCATGGTTTCAACTTCCCGCTGAATCAGGGTTTCCGGCAGGTCAATTTCAACTCTTTTCAAAAGTTCCTTGACAAGTGCTTGCTCTTTATTGGCTGACATTTCTTGATCGGCCTTCTCTCGGAATTTCTTCTCTAAGTCAGCTTGCAATTCAGCCAGGGTTTCAAACTCGCTGACTTCTTGGGCAAAGTCATCATCCACCGCCGGTAACTCTTTTTCCTTGAGGTCTTTGAGCGTGATGGTAAACATCGCTGTGCGACCGGCTAAATCTTGGCGATAATCTTCCGGAAACTTTACTTCTACTTCTTTGCTGTCTCCGGGATTCATTCCCACAATCCCATCGATAAATTCCCTCAAGAACCGCCCTTCTAACAGCTCTATTTGAGCGTCTTCTGCCTGACCCCCACTAATTTCTTCCTGTGCTTCATCTTCTTGTTCGCTGACAAAGCGGCTGGTATAATCGACTACCGCCACATCTCCCATCTGTGCCGGACGACCTGCCACTGGAATTAACGTAGCTTGCTCGACGCGACGCTCTTCTAAAAACTTCTCTATCGCACTGGAGTCATAGGGGACTTCTTCGGCTGTGATAGAGAGGTTGTTGTAATCGCTTAGCTGCACCTGCGGTTGGACATCTACCGCAGCTAAGAAAGTAATAGGTTCTCCAGGTTTAAACTGGCTGACTAATTCCTCGAAGTCAGAACGCAGCTCATAGTTACCAAGCGCCTCAATTGCTTCTTGCTTGAGAGCCTGCTGGAGACCATCTTGAATCAGTTCTTCCAAAGCAGTTGCTTTAATTCGGGTCGTTCCCAGTTGCTGTAGCAGGATCTGGCGAGGCACCTTTCCTTTGCGAAACCCAGGAATATTGGCTGAGCGTGCGAGCTTTTGAATCACCTGCTCGTAGGCATTTTTTGACATATCGGCTGGAATTTCAATTTCCAAGCCAATCTTGCTGGCGGGAAGCTTTTCCTGGGTAACTTTCATCAGTTAACTTCTCTCAAAACTCAGAGCGACAAGGTTGATAACAATTCGAGAGGGCGGGTATTGCAGACGTTTTCGGACGGTCGGTTCAAGCCAAATGGATACAATTTCTGTCTCAACCCCGTGATATCCTAGTTTTGCAACAGTTGGAGCTTTGGTAAATAAAACCTTACCTATCCCTCTCGTTGACATATTTGATGATAGTACATTGACTAAGCCATCGCTCTGTTGCGAATTCAATTTAGCTTGTTCAGGACTGGAAACTTCGACAAAGTCGGTGCTAAGCTGTGTAAAATTTCTTTAGAGATATTCGTTATATAACAAGCAACAGTCAATAAAAAGCGTCTTCCCGTACAAGCTCAAATTTCACGAAAAAAAATATTTAACTGTTTTGGCTCACTCTCATTAAAGCTTTTGACACCTACTATGTATTCAAGAGGAGGAACCATCTTTGTCTGATTCCTATCGCGTTGCCATTCTGGGAGCAACGGGTGCGGTGGGTACGGAGTTGCTAGAACTCCTAGAATCCCGTAACTTTCCGGTTGCTGAGTTGAAACTCTTGGCGTCCCCCCGTTCCGCCGGTCGCACTTTGCAATTTTTAGGCGAAGATTTGCCTGTAGAGGCAGTGGGCGATCGCTCGTTTGATAATGTGGATGTCGTGCTAGCTTCTGCCGGTGGCTCTACTTCTAAAGCCTGGGCATCGAAAGCAGTAGACGCTGGGGCAGTAGTGATTGATAACTCCAGCGCCTTTCGACTCGATCCAGGGGTGCCTCTCGTGGTTCCAGAGGTAAATCCAGAAGCAGCAGCAACTCATCAAGGAATCATTGCCAATCCCAACTGCACGACGATTTTGTTGGCAGTGGCGGTTTGGCCCCTGCATCAAGTGCAGCCAGTCAAACGCATTGTTGCCGCTACGTACCAATCGGCAAGCGGTGCGGGTGCGAGGGCAATGGAAGAAGTAAAAACCCACACTTCAGCAATTTTACGGGGAGAAGACCCGAAACCAGGCATTTTTCCCTACACCTTAGCGTTTAATTTGTTTCCCCATAATTCCCCGATGACCGATCTGGGTTATTGTGAGGAAGAGCTGAAAATGCTTAACGAGACGCGCAAAATTTTCGGTGCGCCCGATCTGCGAGTGACAGCAACCTGCGTGCGGGTTCCCGTACTCCGCGCCCATTCAGAAGCGATTAACCTAGAATTTGAGCAACCCTTCCCAGTAGCAAAGGCAAAGGAAGTGTTAGCGAATGCTCCTGGCGTTAAGTTGGTCGAAAACTGGCAGACCAATTATTTCCCGATGCCTATTGAAGCCAGCGGTCGGGATGAAGTGTTAGTGGGTCGGATTCGGCAAGATATTTCTCATCCTTGTGGGTTAGAACTGTGGCTGAGTGGAGACCAAATTCGCAAGGGAGCGGCTCTTAATGCCATCCAGATTGCCGAATTATTGGTAGAACGGCATCTACTGAAACCAACAACCCCAGCTTTTTCTAAATAGTTTTTTAAGCGATTTACAACAGTAGGGGGCACAGTCGTTGTGTACCTCTACCAACAAACAACCCATCACAAAACTAATCACGAAAACAGGGAGGAGTTCAAAGAGTGTGGTAAATTTTGGGCGCGTTCTCACCGCAATGGTGACGCCGTTTAAAGAAGATGGCAGTGTGAATTACGCTGTTGCAGAGCAACTGGCGGCTCATTTGGCTCAAAATGGCAGCGATGCCTTAGTAGTATGCGGCACGACGGGGGAATCTCCGACGCTAACTTGGGATGAGGAATACGAGTTATTTCAGGTAGTGCAGCGGGCGGTAGCTGGCAAAGCGAAGGTAATCGCAGGTACGGGGTCAAATTCAACCAAAGAAGCGATCGCAGCCACCGAAAAAGCCGCTAAACTAGGATTAGATGGATCTTTACAAGTTGTTCCCTACTACAACAAGCCCCCGCAAGAAGGGTTGTATCAGCACTTCCTCCGCGTCGCCCAATCCTGCCCAGACCTGCCCCTGATCCTCTACAACATACCCGGTCGCACCGGACAGAATCTCCAGCCAGAAACCGTGACTCGTTTAGCAGAGATTCCGAATATTGTGGCAATCAAGGAGGCCAGTGGCAACTTAGACCAAGCGAGTCAAATTCGACGCACTACCCCCGCAGAGTTTCAGATATACGCTGGGGATGATTCCCTGACGCTGCCTTTATTAGCCATTGGGGCTGCTGGAGTTATTAGCGTTGCCAGCCATCTGGTAGGGACTCAGCTCCAACAGATGATCCAAGCCTTTGAAAACGGTCAACCTCAGGTAGCAACCGAGATTCACCTGAAACTTTTTCCCTTATTTAAAGTTTTGTTTTGTTCAACCAATCCTATTCCGGTCAAAGCGGCTCTACAACTGCAAGGTTGGGATGTAGGGGCCACTCGTCCACCACTGTGCCATCTCTCAGAGTCAGATAGGCAAATGGTAGAGGCTGTAATGACTCAGATGGCTTTGATGTAAGGCGACGGTTTTTTGAAAAACTGAATACATCCACAAAGGCAAGAGTAGAAAGGCAAACGGCAAAAAAAGACAAAGTAAAAAGATCAAAGACACAACCTTCTCTTTTTACTTGGGGCTTTTTACGTGCCAAAGCTGCCCTATCTTATGCAAATTTTCAACGATTTTGTATTGATTGACATTGATTGACTTAATAGAAGGAAACAAATGACTAAGAACGAAGTATCTGCACCCATCCTGAATAAGAACGAATCATCCGCACCCATCCTAAATAAGAACGAATCATCTGCCCCCGCCCTGAAAGTGATTCCCCTGGGCGGGCTGCATGAAATTGGAAAGAATACTTGTGTTTTTGAATACAACGACGAAATTGTTCTATTAGATGCTGGATTGGCTTTCCCTAGCGATTCCATGCACGGCGTCAATATCGTCCTGCCCGATATGACTTATCTGCGAGAAAATCGCCACAAGATTAAGGGCATGATCGTCACCCACGGTCATGAAGACCACATTGGGGGAATTGCATATCACCTCAAACAATTTGATATTCCAGTCATCTATGGTCCCCGCCTTGCAATGGCGTTGCTAGAAGGCAAGTTAGAAGAAGCAGGCGTTTTAAACCGCACCACGCTCAAACGGGTAGGACCCCGCGACATGGTGCGAATTGGCGCTTCCTTCTTCGTCGAATTTATTCGCAACACTCACTCCATCGCGGATAGCTTCACCGTTGCTATCCATACTCCAGCTGGCGTCGTCATCCATACGGGTGACTTTAAGATTGACCACACACCCGTAGATGGCGAGTTTTTTGATTTACAGAGGCTGGCTGAATACGGCGAAAAAGGCGTTTTATGCCTGATTAGCGACTCTACAAACTCGGAAGTACCAGGGTTCACCCCTTCTGAGCGCTCAGTTTATCCCAATCTTGAGCGCTTTATCAGTCAAGCAAAGGGACGAGTGCTATTGACGACTTTCGCTTCGTCCGTCCACCGGATCAATATGGTTTTGGAAATCGCCCAAAAACACGGACGGGTGGTATCCGTTGTGGGTCGTTCGATGCTGAATGTGATTGCCCAAGCACGCAATTTGGGTTATATCAAGTGTTCGGACAATCTCTTCCAACCTTTGCAGTCGATTCATCAGCTGCCTGAAGACAAAGTGCTCGTTCTAACTACAGGTTCGCAGGGGGAGCCAATGTCAGCAATGACGCGGATTGCCAACGGCGAACACCGACAAATTAAAGTCCGTAAGGGTGATACGGTGATCTTCTCGGCAAACCCGATTCCGGGAAATACCGTTGCAGTGGTTAACACCATTGATAAGCTGATGATGCAAGGTGCGAATGTCATCTATGGTCGTGATAAGGGGATTCACGTTTCCGGTCACGGCTGTCAGGAAGACCAAAAGCTGATGATTGCTTTGACTCGTCCGAAATTCTTCTTGCCAGTTCACGGCGAGCATCGGATGTTGATTCAGCACTCCAAGACTGCCCAGAGCATGAGCATCCCTGCGGAAAATATGGTGATTATTGACAATGGGGATGTCGTGGAGGTGTCGGAAGATGGCATCCGCGTCAAAGGTAAAGTTCCTTCTGGCATTGAGCTGGTAGATAATTCTGGCGTAGTGAAAGCCAATGTGCTGAAGGAACGGCAGCAGTTGGCTGAGGATGGAATTGTCACGATTGCAGCAGCAGTGAACTGGGAAGGCAAACTGAGTGCTAAGCCGGAAGTTCACCTGCGCGGTGTCGTGACATCAATGGAACGCGATCGCCTACAGGGAATTGTCCGCGAAACCCTAGAATCTCTTTTGAGCGATCGCTGGTCAGAATTCGCCCGCACCTTGGATGATGAACTTTTAGAAGTTGACTGGATAGGGCTGCAAACTCAAATGGAGTCTGCCCTCCAGCGATTGATCCGCCGCGAATTCCAGTCTTCTCGCCCGTTGCTCGTCTTCTTACTGCAAACTCCGGAAGAAGAGCCACCTGCGAAGGCTGCCGGAAGACGCCGCCGCCGTTCGACTGCGAAGGTCGCATCCTAATCAGGCAGATAGGGAGCTTGAGGATCGTTAATGTAGGGCGATCGCGCAGAGCTTCCCTAACGCTAGAAAAGATAACAGTGCAAAATTGTAGTTGGGAATAAAATTCCCTCAGAACTGGCGATCCTTTCTGGATCGCCAGTTTGAATTTGTGCGCTTAGTGATGGTGCAAAATATCAGCTTCTCGACTCGGTTCTGGTTTTTTAGTTAGTTTAGACTTTCCACCGGGTTTTTTTCCACCACCTTTTAAGCGATCGCGTGCCGTCACAATTACGATATACAGAACTGGCACAATGAATAAACTTAAGACAGTGGAGACAATGGTACCGCCTGCGATCGCAGTTCCTAGAGAACGTCGGCTGGCGGCTCCTGCTCCTTCGGGATTTACCAGAGGAGCAATACCCAAGACAAAGGCGAAAGTAGTCATCAGAATTGGTCGCAAACGCTCTTGGGAAGCTTCAACCACCGCCTTGGTTGCTGACATCCCGCTTTCTCGGAGTTGGTTGGCAAATTCTACAATTAAAATTGCATTTTTACTAGCCAAACCAATCAACATTACTAGACCAATTTGGCAATAAACATCATTAGACAACCCGCGCATCGATTGAGCTAACAATGCCCCTAAAATTGCCAGCGGAACTGAAAGCAGAATAATGAAGGGGTCAACATAATTTTCATACTGAGCAGCCAGCACCAAGAACACAAAAATAAGTCCCAAACCAAAAATTATTGGTGCTTGACCGCCAGACTCAATTTCTTCTAGTGAAGTCCCCGACCATTCATAACCTAAACCAACTGGTAAAACCTCTTTGGATACCTCCTCCATTGTCTTAATTGCTTGTCCTGAGCTATAGCCAGGAGCAGCAGAACCAGTGATTTCAATGGAGCGATATAGATTGTAGTGATTAATAGTTTGCGCTCCAGTCGTTGGAGTAACTTTTACCAAATTGCTCAAAGGAATCATCTGATTTTGTTGGGAGCGGACGTACAGATTACCAATATTTTCCGGGTTAGAGCGAAACTGTTTGTCTGCTTGCACGTATACCCGATAATTTCTTTGCTGTAAATTGAAATCATTTACATATTGCGAACCCAAGAATGTTTGCAGTGTATTAAAAATGTCGTCTACCGAAACTTGCAACGCCTTAGCTTTGTTGCGGTCAACTTCGATTAGTAGCTGTGGCGTATTTGCAGCAAAAGTGCTAAACACTTGTTGCAATCCAGGTGTCTGGTTAGCACGACCTAATAGTTGACCCATTGACTGAACCAAAGACTCTAGGGGACTATTACCGCGTTGGTCTTGCAACTGATATTGGAAGCCGCCAAAACTGCCCAAACCTTGAATTGATGGAGGATTAACGGGTAAGACTCTTGCTTCGGTGATACCTGATAGCGTACCAAATAAACTGCCAATAATCGCCTGCACTGACTGCTCTTTTTTATGGCGTTCCTCCCAAGGTTTGAGAGTAGTAAATATAATCCCATTGTTAGAAGTATTACCGCTAAAACTAAAGCCACCTACTACGAAAGTTCCGACTACTTCAGGGTTTTTAAGAATTTCTTTTTCTACCTTGTCCATAACTTCGCCTGTATATTGCAGGGAAACGCCTTCTGGCCCTTGGACAAGCGTGATGAAATAACCCTGATCTTCTTCGGGAAGAAACGCTGTAGGTACGCTCAGATAAAGCCAAGCAGTTATTCCCAAAGAAACGATAAACAACCCGACTACGAAGCCTCGAAAGCGTGTCAGGAAGTTAAGCGATCGCTTGTATCCTCGACGCGTCCAGTCGATCGCTCCATTAATTCGGTCAAAAATCCAGCCAAGCCATCCTCCAGGCTTTTGTCCCTGACGCAATAACAAAGCTGAAAGAGATGGAGTCAATGTAATAGCAATAAAGGTAGAAATAGCAACTGAAAAAGCAATTGTTAATGCAAATTGCTTGTACAGCGCTCCCGTTGTTCCGGGAAAAAATGCAACTGGAACAAACACCGCCATTAGCACCAGTGAAGTTGCAATTAAGGCGCTAAAAAGTTCCCGCATCGCTTCACTTGCAGCTGCACGAGGAGTCATCCCCTTTTGCTGGATCAAGCGATCGATATCCTCAACTACAACGATCGCATCATCAACCACCAACCCAGTAGCTAATGTAATACCAAACAGAGACAAGCTATTAATCGAAAACCCGAATACCTTGATAAAAGCAAAAGTTCCTATCAAGGAAATGGGAATTGTCACTGCTGGAATCAAAGTTGTTCGCCAATCTTGCAAAAAAACAAAGATAACTAAGACGACCAAAACAATCGCTTCAAATAGTGTTTTAACTACTTCTTTGAGCGATTGTTCAACATACAAAGTTGTGTCAAACGCCACCCGATATTGCAAGCCAGGCGGAAAGCGAGTAGCCAGTTTTGCCATTTCTGCTTTCACTGCTCTGGCAACATCCAAAGCATTACTACCGGGAAGCTGAAAAATACCCAAACCTACAGCATCATTGCCTCGAAATCGCAGAAAAGAGCTGTAATTTTCCGCTCCTAATTCTGCTCTCCCCACATCCTTAAGTTTGACAAGCGTGCCGTCAGTATCCGTTTTTAAGACAATTTCCTCAAATTCAGAAGCTTCTGTCAGCCGGCTGACTGCACGCAGGTCAATTTGATACATTTGCCCTTCTGGAGCAGGTTCCTGACCGATTCGCCCAGCACCGACTTGTAAGTTCTGTTCTTGGAGTGCGTTGACTACATCTTGAGCCGTTAAACTACGACTAGCAAGCCGATTCGGGTCTAGCCATAAACGCATAGAATATCGGCGTTCACCGAAAATTTGCACGTCACCAACGCCCTTTAATCTTTTCAGAGAATCTGTTAAATAGAGGTCTGCGTAATTGCTTAAAAATATGTTGTCGTACTCTTTATTTTCGGCGTACAAACCAATTGCTAAGAGGATGTTGCTGGACTGTTTTGTTACCGTGACCCCAGTTTGTTGTACGGCTTGTGGTAGCTGCGGTTGGGCGACGGAAACTCTATTTTGAATATCGACTGCGGCGATATCTTTGTTCCGGGATGAGTCAAAGGTAGCTGTAATTGTACTGGTGCCATCGTTACTGCTGCTCGAACTCAGATATTTTAATCCCTCGACTCCATTAATTTGCCTTTCTAAAATGTTGGTCACAGCGTTTTCTACGACTTCAGCACTAGCTCCGCTGTAGTTAGCCGTAACGTTGATTTGAGTCGGGCTAATTTCTGGAAACTGGGCGATAGGTAGAGTGGGAATACTAATTCCTCCCACTAGCAAAATAACTATGGCGCAGACTGTAGCAAAGACTGGTCGCTTAATGAAGAAATCGGCAAACATATTGTTGGTAATTGGTAATTGGTAATTAGTGGGTATTAAGTATTAGATATTAGAGATTTGTGGAGAAGATTCTCCATTATCCTACCCATTACCTATTACCCATTACTGATTACTTAGACTCAGGAAGAATGGGAGCGCCATCCGACAAATTCTGAAGGCCTGAGATGATAACTTTTTCTCCTGGTTCTAATCCTTCTAGCACTTGATAGTTATTTTTCTGGATCTGACCCAATTTCACGGGCTTTTGCTTAGCCACAAGTTTGGGTTGTCCTGATTGTTCTGGTTGTCCTGGTTGAGGTTGTTGTGTTTGCGCCACAAAAACAAAAGTTGCTCCACCCAAGCGAGAAATAGCGCTAGTTGGGATTAAAACTCCCGGCCGTTCTTGCCAAATCAGATTGGCTTTGATAAATTGTCCATCCCGCAGTTGTCCTTGTGAATTGTCAAAGCTAGCTTTTGCTTGGATGCTTTGAGAATTGCTCGTTACTCTAGGCGAAATGAAGCTAATTTGACCTGTACCTAGCACCTTTCCTTGAGAATCCTTCCCTTCAACTCTCTGCCCCAAGCGTAAATCTGGCCCTCGTTCTAGCGGGATAGATAACCGCAGGTCTAGCGCTTGGTTTTGAGTAACCGTGGCAATCGTATCGCCACTCTTAACGTAGTCCCCTAACTTGACTGGGATAAGTCCGACAACGCCAGCGATGGGGGCGATAATTGTGGCATCTTTCAGTTCTTCATTGGAAAGATTGGCGTTGGCTTCAGCTTGCCGTACCCCTGCTTGCGCTTCGGAAAGGCTGGCTTGAGCTGCCTGAATGCCTTGGTTGCTAGCATTTAAGGCGGCTTGGGCGGCGCGGATATCGCGGGTAACTTGGTCTAGTTGCGCTCTGGGCAACGCGCCTTGCTGTACGAGGGTGGAAGTGCGGCGGAGGTTTTCCTGTTGTAGTTCCACTTCAGCGACACGAGAAGCCCGTTCTGCTTCTAAGGCTTTAATTTGCGAGGCGGCATTGGCACGGGTGGCGCGGGCGGCGTTAACAGCCTGGAGGACGCCAGCTAATTCTGCTTGTCTCTTTTCGCGGCTGAGTTGGACTAAGGGCTTCCCAGCCGGAACCCGATCGCCTTCAGCAACAAAAATCTGACTGACTCGTCCGTCAATTTCAGGCTTTAATACCACTGAACGTTGCGCTTCTAAAGCACCGACAAACTCGGAACTTTCCTGAATTGTCGCTGTCTCTATCGTTGATAGCTTGACAGGAACTCCTTGAGGTTGACCCGCCGCCGCCGCAGTCGCATTCGGTGCATCATTAGCACGGCTATGCCACCACCGCCAACCAAAACCTGCACCGACAATTAAAAGGATAATTCCCAGCGCCACAGACCAACGCTGTCTTTTCCTTGGTTGATACGCAGACTCATCGTTTTCTAGAGCCTGACGATCGTCTGCGATCGCAGACGGTTCTGCGTCAATTGGAACTGGAGACGGGGAATCAGGATCGGGCATTGTCGTTTCCTCTCCTTTTACTTAAGTTTGATAGCAAAGCGCTCTACGCTTACAAAGCGGTACTTAAACGACTTTTAACAACGTCGCGATTGGCTTATATAGTTTTCTTAATCGGCTTGCGCTCATCGCCACCCCACCTCAGCCGGATGATTGCGAAAGAGAGACAGCAGATAACATCTACATATATTAAAATCAAATGCAACTATTAATTGTATCAGATTGATATAAATGCTGGAATTAGCTACTTTAGGTCTACTACAACGCGAACCGCTACATGGCTACCGCCTAAAACAGCAACTAGAGCTGTTCATGAGTGGTTGTATCAGCGTCAACTATGGAGCTATTTATCCGCTCTTGAAGCGCCTGGAAGAACGGGGTGCAATATCAGTGCTGGTAGAGGAGGAAGGAGAAGCGGGTTCGATCCGCAAGATTTACAGCATTACGGATCGAGGGCGCGAGCGATGGATGCACAAAATGATGGAATATCCCCATGAAAGCTGGGTGAATGCTCGCTCTCGCTTCACGATCAAGTTTTTCTTTTTTGGTCACTTAGAACCTGCCAAACGGATTAAGTTGCTGGAGCATCGCTTGATGGTTTGTCGGCTGCGCCTGGAAAGCCAAGAAAGAGAATCGCTGCCAGCAGAACCTTACCAGGCAGAAGTTTGGCACAGATGTAAAGCAGTGATTCAAAGCGAAATCGAATGGTTGAACGAACGACTGGCGTCTGAACGAAGCGAACCCTCTCTGGGAAGTTCGGGGCAAAGCCACGTAGAGGCGGGAATCATCGCCACTTGAGAGACATCGAATACTGCAATCAAATAATGGCAAAGCCATGTCAAGGGAAATACAGGGGCTATCTGCTTTAGGGCTAAGGAAATCAATTATTTCTGGCAGAATGCACCAATATCAGGCTTAGGGTTCTGCATTTTCAGGTTCTTGCCCCAATTCACAAAAATTCGTTTGCCAAGCACATTCGCAACCCAGTATCCTTCTTAAGGTGCTTGAGCTAAAGAAAAGAAGTTTTTCTAACAGCGCAGACCAAATTCAAAAACTTATGCCAAATTCTAGTCATCCGTTTCACTGGGTAGGAACTGGTTTCATGGCTGTGGGTGCGAGTGCAGCGATCGCCATGAGCTGTGCAAAAGTCAGTGTTGCACAAGAAAAGCCTCCGCTTACTCAGCCAAATCCTACTTCCGCTGAAAGTAAGGGAACCCCGTCGGTTGCCCCTACCCCAGCGCTTCCCGCAATCTCTTCCCAGACGCTAAAGGAAGCCGTTAGCCGAGATGGAGCTAGCCCTCCAAATGCAACGGGAGGCAAGACAGACGTTTCCCAGTCGGCTCCAGCACAATCGCCACAAGCACCCGCCACGCTGGAAAGCCTACCCCCTGAATATCTCAACCCCAGCGCTAATCCCCTACAATTTCCGACCAGATCTGAGGAAGTGCAAATTCAAAACTTCCAACGAATTACCCTACAACAAGCTCTGGAGCTGGCACGGCGCAACAATCGGGATTTACAAGTGGCAATTCTTACCCTAGAGCGATCGCGGGCATCCGTGCGAGAATTTCGGGCGGCTGAGTTTCCAACAATCGGCGTAGAATCAAATTTTACTAGGTCAGATTCCCCGAATGCTGAGCTACAAAATCGGCGACAACAGTCATCCCCATTAAACCCATTCTTGGGGAATGACGACGATAATACTGTTTCGACATCCTTTGACACCGGCCTGCAAGTGAGTTACGAACTCTACACCTCCGGGCGGCGCGGGGCACGTATCCGGGCGGCAGAAGAACAGCTGCGATTCGATCAGTTAGAAGTAGAACGCCAGTCCGAGCAACTACGCCTGGATGTCAGCAATGCTTACTACGATCTGCAAGAAGCCGACTCCCAAACTGAGATTTCCCAAGCAGCAGTGACAGATGCCGCCAGGAGTCTCCGGGATGCTCAATTGCTAGAACAAGCTGGACTTGGAACGCGATTTGACGTACTGCGGGCGCAGGTGCAGCTGGCAAATGCCGTGCAGGATCTCACTCGCAGCCGGAGTCAGCAGAGCATTGCCCGCAGGCAATTAACGAGGCTGTTGAGTCTAGGGGAAACCGTTGAGGTGGCGGCAGCAGATGAAATTGAGGTCGCTGGTGAATGGAATCTAACACTAGAACAGAGTATTATCCTCGCCGTGAAAAATCGCGCCGAGCTAGAACAGCTCTTGGCTCGACGGAACATCAGCCAAGAGCAAAGGCGCATTGCCCTGGCGGCAACCAGACCGCAAGTCAACCTCGTTGCCAACTACAGCGTTTTAGGGGTATTAAATGACGATATCGGTCCAGCCGATGGTTTAACCCTGGGGGCGCAATTCCGATGGGATTTTTACGATGGGGGAGCCGCCAGAGCGAGAGCCAGTCAGGAAGAAACGAACATAGCGATCGCTGAAACTCAATTTGCCGACCAGCGCAACCAAATCCGCTTGGAGGTGGAACAAGCTTATTTCAACTTAAGGTCGAATGCCGAGAATATTCAAACTGCCTTTTTTGCCGTTACCCAGGCAGAAGAAAGCTTGCGTCTGGCAGAGTTACGATTTAGATCTGGCGTTGGTACCCAGACAGATGTCATTAGCGCTCAAACCGAGCTAACTCGTGCTAGAGTAAACCGTCTTACAGCGGTTCTGGATTACAATCGCTCTCTGGCAGCTCTCGAACGGGCGATCAGCAATCTCCCAGATAGTCAACTTTTCGATCAGCCCCAATAGGGTGAGCGAAGCAAATCGAGCCTACGGTGTCTCAAAACACCACTGGCATTTCAGTAGAGATCGGCTTTGCTAAATTTGTATAATTTTTTAAGATTTGTTAATAGAAGCGAGGTGAGTTAAAAGGCGGATGGCTAATATTACATTTGTCAATGAAAATCAAGAAGCGATCGCAGCGGATGGGGCTAACTTAAGAGAAAAAGCCCTCCAGAACGGCATTGATATCTATACCTTTAGGGGAAAGATGATGAACTGCGGGGGCTACGGTCAATGCGGTACCTGCATTGTGGAAATTGTGGAAGGTATGGAAAATCTTTCGCCTCGCACTGAGGTGGAAAATCGCAAACTGAAGAAAAAGCCAGAAACCTATCGCTTAGCTTGTCAAACTCTTGTAAATGGCCCAACAAGTGTGAAAACAAAGCCGCGATAAAAAATTGAAGGTTTATTAACGCAAAGATCGCAAGGATTTCGCAAAGTTACGCAAAGGCAATGATAAATTCTCTGCCGGACTCTGCGATTCCTTTGCATCCTCTGCGTTTAAGTTTTCTCGCTCTACTGCCTAGAACCATCCTCCTAGCGGCACTAGCTTGAGAAATTCTTGCTTGATCTTTTGATAAATTGGAATCTTCCCGGTTGGATGTGAGCATACCCGGTCGTACCTAAAAAGTCGTACCTAAAAATAAGGGAACATCTTGAGATTGCATCGCATCGCTTCAGAACTTTCCCAACCGATGCACAGAAGCACCAGAAGCGCCGATGATTGGTCGTGAAATTCGGCAATTATGGGTCGGAAAACCAAGGAAATATCCCATTCTATTTGTGGTCGAACAAGATGTCGTAGCCGTTCTTCATGTTCGGCACAGTCGCCAAGCTTATTTGGGTGACGAGTCTGAGTAAGGTTGTTGCGTAAAATATGCGATCGCTTTTCTCTTTGCTTTAAGAATCAAGTGCGATCGCGAAGGGCCGACCTGTCGGTTCGCTTTTTATATTGGTGAGAGCGCGATCGCCTCAATGTCTGCTCCAGGAGAGCGATCGCGCTTGCATGGGAAAATGCGATCGCTATTTTGGCTTCTTGGACTCGCACTCTCCTCAAGAAAGACACCGGATGATATGCTTAAGGGTGGTGCTTTAAAGTTAATTAGAGGCTGGGTTCAATGCAAGTTAACGATCTTGGTTTTGTCGCCAGCATCCTGTTTGTGCTGGTTCCCACAGTTTTCTTGTTGATTCTGTACATCCAAACTGCTAGCCGCGAAAGCAACAAGAATCCTTAATTATCTGTATCGAACAAAATCCCCCCGCTGTAGTACGGACAAGGCTCTTGCCATGTCCTTCTGGCGAGGGGAATTTTTTTATGGTTAGGCTTGGCTTAGGTTTAGCGTTTCTTAGGTAGTCGCTGTGCGTCCTAAGAGAACGGGACAATTTGCATAGACTCGCACGTAGTCGGATAGCGAGGTTCCCAGCAAGCGATCCAAATCTGGTAAACCTTTGGCAATCGAAGGACGGCGATCGGGAGAACCCAGCATTAACAAATCAACATTTGATTCCTCTGCCAAACGACAGATTTCCGGGCCTGCTTTACCATTTCCGGTGACACACTTATAAGAAATGCCTTGTTTTTTAGCGGCAGCGATCGCAGGAGCAAGTACAGGATCTTTTTCAGCGTTAGCGGCTTCTTCAAAACCTGTCCGAGCTTTGTTGACGTGAACCAGAACCAACTGCCCACCCTTTTTATCTCGCAACAGAAACAAAGCCAGATTTAAGCATTGTTGTGCCGATTCTGAGCCGTCCATTGCAACCATGATGCGGTTGATTTTCTTGACGTAAATATCGTCTTTCACCAACAACATTGGGCGGGAAGACAATTGGAAAACATATTGGCTGACCGAATTTTCTAAAATGGATTCCAGACGCTTCAGACCCCGCGAACCCATAATAATCAAATCAGCATTTATTTCTTCTGCTACCTGGCAAACCGTATCCTTCGGATCGCCCTGCCTCAGCATGGTGTTAACGTGATTTGGGTCTAGGTTCAGAGTCTGGATGGCTGTAGCGAGAATCCTGCCTCCCTCTTCCCACTTTGAAGTCATGGACTCAGTGGTAATTTGAGAAGGAACGACGTGCAAGATAGTGACTGCTGCCCGTTGGATCGAAGGCAGTTCTATCAAAGCCTTGAGCATCTCTTCAGAATGTCCAGTTCCAGAGTCTGCTAACAAAATTTTTTCAATCATCGAAATGCCTCTTTATCAGAAAAAATCGCTCTGTTTTTATTGCTTTCTGACCCAATGAATCGGGAAGTAGATGTTGATGAAAGTGTGATAACTGCTAACAACAGTAACCGATTTATCTGGGAAGTGAGTTTTTCATCATTCAGCATACTTCTGATAGTGCCGTTAATTTTTAACGATTTATGACACTGCTTTAATAAGCGCAAAAAATATTCATTAATTTTTGTAACCTAATTAATCGGAACACGTCAAAGGAGCATCTACACTCGCTGTTTCTTAGAAAATTTGCTAGTCATCAAACTTCTGACGCTTTTTCTCTTTGACGCCCTACAACAAGATAGACATCAACCATTTGCTGTTTGCCCTTCAGTGGCAATGGTCCCCAAGATTCAACCAGAAACTGGTTATCAAGATGAACCAGGGTTTCCTTGCCGATCAGGACGCGGCAGTTGCTTGGTTGGCGGTGTTTCTCGCAACTTTCCAGGCGAGCGGCAGTATTAACGCTGTCGCCAATGACGCCATATTCTAGGCGGTCTTTGCCTCCTAAGCTGCCAACGACGACGGGACCCGTAAAAATTCCGATTCGCATCTGGATGACTGGCAAGCCACGAGTTTTCCAGTTTTGGTTCAATTCCTCCAGAATTTCGCCGATTGCTAGAGCGCATTCTATCGAGCGCTGGGCATCAAGAGCGACTTCCTCCTTGTGGATGCGATCCATCGGCACACCAAACACAGCCATGAAGCCATCCCCGGTAAATTTGTTGATAATGCCTTCATGGTCGATGATTTCGTGGGTGACGACATCCAGCATTTCATTTAACCATTCCAGCAAAGCTTCCGGAGGCATTTGTTCGGCAATGGTACTGAAATCTTTGATATCTGCAAACATCATGGTTGCGATTAGCTTAATTCCTGGTAATTTCCCAGATTTGATCAAGCGATCGCGTCCTTTCCAAAGAGCTTTGGCAACTTCCGGTGAAGTATTCTGTCCCAAAAGCTTCATGATAATTTGTTGCTGCTGCTGTGCATCATAAGAGCGGTAGGTGATAACTACCCCGCTGGTGAGGATAAATCCCAGTACGGGAGCCGACAGAGGCACCCATCCTTGCACAGTAAATAGATAGAAGCAGGTGCCCAACAGAACCCCCAAACCAACGCCGCAGCCCAAAATTAAGACAACGGGATGCCGCAACCACCAAGCCGCGATCGCGCCGAGCAGTGTCCATCCGACAATCCATAACACCTCTACCCGTTCATCCCAGAACCAAAATAGGGGTCGCTCCCCCGTGGCAGCGTCAAGGAATTGGCTGACCATCTGGGCATGAACCAAGACGCCGGGCATCTTGGCGATTGTCTTTTCGGCTGGGCTGTAGGGGGTTGAGAAAGTATCTTTGGCGCTGGGTGCCGTTGTGCCAATCAGCACAATCTTGTTTTTCACCCAGTTCGGGTCAATCTGTCCCTTTAATACTTGGGTGAGCGTAACTTGCCGCGCCACGTTTGAAGATCGGTAATTTAGCAGAACTTGGTATCCCCGCGGGTCGATGTTGTGATACCCGCCAGAGTTTTGTTGGAGCGGGACAAATACCGCTTTTGCCAGTTGAATATAATCGGGATTTTGTTGGCTGGACTCTGGTGTGATGCCTACACTTTCTAAGTAAGCGATCGCTAGCCGTAGGGAAAACGAGAAATAAGTGCTTGTATCATCCGAGACAAACAATAGATTGCGACGGACAACGCCATCCGGATCGAGCAGCAAATCGTTAAAACCAACTCGATCCTCTGGAAAGCCCGGCGGCGGCGACACCAGTTCCAGCTCCGTATCGCCAAATTTCTTAATGGCAAAGATATTTTTTTCCCGGAGTTGCACCTTAAGTTCGGCATTTCCTGGTTGTTGCGGGATTTCCCGATACACATCTAAGCCAATTACTTGAGGCTGCAATGATTGCAACTTTGCCAATAGCTGCGCCATTGTCCGGTCGGATAAAGGCCATTGTTTCTGAGTGCGAATGTCGCCTTCTGTAATGCCCACAACTAAGAGCCGAGGGTCGGGACCTGGATCGGAATGTAACCGCACCAGTTGGTCTAAAGCGACGAGTTCTAGAGGTTGTAGACCGCCCAAATGACGCACTCCTAAAACGAACCCGCTCACAACAAGACTAGCGATCGCTACCACTCGCACACCCGTGAATTCCGACAACGCAATCTTGAGGTGATCGCTTAGATCCAATAGCGTGGATGTCTGGGACTTAAAAAAGCCTTTCATCATCGCCCTAGCCTTAGCGGAGCTAACATGGGGAGAAACAGAGGCAAAGACAGAGCCATAGCATTTTCTACTGTAGCTTTTGGGCTAATTTCGGGAATTGAAAACTGGTAAATTTACCGACTGCTGATTTGGCATTACCACATTATGGCACTTGGACAGTGACGGGCTACACCCCTCATTCTGGGTAAACAGTCAGGAATCATGGAAAAAGAAAAAATTGCTAATTTCTAGAAATGGGTTCGATCGAAATGGGAAAGCGACTTACAAATATCGCCAACCCTATACAAGTCAATCTTTATAGACGACTTCTTTCCCACAACAAGATTACCGAATGCAGTTATTTCCACCTTCTCCCTAGAAGCCTCTGAAGTTCCTATCCTGCCTAATCTGTACTCTCTTGAGAGGAAGGAATTAAGGGCTACCAACCACTGAATCATCCCGGCTTTGGACTGACAACACATCCAAAGTGGGAGGTTATCATAGGGTGAATGTTGATATTTCTTAAAAAAAGTTATCAATGCAGTTTTCCCCCTCTGGTATGTCCGAAATCAAGAACTCCGCGATCAAAAAGGTGTTCTTTGGTCATGAGCCGACTCCTGAGTTATGCGCCATTCTAACGGTCTATTTGGTGCAGGGAATCTTGGGTTTAGCGCGTCTAGCAGTCAGCTTTTTTCTCAAAGATGAACTGTCGCTAAGTCCGGCTCAAGTTTCGGCTTTGATGGGCATTGCTGCCATTCCTTGGGTGGTAAAGCCGTTATTTGGTTTTCTGTCAGATGGTCTACCGGTGTTTGGCTACCGGCGGCGACCCTATCTGATTTTATCTGGACTATTGGGAGCGATTTCCTGGTTTAGTCTGGCAACGATTGTGCATACAGCTTGGGCGGCGACAGTGGCGATCGCGCTTTCGTCCCTCTCGGTAGCGGTTAGCGATGTAATTGTAGACTCGCTGGTGGTAGAACGAGCCAGGGCAGAGTCTCAGAGTGATGCCGGTTCCCTGCAATCCCTCTCCTGGGGTGCCTCATCGCTGGGAGGCTTAGTAACTGCGTATTTTAGCGGTTTCCTTTTGCAACACTTCGGGAGCCATACTATTTTTGCCATTACCGCTGGTTTCCCCTTAATCGTGTCAGCGGTTGCTTGGTTAATTGCAGAAGAGCCAATTAGCGATCGCCCGGATGTCTCCACCGTTGCCAACCAGATCAAACAACTGGGAAAAGCGGTTAGCCAAAAATCAATCTGGCTACCAACCGCCTTTCTGTTCCTTTTGCAAGCCACACCGACCGCAGATAGTGCCTTTTTCTACTTCACTACCAACGAACTAGGGTTTGAGCCAGAATTTTTGGGACGGGTACGTCTCGTCACCAGTCTCGCCTCCCTGCTCGGAATTGCAATTTTTCAACGATTTCTCAAAGCCGTCCCCTTTCGCACCATTTTCACCTGGACAACGATCATCGCAGCGGCACTCGGAATGACCACGCTGCTGCTGGTAACTCATACCAACCGCTCTTTAGGCATCGACGATCGCTGGTTCAGCCTGGGAGACAGTCTGATTCTGACCGTTATGGGGCAGATTGCTTATATGCCCTTGTTGGTACTCGCGGCGCGGCTATGTCCGCCTGGAGTAGAAGCAACCTTGTTTGCGCTGCTGATGTCGGTGACAAATATGGCAGGGTTATTGTCCCACGAACTGGGAGCCGTCCTCACCTATTGGCTGGGCATCACCGAAAGGAATTTTGACCATCTCTGGCAGTTGGTCGTGATTACGAATCTATCAACCCTTTTGCCGCTGCCACTGATTGGTTGGCTACCCGCAGGCAAACCGGAAACTGAGCCATCTGGCGAGATGCCAAGCTTGCAACCGTCATCAGCCATACATATTCAGTCAGCCCCCATTCAGCATCGGGAACGGTCTTTTGTTCCTGACTTTCTTCCAGAACTCATCCCCACAGTAGAAGAACCCGCCGACTAAAAGAGGAAGGATCGAGAGTAGGCAGTGCTGATTCCGCTTCCCGTTTCAGACTGGAAACGGTTTCAGACTGGAAACGAAAATCAGAAAGCTGCTGCACTCACTAGGCGGATGCAATGAAATTGAAGATTTTCGTCGGTTGGGACGCCAGGAAACCCAACACCTGCATAGGGTAGCGATCGCTATCCCATCCGACAAATCATTCATCCGTGCGACTTAACGTGCAGCGGCGCTAACACGTCTGTTTTAGTTCACGATCGCGTCACGAGTTTTTCTAAGCCGAACTGTTTAATATGCAAATACCCACACCAGAACGCTTTCCGGTGCCCACAGAGGTGCCCGATCAACTTCCCTACCACATTAAAAAGTGGCAAAAGGGCTATGAATCTTTGCCGCAAGAATTCGATTATTGGATTGATGACATTGAAGGGGAGATTCCCGCAGAACTAGAAGGAACGCTGTTTCGGAATGGCCCCGGGTTGCTAGATGTCAAGGGTCAACGCATCCATCACCCATTTGATGGAGATGGCATGATTGCCAAGATCGCCTTTTCAGAAGGTCGCGCCCACTTTCGCAATCGCTTTGTCCGCACACAGGGCTATGTGGAAGAACAGAAAGCCGGTAAAATTCTCTATCGCGGCGTCTTTGGCACTCAGAAGCCCGGTGGTTGGCTAGCCAATGCTTTTGATGTGAAACTCAAAAATATTGCCAACACCAACGTCATTTACTGGGGGGGCAAACTCCTGGCGCTTTGGGAAGCTGCCGAACCTCATCTTTTAGACCCCAACACCTTAGAAACCCTAGGGAAAGAATATTTGGACGGGGTTTTGCAAAATGGTGACGCCTTTGCCGCCCACCCTCGCATTGACCCTAAATGCGATCGCCAGGGTGGTGCCCCTTGCCTGGTGAACTTTGCCATTAAACCGGGTCTTTCCAGCACCATCATCATCTATGAATTAGACGCGGCTGGCAAAGTTGTGCAGCAGAACTCTCACAGCGTTCCTGGCTTTGCCTTCATCCACGATTTTGCGATTACGCCCAATTACTGCATCTTCTTCCAAAATCCCGTTTCCTTCAACCCGGTGCCTTTCCTGCTGGGATTTCGCGGTGCGGGTGAGTGTGTCAAGTTCCAGCCGGAGCAACTCACTCGGATTGTGGTGATTCCCCGCAACCCCCAACCAGGGGAAAAAATGCAAATTTTTGAAACTCAGTCGGGTTTTGTCTTCCACCATGCCAATGCCTTTGAGCAAGGGGACGAAATTTGTATTGACTCAATTTGCTATGAGTCTTTTCCAGAAGTTGAGCCGGAATCAGACTATCGGGAGGTAGACTTTCAGGCGCTATCCCCCGGACAAATGTGGCGGTTCCAGTTTAATTTAAAGGATAAAGATAAAACGGTACGGCGGAGGCTTTTAGAAAGCCGTTGCTGCGAGTTTCCCTTCGTTCATCCCGAACGAGTCGGACGCCCTTATCAGTATCTATATCTGGGTGCAGCTCATGCTGCCGAGGGCAATGCGCCTCTCCAAGCTATCCTCAAGGTGGATTTAGAATCAGATTGTCGCCAACTCTGGAGTGCAGCACCCCAAGGCTATGTTAGCGAACCGATCTTTGTCCCTCGTCCGGGTGCTACCTGTGAAGATGAGGGTTGGGTTTTGACGTTAGTTTACGACTCTACTCACCACCGCTCTGATGTCGTTATTTTAGATGCCGCACACGTCGATCGAGGCCCGGTGGCGCGATTGCACTTGAAGCATCATATTCCTTATGGGTTGCATGGCAACTTTACGTCCCACTGCTTTGCGCCCAGCCACTAAATATCTAGTCAGCCAATTTTGGATTTTAAAGCGGTTATGGAGGAGCGATCGCTCCTCTAAAAGCTAAAATTGGCTGACCGTTGTAGTATAAAGCTTTGCAAACCTAGTAATCTCCACCTTCTCTTTTGCACAAAGATAGGCTACTTTTGGCTGAAGTATCCCAAGCGGAGCTGGGATGAAATTCAGCATCGTTATTACGACTTATAATCGCCTTTCCTTGCTAAAACGGGCAATTGACACCTCTCTTGCCCAAACATTCCCCTGTGAAGTCATTGTTGCGGATGACTGCTCCTCGGATGGCACCCAAGCCTATGTAAGCGATTTAGTGGCAGCGCTTCGTGCCAAAGGTGACGAACGCCTCGTTTATCACCGCAATCAGATTAACCTGGGTCACTCGGCGACGATGAATGCTGGAGTGCAGCTTGCTAAAGGCGAGTGGATTAAGCCGGTTGATGATGATGACTATTTAGCACCGAATTTTATAGAGGAAATGAATCGGGCGATCGCGCTGTGTCCAAACGCTGTCATTGCCTCTTGTCAGGCGGCGCAGGTTGATGTCAACGAGGTCGAACTTTACAGAACCCGACAAATTGGTCCCGGCAAAGCTTTCTCTATTCCCCAAGAAGACCTTCATTTTGGGATGCTACTAGAACTTATCCCTTTTGGCACTCCCATTCAAGTTGTCTTCGCTCGTTGGGCTTTTCTGAAATCCGGCGGCTGGGATTCTAGCTTAGATGCGAACTTTGATGACATTGATTCTTGGATCAAAATTGCCCAGTTTGGAGATGCTGTTTTTGTAAATCAGTGCCTTGCTTATCGTACGATTTGGCCTGGAGCTTACAATCAAAAGTTTCCTCTTAAAACGAGGATGGATACTAATATTTTGATGAAGAAAAAAATCTATGCTTTGGTGAGTGAAACTCACCGTGCTGAAACTCCACCAATTAAAAATATTCAAGCTTATCTTAAACTACATTGGAGTCTGGTGGCACTTAAGCAAGGAAAAATATTAAGTGCCATAAAAATGGCATTCCCCTCAGTTTTTTCACTGAGTGCATGGAAGCTTTTAGTAATTAATAATCTATCGAATCCTCGGCAAGTCTTCTTGGCTCAAAAGCAAGTTGATACCAATAGTTCGCTGTCTAAATCGATTCCTTATTCGGAATCTATTCATGGCTCTATTGTTCCAAAGAATCGGTTTAAAACAGCACAGCTTCAAGAATTACGCATTTCTCTAAAATTCCGCTGTAGCCGGATTGCTTTCAAGCAAGGAGAATTTTTCAGCGCTACTAAAATGGCTGTAAATGGTGTCGTTTCGCTAGGTGCATGGAAGATTTTCGGGATAACGGATTTTCCTCAATCTCTTAGTAAGAAACCCCCGATTCAAAATCGGCTACTAGATAAAAATATTCTAGTGATGGAAAAAATCTATGCTTTAGTTAGCGAAAAACACCAATCTACTATTTCCAACCTTCAAGACTGGCAAGCTTATTTCAAACTGCGTGCAGGGTTTTTAGCGATTCGGCAAGGAAAATTGGCGATCGCGTCTCAAATGGCATTCCCGGCTATATTTTCCTTTGCTGCCTGGAAATTATTAGTAAAAGTTATCTTATTGCGGCAGCGTCATCATAAAGAACCCTTGATTCGCAGGTTAGTGCTATACAGATTACCAGAAGGCAAAACTAAGGATTGAATGGGGAAGTAGTACATTTCAAGATTTGGAAAAATATTTTCCTCTGCCCCTCTGCCTCAATCGCCTTTTTTTACTTCTAAATAATATTGCTTGAATCGCTCTTTGATGTTGATATGTTGTCGTCTTAAATAATTTGTGAAGCGAGATACCCGACTTTTGTAAAAAAATTGGGTAGCTGAAACACTAGCATCTCAAAACTAAAATAGGATTGCTATATTATGTTTCATCTCACCCCAAGCTTTAAAAAGCCCTTAGCGAAGCGGCAGCCATTCACCGGGGTATAGCCTTGCTCCTGCACAAAAGGAAATTGTTGAAGAATGGGCTGGCCTAAGCGATCGCAATCAAAATTACCGAACTCTGTTGAACCGGGTTTGCGAAAAGCAAAAACATACGCATTTTCACTGCGATCGCGCCTCATCGGCTTGGTATTGCTGGTTGTCGTTCTGGTATTGGCGTTGATATACACAAACTTTGAGGAACGCCGACACCAAACAACTCAAATTCAGGCAGAGGCGCTACAGATGACTAGGTTGGCTACCGCTAACCAAGAGCGCTTAATTGACAGCCAAGGGATAATTTTAGCTCGCTATCCTAACCCCGAAACCTGGGTCGCGCAAGCCTCACCGGAAGCACCTTTGGTTAAAACGATGCTGACGCAAAAAAGGGCAGGCATGGTGGAGGCTTCCGGAGTGGATGGTGTAACGAGCTTGTATGCGATCGCGCCCTTGGAGGGCACTTGTAGAGATCAGGGCGATCGCTGCAACCTCTACGTGTCAGTGGGCATCCCCAAAACCGTCGCCTTTACTGCTGCCGATCGGCAGTTGCACCGCAACTTAGCAGGCATGGGATTAGTCGCCGTGTTAGCGATCGCTGCCACTTGGGTGGGTAGCGAGGTGTTGATGTTGCGTCGGGTGAAGGCGCTCCTGAAGGCAATGCAGCAGCTCTCAGAAGGCGATTTGAGCGTTCGTAGCGGGGTGACTCACGGTTTCGGAGTCAGGGAATTGGCGGGTGCTTTTGACACGATGGCGGCGTCGCTAGAACGTTCTGAGCGCGATCGCCAGTCGGCAGAAACCTCCTTGCAAGAGCAAGAGGAAAAATATCGCTCCTTGGTGAACAGCCTGCCACAGGTGCTATTCCAGACTGATGAAGCTGGATATTGGACATTTCTCAATCCCGCCTGGAAAGAAATTACCGGCTTCGCCCTCGAAGAAAGTATCGGTAAGAATTTAATCGATTTTGTTCATCCAAGCGATCGCCCACAACACCTGGAAGAATTTCGCTCCCTCATTGAACGCCAGCAAGAATCTTATCGGTATCAGGCGAGATATCTGAGTGCAAATGGCGACTATCGTTGGCTGGAAGGACACGGCAAATTAACATTGGCTTCCGACGGAACGATTATCGGTACGTCCGGCACCCTGAGGGACATTACCGATCAAAAACAGGCACAAGAAGCCCTATTAACCACAAATCAAACGCTGCAAACCCTGATCGAAACTTCACCGTTAGCGATCGTGACGCTCGATGTTAATCGGAACGTCACCCTGTGGAATCCAGAGGCTGAGCGTCTTTTTGACTGGAAATCGGCAGAAGTTGTCGGCTATCCGTTGCCGATTTTCCCCCCGGATCAACAGGAAGCGTTTCATGCCTTGCTTCAGGCTGACTTACATGGCGGAGGAGATCGTGGTAGCGGTGGCAGGGAATTCCGCAGCCAAAAGAAAGACGGCACCTTGATTGACGTTAGCCTTTGGACAGCCCTGCTGCAAGATGTCAATGGCAAGATGAGCGGCAGCATTGGCATCTTCGCCAATATTAGCGAAAGCCTACGGTACGCTACGCTACGCAATCGCGCTCTGGAAGCGCTGCGGGAAAGCGAAACCCGTTACCGCCTCGTCGCTAAAGCCAGCAACGATGCAATCTGGGACTGGGATTTACTGACAAACCGCGTAGAGTGGAACGAATCCTTGCAAAAACTCTTCGGCTATGCGGAAACTGAAGTAGGTTTTGATGCCAGTTGGTGGTACGAAAATATACATCCAGAAGACAGAGAGCGGGTTGTCAGTGGGATTCATGCTGCAATTGACAGTGGAAGACAAATCTGGTCGGATGAATACCGCTACCGTCGCGCCGATAACTCTTATGCCTTAGCGAGCGATCGGGGATTTATCGTCCATGACGATAAGGGGAATCCAGTGCGGATGATCGGCGCGATGATAGACATCAGCGAAAGCCTGCGGCACGCTACGCTACGCAAGCAAGCTGAGGCGCTGATCGCAGGGCAAAAACAGGTACTCGAAATGATTGCCACCGGCGCAGCACTGGGTGATGTTCTGGATGTTTTGGCTCGGTTTATCGAGACCCAATCCGGTGAGGGCTTTTGTTCGATTCTGCTAGTTGACGAAAAAGAGAACAAGTTACGACATGGAGTCGCTCCTAGCCTTCCCGAAAGCTACACTCAGGCGATTGATGGTATCGCGATTGGTCCTGGTTTTGGTTGCTGTAGTAAGGCAGCGTATTTCGGTAAACCCGTGATTGTCTCAGATATTGAGAGCGATCGCCTTTGGGCGGATTTCCGAGATTTGGCATTAAGCCATCAACTACAAAGCTGTTGGTCTACGCCTATTTTTTCCAGTAACGGTAAGGTATTAGGCGTTTTTGTAATGTATCATCCCGACGCGAGGCGACCGAATCAGGATGAGTTATATCTGACCGAGATTGCTACCCAAATTGCGGGAATTGCTCTGGAACGCCAGCAAGCAGAGGCAGCATTGCAACAGAGTGAAGATCAACTGCGCTTGATTACAGATGCTTTGCCAGTGCTGATTGCCTATGTCGATTCGGAACAGTGCTATCACTTTAACAATCGGGCTTACGAACAATGGTTCGGCAAATCTCAGGCGGAAGTCATCGGACAGCCCATTAGAAAAATTTTAGGGGACTCGGCTTATCAGGCAATTCAGCCGTATGTCGAGGCAGCATTGTCCGGGCAGGAAGTAACCTACGAAAGCCCTATATCCTATGAATATGGAGGGATGCGTTGGGTCAATGCTACTTACCTGCCACATTTTGGGGAACACGGTGAAGTCAAAGGATTTATTGCCTTAGTCAGCAACATCACCGAACGAAAAGTGGCTGAGGAAGCGTTGCGGCAGAGTGAGGAACGATATCGTTCTTTGGCACGGGCGACCTCACAGATGGTTTGGACTTCCAACCCCCAAGGTGAGGTTGTGACGGATCAACCGGATTGGAGAGCCTATACGGGTCAAAGCGAGGCAGAAATACTAAGCTGGCACTGGCTAGATGCCATCCATCCAGACGATCGCGATCGCATTGCCGAGCAGTGGTCTAACGCTATCCAAACGAAAAGCCTCTATGACACTGAGTTTCGGCTGCGGCGTGCTGATGGTATTTACCGCTACTTCAATGTCCGTGGGGTTCCAGTATTATCAAAAGACGGCGATGTGCGAGAGTGGATCGGCACCTGCACCGACATTACCGAAAAAGTCCAGGCAGAGGAAGCAATTCGACAGTTGAACGCGGAACTTGAACAACGAGTCATCAAACGAACCGCGCAACTGGAAGCTGCAAATCAAGAGTTAGAAGCTTTCTGTTATTCCATCTCTCACGACTTGCGATCGCCCTTGCGTGCTATCAACGGATTTTCGCGGATTTTGCTGGAAGAATATCTAGAACAACTCGATCCGGAAGCCCAACGCTACCAGAAACTGGTGCGGGATAATGCTCAGCAAATGGGACAGCTGATTGATGACTTGCTGACATTTTCGCGCCTTTCGCGCCAGCCACTGAGAAAACAAACTGTAGCGATCGCTGATTTGGTACGTCAAGTACTGGCAGACTTATGGCACGAACAGCAAAATCGCCAATTTGAAATAAATATCGGCAATTTACCCGCCTGCGAAGGCGATCCTGCTTTACTTAAGCAAGTAGTTGTCAACTTGCTGACAAACGCTCTAAAATTCACGCGCGGTCGGGAAGTCGCCCAGATTGAAATTGGCTATCGTCATCAGTCATTTACGAATGACCCAGAACTAGAGACAAATGACTTTTCAACCACTGTCGTTTATTTCGTCAAAGACAACGGCGCAGGCTTTGATATGCGATACGCTCATAAACTCTTTGGCGTCTTCCAACGGCTGCATCGTGCGGAAGATTACGAAGGAACCGGAGTCGGACTCGCGATCGTGCAGCGCATCATCCATCGCCACGGCGGACGTATTTGGGCTGAGTCAGGCGTTAACCAAGGCACAACATTTTACTTTACCCTGGCAGAGGGAAATATTCATGAGTGAGCGCACAGCAGACTGTTTGCTGGTCGAAGACAATCCCAACGACCTAGAATTAGCACTTTATGCTTTGCGAAAGCACAACCTTGGCGATCGCATTCAAGTTGCCCGCGACGGTGCGGAAGCCTTAGACTACATTTTCCGGACA
Source organism: Trichocoleus sp. ST-U2 (assembly GCF_039961875.1). NCBI lineage: Bacteria > Bacillati > Cyanobacteriota > Cyanophyceae > Leptolyngbyales > Trichocoleusaceae > Trichocoleus > Trichocoleus sp. ST-U2. The sequence continues at coordinate 135,416 of NZ_JAMPJY010000001.1, read as the reverse complement.
GGTGCCTATCGCGATCGCTATCCGGAAAACTACCCCAAAGTCATTCTCCTCGACCTCAAACTCCCCAGAGTAGACGGCTTGGAAGTCTTGCAACGCCTCAAATCTGACCCCCAAACCCGCATGATTCCAGTCGTCATCCTCACCTCGTCGAACGAAGAACGCGACATCGTAGAAAGTTACCAGTTGGGCGTCAACAGTTATATCGTGAAGCCGGTGAACTTTGAACAGTTTACCGAAGCAGTGCAGCAATTAGGCTTGTACTGGCTGCTGTTAAACCAGCTGCCAAGCCGCTAGCATTCTTCAGGCTAAAAATTCTAAAAACCGCAATTAAATTTACGCTCAACACCTCATAATTCAGACTGCACGCTCTCTAAAAGCGAACAGTGGTGTAACCCCGCCCACGGCTCAATTCCCTTGCTTACAAGAAGATCATCATGTCCGCTCCGCTCCAGATTTTACTGCTTGAGGATTCCCTGGCTGATGCTGAATTAACTTTGCACGAACTACGTTTGGCTGGCTTTAAACCCGACTGGCAGCGTGTAGAGACAGAAGCCGATTACCTTGCCCAGCTGCATCCCGGTATCGAGCTGATTTTAGCTGACTATAGCTTGCCTCAGTTTAACGCCCTCAGAGCGCTGCAACTTTTGCAAGAGCGCGGCTTAGATATTCCGTTCATCGTTATCACGGGCACGGTGAGCGAAGAAGTGGTGGTGGAGTGCATGAAGCAGGGGGCAGCAGATTATCTACTGAAAGACCGTCTGATGCGACTAGGATCGGCAGTAGCGCAAGCCCTACAAGCCAAACAAATGCGCGACCAAAAGCGGCAGTCTGAGGCGGAAAAAACCAGATTAATCGCCGCTTCACAAGAGAGCGAGCAACGATTTCGAGCGCTGATCGAAAATGCGACCGATATCATCATCATTGTTAACGCCAGCGGTCAAGTGACTTATGTGAGTCCTTCTGTCAATCGGATTCTAGGATACGCACCCGATGGACTCATAGGCAAAAATGCTTTGACATTTATTCACCCAGAGGATGTGCTACTGGTTAAGCAAAGGCTGAAAAATTCGATTCAAAATCCCAATGTGACTCAGCGACTCGGTGAGTATCGCGTGCAGCATCGCAATGGCTCTTGGGGGATCTTCGAGGCAGTCACCACTAACCTCCTGAACGATCCGGCGGTGCAGGGGATTGTCGTCAACTGCCACGACATTACTGAGCGCAAGCAAGCCGAGGAGCAACTGCGACACCATGCGTTCTACGATTCGCTTTGCGGTTTGCCAAATCGGACCTTATTTCTCGAACGTCTTGCCAGCCAGATTAAGCATTCCCAACGATACAAAGATAGTTTATTTGCTGTTCTGTTTCTGGATTTGGATCGCTTCGAGATGGTCAAATATAGTCTAGGACACTTGGTAAGCGACCAACTGCTCATCGCTACAGCTCGCAAACTAATGACCTGTCTCCGTCCCACGGACACCCTAGCTCGGATTGGCACAGACGAATTTGCAATTCTGCTGGAGGATATTCACGATGTTAGCGATGCGATTCGCGTTGTCGAGCAGATCCAGCGGGAACTCAATTCGCCTTTTAACTTGGATGGGCGCGAAGTATTCACCACGACTAGCATCGGGATTGCCTTTGCCGGAAAGGGACAAGAGGGATGGGAGCCGGTTCGGAAAGAATCTGCCCCTATGCCGCTTTGTCCCTCTGCATCCTCTCACAATAACCTCTTGCCTCGTCCGCAAGACCTGCTGCGGGCAGCCGACACGGCTATGTATCATGCCCGGTTAGAGGGTAAAGGTCGCTATGTTGTCTTCCATCGGGCCATGCATACCCTTGCCGTGGCACATTTGCAGTTAGAAACGGATCTGCGACGAGCGATTATCGCTACGGAATTTCAACTTTACTACCAGCCAATCGTCGAGCTGGCGACGGGTAAAATTAAGGCTTTTGAGGCTCTGGTGCGTTGGAATCACCCGACTCGTGGCATGGTTCCCCCAAGCGAGTTTATCCCTGTGGCAGAAGATACGGGTCTGATTATTCCCTTGGGTACTTGGGTATTCAACGAAGCTTGCCGTCAGCTAAAAGTTTGGCAGCAGCAGTATTCTACGACTCAGGGTTTGGCAATTAGCGTGAATCTCTCTGGTAAGCAGTTTTCGCAACCAAATTTGATTGAGCAGATTGACCGTATTTTGAGGGAGACTGGCTTAGATGGACACTATTTAAAGTTGGAAATTACTGAAAGCTGCTTGCTGGAAAATGCTGAAGCTGCCGCCATCCTGCTTTGGCAATTGCGAGATCGAAATATTCAATTATCGATTGATGATTTTGGTACGGGTTATTCATCCTTGAATTATCTGCACCGCTTTCCCGTTAATACATTGAAAATTGACCGTTCTTTTGTGAACCGAATGGGAGCGGGTGGCAAGGATGCAGAGATTGTCAAGGCAATCGTGGCGTTGGCTCATAATTTAGGAATGAGTGTGACGGCGGAGGGGATAGAAACGGCTCAACAGTTGGCACAACTCAAGGCATTGCAATGCGAACGAGGACAGGGATATTTTTTCTCGAAACCTTTAGATAATGGGGCTGCGGGACAGTTGATTTTGGCACAGTTGCAAGTGAATTCATGATGCGCGTTATTGGTCTGACGGGAGGCATTGGTACTGGCAAAACAACTGTCTCAAATTATCTTGCCAGTCACTACAATTTGCCGGTTTTGGATGCGGATATTTATGCTAGAGAAGCTGTAAAAGTGGGTTCGCCGATTCTCGGCGAAATTGTTAAGCGTTACGGAGCCGATATTCTGCTACCGGATGGGACGCTTGACCGCCGAAAGCTGGGCAATATTGTCTTTAATTCGCCCGAAGAGCGGCGTTGGCTAGAGCAACAGATTCATCCTTACGTGCGCGATCGCATGATTGAAGAAATGCAAGCACTCAACTCGCATCCGGTTGTGGTGTTGGTGGTGCCTTTGCTATTTGAAGTAGGGATGACGGCTCTGTGTACGGAAACTTGGGTCGTATACTGCTCCGAACAACATCAACTTCAGAGATTAATCAAGCGCGATCGCTTAACTTTAGAACAAGCGCAAGCAAGGATTGCTAGCCAAATGTCCATTGAGGAGAAATGCGATCGCGCTGATGTAGTTTTAGATAATTCTTCTACGCTTGAAGATTTGCTCAAACAGGTAGATACGCACTTAAAAATTAAAAATTAAAAATGTGGGAGTTGTTAGTGTCATGAGTTTTTTATCGCCTATATCTTGACGTCTTCTCTGTCTCTTGAAAGGAAGAATGCCGAGGTTTAGGTCATTCCAATCGTGAAAACTTCATGACACTGACGAAATTTCTAATTTTTAACTATTCTGCATCGCCTCCCACAATGACATTGCGAATGCGGAGACTTGGCCCACCACAACCAACTGGCAAGCCGTTCTGACCTCCCTTCCCGCAGCCGCCGGATTCATCCCAGTAGAAATCATCCCCGATCGCTTCAATATCCGCCAAGGTGCTGAAAACATTCCCCGAAAGCGTCACATCCCGAACGGGTTCGGCAATCTTGCCGTCGCGGATCATCCAAGCTTCAGCGGCGGAGAAAGTAAACATTTCTCCATTCGTCATACCACCCAGCCAGTTACGAGCGTAGACGCCTTCTTTGATCCCTGCAAATAAATCCTCCACGGGCGTTGTACCCCGCTCAATCCAAGTATTCGTCATCCGAACAAGGGGGGGATAGTGGTAATTCAGACAACGGGCGTTGCCAGTGGGGGCTTCGCTCAGCTTTCCAGCAGTTTCGCGGGAGTGGAGGCGTCCAACTAAGATGCCATCCTTAATTAGCTGAGTCGTGGTAGCAGGCGTCCCTTCATCATCGTATAAGTAGCTGCCACGATGACCGGGAGGAGCAGCACCGTCAAAGATTTGCAGTTCTTTGGGTCCAAATCGGCGTCCCAGGGTCATCACTTCTAAGATATCCGGGTTTTCATAAGCCATGTCTGCTTCTGAAAGGTGCCCAAAAGCTTCATGGACAAATAAACCGCTGAGAATGGGGTCGATGACGACCGTGTAGGTATTGCCTTTCACAGGAGGCAGAGAGAGGGCGTTCACGGCACGGAGAGCAGCACTCCGAACCTGATCGTCCAAATTTGTTAAGTCTTCGTAGGCTTTGCGGGAGCCAGTCGTTTCGCGTCCAGTTTGCACGGTTTCGCCATTCCGCGCAGTGGCGGCAAAGCGCATTTCCATATCTACCCAAGACTGCTCAATCAGCGTTCCGTCTGAGGTGGCGAGGATAATTCGCTGGGAACTGTCGCTGTAGCGCACAGAGGTGGTGGTGATTGAAGGGCTAGCGCTTTTGAGGATTTCAGTGTAGCGATCGCACAATTGCTTCTTGGTTTCCAGCGATATCTCTCGCGGATCGCTGCCTTCTAGGGGAAGTTGGCAAGTCGCCTGTACTGGCTCAATCGGAGCCAACAGGGTTTCTTCATCGCCAATAATCCGAGCGGCAGCGATCGCTTCTTCAATTCGGTCTGCTAAGGTAGAAAGCTGATTAAAGCTGGCAAAGCCCCAGCCGCCCTGGTAACAAGCCCGGACTTGTCCACCAATGGAGATGCCTTCAGTGAGGGTTTCGACCTTATCGCCGCGCAAAAAGATATCAGTTCCTTCGGCTTCTTCTATCCGAACTGCCAAATAATCGACTTGAGGTGAGTAACGAGCGATTAAGTCGGCGAGCAAGTTTTTGGCATCAGCCAGTAAGGTCGGCATTTGTCTTGCAGCAACATTAATAAACTGCTTCCATTGTGCAATTATTTGGTCGCACCTTGCCACTGGAAGCAGGAAACGAGGAGCCGGGGAGGTTATGGTAATCGATAGAAATACAAAATACGAAAACCCCTTTTCGCTAGGAAAAGAGGTTTTTAAAGCCAGATGCACCTGTTACTACCTGGACAAGAATCTCTAATATTAAAGAGGCATTTCATTGATGGATGGCGGTGGTGATGCCGCAGCATCGTAAATTCTTAATTCTTGGACGTTCCAACGGTTGAGAATTGCTTCAGCTTGACGCACCTCTGCTTCTGTGCCCTCAACGATCAAGAAATAGTCCCCATGATGAATGCGATCGTTGTAAATTGCGGCTTGCTCATCAGGAATCCCGTAGCCAGTCAAGGCACCTAATAAGCCGCCTGCGGTTGCACCAATCACACCACTGGTTAAAGTAGTCGCTAAAGCCGTGGCTGCCACCCCAATAATGCTAATTGGCCCTAATACGGGAATGGCGGCAATGGTGCCTAGTCCCAGCGCCAAACCCAAGACACCTCCGGCTGCACCACCCGCGATCGCGCCAATGGTCGTGCCTTCTTGCGCTTTAGAAGCCGGTGGCGGGGATACTGGCTCAGACTCTTTGTTGATTGCAGAAACCTGATTCATTGGAAAGCCAGCAGCTTTTAATTCCTGAATTGCGCCTTCTGCATCTTGCAAGCTTGAGAACACGCCAAAAGCTCGTTTTGGCTGAGTAAGCACCATTACCCTTTCCTCTCTAACTCTTTAGGGATCTATTCGTGGTTTTGCCACAAGCGAAATCAAATTACAGTTTCACCGTTATTACACAGGACTTATCCAGTTGCCGTGAACTAAAGCCCACTAAAGTTCCAGCTTCATCGCTCAAACCCATGAAACGGATTGATTGGAGTTGTTTTATTCAGTGAAAACTGACTTGGGCTTTCAGCCAGGAAATTGATTTCCTGGTTTCCAGGCCCTAAGTCCTAGTAAAGTTAATTTTTCTGCGCTGGGGCAACTTTCGCTTGAACAGCTACTGTCTTAACCCCCTTGATTTCCTTCGCCAACGGTTCTATTTTTGCCACTTGATCTGGCTTTTCTACAGTTCCTACAACTGTTACAGCTCCGTCTTTAGCATCAATTTCTAATTTGCTGCTGGGCAAGTTCGCTTCTAACTTGCTACGAACCTCGCTTTCCAAGTCGCTATCAGCTCTTTTTAGGGGGTCGCCAGCAGCATTATTACGTTGCTCGCGTGCCCGAATATCAGATTCTAGCTGTCTTTTGCGGACATCACTCGATGCATCATTCTTCGCGCCTTGATCGGGTTGTGCTGAAGCATCAGCCGAGGGTGATGCTGGGGCACTGGCATTTGGACTGGCGGCTCCGGTTGCAGCAGGCGAAGAAGTCTGACTTGAATCAGAATTCGCTCCATCAGACGTTTTCTCGTTGTTATCGCAAGCAGCAACACTCACTAACAAGACGCCACTAAACAGTAATGTTAAAAACTTGTTCATTTTTCAATTCCTCACTTCGAGCAGATAAGAGGTGGAAGCTTTTTACCTCCCACCCCGTTCAATCGTTCTCAAATCAGCCTAAAGAGTCTGTTCCCGACGGTCGATAATTTGAACCGGGGTATCCGTGCGTGGAGTTGTATCAACTACTGGAGTTTGATAGGTACCACTGGGATCGGCAATATCAGATGTGCGAGTTGTCGTTGTAGTGGTTGTATTGGTGGCAGGAGCATCGTAGATACCCCAATCTTGAATTCCCCGATGACTGAGAATCGCTTCGGCACGACGGATATCGTCGTCGCTGCCGTCTACCATTACTAAATAATCCCCACGGGATACTCGATCGCTATAGTGTCTGGCTCTTTCTTCAGGAATTCCCAAACCGATTAATGCACCTAAAAGACTTCCTGCGGCTGCACCAATGGCACCGCCAGAAAGGGTTGTAGCAATAGCGGTGCCTGCTGCTCCCGCTAGCATGACAGGGCCAAGTCCCGGAATTGCCAAGGCTCCCAGACCAACGAGCAAGCCTGTTAGACCGCCCAAAGTACCGCCGGTGACGGCACCTGCTTTCGCACCTTCGTCGGCTTTATTGCCAACGCGATCGCTTACATCGGCACCAGCAATGTCGTTTCCTTTGTCCGCGTCACGAGCTACTACGGACACGTTGTCCATAGAAAAACCAGAATTTTTTAGTTCAGTCAGTGCTACTTCGGCGTCTCGATAGTTTGAAAATACGCCAACAGCACGCTTATGTTGTCCTAACATCAGTGTTTTCTCCGATTGCCACTGAACCTAACCAAATTGTGTTACTAACACAGCAGCATTAGTCTGTCAGTAACAGTTCAATTCTTGCTTTTTATTTGACCAAAGCCATCAATCTTCAGATATAACTTCAATCTCCAATTTTCTGTTTTTTTGCAATTCCCCATCTTCCTTAGGAATTAGATCGTTACTAATTGAGGGAGTTGCACTTTGACCGTCTGCTCTTTATTAACAATCTTTTTAGGGGTCTTCAACTAGCAAGCACAGTAAGAGTTTGAGAAACAAAAGCTTATTTTCTTAACAAAAAAACATATATTAGGAAACGCTAGTAAAAAGAAAACAAATAGTTAGAGTTCTGTAGACTGTTAAATAGGAAGCGCAAGAAGTGATAGACAAAAAAATATTTTCTCCTATTCAATGATTTTATTAAAAACAGAGGACTTTAATTTTTGGGTCAAAACAGGGAAGTATAAATAAGGTCTACTGGGTTGTTTTATCAAGTTGTCAGATTGAGGAGTTTCAGATGCGGTACTTATTATTAATTTTTGTGTCTTCCCTACTAAGCTTGGTGTCCGGACAGGCGATCGCGCAGGCAGAGTCCCAAAGGCTGGGTGTAAGCCGCCAAATCCCTTCGAGTTCAGCTTCGGATCAAAGTTTCTGGCCCCAAGCTCAGCGATTGGTACAAACTCAAATCAATTTAATTAATCGAATCGAAAGAGCGAGTGCGTCTCCCGAACCCTACCCGGCTTTTGCGGCGGAGGGGCAAATCCTCCTCCACCAGGGAGAAGTAGACCGCTTTCTCAAGAGCCAATATCCCAATCCTGCTTTGCTGTGTACCCGCACGAACGGCGTTACCCCGGCAGGCTCTAATTTAACCTTGGAGCAGGCGCAGGTGTACTGCGCGCTCTATGCTTCGACGCAGCAATTATTGCCCCTGCGTCCGGTGCTAGAACGGCGACAGTCCATTCTCGCTCCCACCAGAGGAAATCCTTTGGCAATTGGTCAACCGTCGATTTTGACCGTACCTCCTCAGCGTTTGGCGGTTCCAGTGCCCAGATTTCCCGCTCCGGAACCGCCAGTCGTTGGTGTAGCGGCAAAGACACCGATTTCTGGCTATCAGCCGCCAATTCAGCCAGCGATCGCGCCCTCCCAACAAACCGTGACAACCCTCCAAACTGCCAAAAAGTTTTTGGGACAAGCTGTGGCAGCATTTCCCCCCTCCGCCCGTTTTACTGATATCGCGGAAACGTACCAATTAAACGAACGCAACACCTACGCCCTGTATCGGCAAGAGCCAAGTCTGTATACCGAATTTCTTTCTCAGCCCAACACCGGCATTGCCCGCGTTTTACCATCTGAGGCTTACCGTCAACAACTGAATCCACTAGGAAATCGGCTTTCGCCCAGCGTAGCAGAGCGTTTCCCATTTCCAGCCTTGCTGCGGGGAGTTGGCGGCGGTAGCGATGAGGAATCTACTCCCTCATCGGTGCGAATTGGTCCTGGGGATGAATTTACTCCGCGCTTTGCGGTTCGGATGGAAGGTAGTAACTTTGAGATTGCCCAGCAAGGGCTAGATTATGGCTTTATGGTGGATTTGGGAGAAGTCCCCTTAGAAAACCTCGATCCCACCTTGAAGAAAGTCCGCGCCTTATCGCCGCAAACACGCCAGTTTTTCCTGAATTATCGTCCGCCGAATCAATTGGCATCGATTCAGGTAGATCGACAGCGGTTTATCACGGGAAAGCTGGGTCAGGTGGCTTTCAGCGAACCCGTGCAACAGACGAGAGCGATCGCATCCTCGATCGACCGCCTCTCCCCAAATGCACCAGCGATGCTGAACCACACCTACTTAATGCGATTAGTCCAATTCCAGGTGCCGGAAGTGGTTCAGACGGGAGGTATCGTTTCCAGGGAACAACGCCGCTATCTTGACCAAATTTTAGAATTGCCCAGTAGCGATGTCCTGGTCGCCTTCCGTCCCGTCAGCCGCCGTGCTGATGGCAGTTACACGGTTTTATGGCAAGTGCTAACTCAGTTTCCAGATCCCCAGATTGAAGATGTGGAGAAGTACATCAAGTTGCAGTAGTGGGTAATCGGTGATTTTATTTCGAGCCAAGGCGCAAAGAAGTTATTCTTAGCATCTTGGCGTCTTGGCGCGAAATTATCTCTTGGATTGATTCTGAAGAAAATCGTCAACCACAGCTTGCGCTTGGGGCGGAATCTCCGTGACGAGGCGAATCGGGAAAGCATCGGTTGATGCCAACTGAGCATATTCTGGGGTGAGGAAAATCGCGTACTTGGCAGCATCATCGGTGAGTTGTGCTGCCATTGCCAGCGCGATCGCTTTCATGTAGCTGCGGATGGCAACCGCCTGTTCGCCAACGATTTCCCCGCCCGTGTACAGTGTATTCGGTTGTCTCGCTTGATCTTGGGTAGTGCTGGGATCTTTCACACTCAGATGGGTGCTTCCCACTACACCCACCAGCCATTTTGGAGCGGGTATTTTAGAAAAACCGATAATTTGTTCGGTTAAAGCCGGAGTCGTCTTATCGGCGGAAGCAGCTTCAATTAAAGTGGGGACTTGCACGGCGCTCAAACCCGTTTCGCCAAAGAGTAAAGACGTCGTGGGATTAAACGCGATCGCTGCTTTGACTCTGGGATCTCGCAGTTGATAGCGGTCTTCTGGAAGTCCGCTCGCAAAACACTGGGAAGCTTCCCCAAGATTGAAGGAAATTACATTCCCTTTACAGCGCTCTTTTAAAGACGCTAATTGCAACTCGGCACCCGCAACCGATAAAGCTGTACTACCCCCCAGAGAATACCCGATTACCATGACGCGATCGGGTGCCAGTTTCCCCTGAAGTTCCCCGGCTTGATTCAGCTTTTCTAGTTCGTCGATAACAAAACTGATATCCTTGGGACGATTCAAAAACTCCTGAGCATCCAATAAGGGAGCTTTGCCTCTAACTACCTGCTTCACATGACTTTCGTTACTCCCAGGATGTTCTAAGGCTGCCACTACATAGCCATAGGATGTCAAATGCTCTGCCAGGTAGCGCATATCGGTGCGAACCGAACCTAAGCCATGCGATAGAACAATTATCGGTTTAGCCGGAGAAGCCGCTTCCGACCAGTAAACATCAAGGGGAATTTCCCGGCGGCGCTGGGTATCATTGAGTTTCAAGTTCAGCACCTGCACGGATGCCGTTCCCGGTAGCGTGGGATCGAAAGGTAAATTAAGTTGGGGGCGCTTGACAGTCAGTTGGGGGGCAATCTCTGCCATAAACCACTGAGTTTGCCAAAAAGCGCTGTTAAAATTTTCGACAACTTTAAACGCCCGACTTAAGTCTATATCAAGCGTTTGACGGGGATAAGCTTCGATAAAGCTGAGTAAAGACAGTCCTTCTGGTGCCCTAGCCCCTAATACGAGTCCCGATCGCACGTCTAGCACTCCGACATTATCCTGACGCGATGTTGTGCTAGCCAAAGAAGATGCGATCGCGCTGCCAATCTGAGTATCGAGTAACCGACTCACTTGCACAACATCAATATCAAATTTTGCCCTCAGCGCTGACAGAATTTGGCTTCTTTGTTGCGAAGACAGGTTTCTTGCAAAACTTCTCAGAGACGATGGGGTCGTTCCCGTTTCCGCAAGCTGGCGGAGATCCGCGATATTAATGGATTCAGTAGAGGAGCCTTTCCGAACCACGATGGTTTGAGCGGCTTGTACAGAAGGGGTCGCGCCGCTGATGTAGGCGCAACCACTGAGGACGCTGATAACTGACAACAGCCATCTCAAGCGCGATCGCATGAATATTTCTCCTTGTTTGTGCTTTTTGGCTATCTACTTGCAATTATTGTAGGGGCGCACGGCTGTACGCCCCTATAGATGTATACCGTGCAATTTATTCTTCACAGGCACGAAGCGGATGACGTTAGGTTGTAGCCTTTGTCTGTACAGCCGCGACTTTCAACCATAGAGCAAGTGCAGCAAGCAGCTCACAAGCAGCAGAATAATTGAGAACCATTTGGTCTTGCGAGTGAATTTGTTGAAGACAGCAAGCACCCAAAGAAGCAGGATTAAGGGGCGAGCGCTTGTGACAGAATTTTATTAGAGCGATCGCGTCTGGCTGTATGTTCTTTCTGTTCCCAGCTAAGCTTTTAGAGACTCTGCTATCAGTAACCTAAGCAAATGCCTCAGATTCAACACATGGTTCTGCTCAAATTTAAACCAGAAATAACGCAGGAAAAGATTGCAGATTTGTTAAACCAACTGGGTGAACTTCAGCAATTAATTCCAGGCATTACCTACTATGCTGGGGGAGCCTATTCTAGTCACGAGGGGCTGAACCAGGGCTATAACCACGGATTTTTGATGACATTTGAGAGCGCGGATGCCCGCGATTTCTATCTGCCGCATCCCGAACACGAACGAGTGAAGTCTGCGATATTAAAATGCTTAGATGATTTTATCATCTTTGATTTTGAAGCTTAATAGTCTTTGAAGAGATTGGAACGATAGGGAAGCGATCGCTATCTTTTCCACACGCCTCTGTTTCCCTTTCCCAAAATTTTAGAGGCGCACAATTCATTGTGCGCCTCTAAATCTTGATTGCGATCGCGCGAGTTACTGCTTGTCTTTTTCGCTGGATTTCGGCTTGTATGTCGAAGCAACGTGCAATTCCTTCAACTGCTTCCCATCGACACCAGAGGGCGCATCGGTTAATAAACAACGAGCCTGCTGTGTTTTCGGGAAAGCAATCACATCCCGAATCGATTCTTCCCCGGCTAAGAGCATCACCAAGCGGTCTAAACCGTAGGCAATTCCCCCGTGCGGCGGCGTGCCGTATTCAAATGCCTCTAGGAGAAATCCAAACTTGGCATACGCTTCCTCTTTCGCCAAGCCAATGGCTTCAAACACCTGCTCTTGAACCTCGCGCTGGTAAATCCGCCGACTTCCACCGCCAACTTCCACGCCGTTGAGAATCAGGTCATAAGCTTGCGCCCGTGCCGTCTTCAGGTCGTGCAAATCATCGGGATGGGGAGCAGTAAAGGGATGATGCAGCGCTTCTAGGCGCTTCTCATCCGCATTCCACTCAAACATCGGGAAGTCTGTCACCCAAAGCAGGTTGTTTTTGTCAGGAGCGATGAGTCCCAATTCGCGACCAATCACCTGGCGCAATCTATCGAGGGTTTTATTAACCGTATTCGTATCGCCCGCACCAAATAGCAAAAGATGACCGGGTTTTGCACCTGTGCGACTTAGCAATTCTTGCTTTTGCGCTTCGGTGAGGTTGTCTTTAATTGCGCCAATGGTGTCGAGTTCGCCGTCATCCCGCACGCGAATATAGGCAAGACCCTTAGCACCGGCTTCGCTAGCTTCTTTAAATAGGTCGCCGCCTGGTTTAATCCGCACGTTGGAGAAGGCGTCGTTTCCGCCAGGAACGGGCAATACTTTGACGATACCGCCAGAGGCGACAGCGCCGGAAAATACCTTAAACCCAGAATCTTTCAGCAAATCGGAAACGTTGACAAGTTCTAAGCCAAAGCGGGTGTCTGGTTTATCGCACCCGTAGCGATCCATCGCGTCTGCATAAGTCAGGCGCGGGAAGGGACGGGGTAAGTCGATGCCTTTGACCGTTTTGAAGATATGGCAAACTAAACTTTCGTTGAGCTGGAGAATCTCTTCTTGAGACATGAAGCTCATCTCCATGTCTAACTGAGTAAATTCTGGCTGTCTGTCTGCGCGTAAATCTTCATCTCGGAAGCAACGAGCAATCTGGTAATAACGGTCATAGCCGGATACCATCAGCATTTGCTTAAATAGCTGCGGCGACTGAGGAAGCGCATACCACTCGCTGGGATTGACGCGGCTGGGTACGAGGTAATCCCGTGCGCCTTCGGGAGTCGATTTGGTGAGAATCGGCGTTTCGATTTCGATGAAGTTTTCGATGTCTTCCAGGTAGCGACGGATGGCTTTGACGACTTGGTGACGCAACTGGAGGTTGCGAGTCATGCGATCGCGTCTTAAGTCTAGATAGCGATACTTCAATCGCAAGTCTTCGCGCAGGGATTCTGTGTCTCCCGCCCCTACTTGGAAGGGCAGCTGCTTGTAGACCTGATTGAGCAGTTCAATTTTGTCTGCGTAAATTTCAATTTCGCCAGTCGGGAGGCGAGGATTGAGCGAGTCTTCGGGACGTTTGCTGACTCGACCTGTAATTCTGAGGACGTATTCGTTGCGCTGATTTGCCGCCTCTGCGTAAGAGTCAGGCGTCCGCACTGGGTCGCTGATAATTTGAACGATGCCGGTGCGATCGCGCAAATCTAAAAATATCACCCCCCCGTGGTCGCGGCGACGGTCTACCCATCCACACAAGGTGACAGTTTGTCCAATATGTTCGCTTCTAGGTTCGCCGCAGTAATGGGTTCGCATGGTTGCCGATCGAATGCTTGCTGAAAGATTGGGATTTAAAGGTAACAAAATGTGAAAGCTTTGCCCATTATCCTGCATTCTTTGTAATTCTGTTCAAACTGCTAGGGGCTGAACCTACCGAACCCCTAACAATTCCTGACATTGGTACCAAAATAACTAAAGCTCAACCAACGCTTGGTTGAGCCATATTTTTGCATTTTGAGCGATTGGGATACGTCGCAGTGACCCTAAACTAGCCTAGAGCCAAATCATTGCGGCATCGTCTACGCGATCGCTATCCTGATTTTTTTTAAGTGAATACGGCTTTACTTCCCTGGTTTACCCAGTCCTATCGCTTTTTCCACGATTTATCGCTTTTATTGGCTGTTTTTTTCTTAAGCTCTAGGATTGACATCCTTCGCCATTTCCCGGAAGTCGTCTGGATTGCTATGAGCCTCTGGTGAGGATTTCATCTCTGTTGGCTGGGGCATTTTCCGGGCAGCACCTGTTGCAGCTTCAGCAGCTTGGGCACCAGCACCACTCTGGTCAACTTCACTAACGCTAAATTCTTTTGATGCTGCGTAGTCAGCGTCGAAATCGACACTTTGCGTTGCTTCTTCACCTGCAACCATGCGTTCGGCAGCTAGCTGGGCATCTTGAGTTGTCGCTTGATTCGGATCGGGTTTCACTTCTTCAGTCATAAGTAACTCCTATTTATTTAGACTTTTTTATCTGCAATTTAGATTTTAAAGGAGCGATCCCCGTTCCTCTGACCCTCTTGAGATAGATCCTTAGCCAACTCTCAATCTGCAAAACCGAGTGAGTCAAACTCTCTCTCTTGGAGGGCGATTTTAACCCACCAAGTTTGCAACTCTTGGAAATATTAACCTCACTGTCGGATAAAATTTATGAATACAAACCAAAAATCTCAAGCTCTTTCCAGTGAAACTCAAAAAGTGGTTGAGGCTTTTGAAGCGTTGAACACGGATGACAAACTAGCATGGTTTTATTACGTTTATGAAAAGATGGGAGATTCGATTACTCCCGCTGCCCCAACTGCAACCGATCCAGAACTGGCTCCGAAGCTGTTAGGAGAATTTTTTGATTTGGATGACGATCGCCAGTTGGCAATTATGCGAGAAATTGTCAATCGCGAAAACACAGAATATTCCCATGCTTATGGGGCTTTGAAAGAGAATAATCAGTTAATGGTTTGGTATGCTTGGGCGCAGGGTATGGGTGATACGGTCGTAGATGTGCCCTCGGACTACCAAGCAAATAACCCCGTTAACGACCTAATGGGTCAAATTGAAGGTCTTGACTTTGAGGGACAAATTTCCATGTTCCGGACAATCGTTAGCAACATGGGCTATACGGACGTGAAGCCAATTCCCTCTCAAGCTGAAACTGGTAAGACTGCCAGCCTGTAAATTATTTCCTTATGCCATCGCAGGGGCGTATAGCCGTGCGTCCCATGATTTGATCCGAAATGCCATAAAAGAAGAGCGTTCTTGGAATTGAACGCTCTTTTTGCAATTAAGAAACGGCGACTTTACCAATATCGCCTGGGGTCAAATGGGAATGCAGCACTTGTCCATCGCGGAACCAGACGATGCGTTTGGTGAGACGAGCAACTTCGGGTTCGTGCGTAACCATGACCACAGTGATGCCGCTGGTATTCAGTTCTGTGAAGATGTCCATCACTTCTTCGGTCGTTTTGGAATCCAGTGCGCCAGTGGGTTCATCAGCAAGCAGCAAGACGGGTTTGTTGACAATCGCACGCGCGATCGCGACCCGCTGCTGTTGTCCCCCAGATAGTTGATTCGGTCGATTATTCAGTCGATGCTCTAAACCAACGCGAGTCAGAGCAACGGTTGCTCTCTGGCGTCTTTCAGCACTCGGAATACCCGCATAAACCATCGGTAGCATGACATTTTCTAACGCTGTTAGTTGTGGCAAGAGATGGAATTGTTGAAACACAAAACCAATCTTCCGATTGCGAATTCCCGCTAAGTCAGCATCTTCTAGAGAGGACACATCTACGTTATCTAAGTAATATCGTCCGTCAGTGGGTCGGTCAAGACAACCAATAATATTCATCGCAGTGGATTTGCCCGATCCAGACGCCCCCATAATCGCGCAATATTCGCCCTCCTCTACAATTAAGCTCACACCAGCCAGGGCGCGAACTTCTGTATCGCCGACGCCGTAAACCTTGGTGACATCCTCTATACGAATGACGACAGGTTTTTTTGAAGGATTGAGGGCTGAGGACTCAGGAGTGAGTTGTTGATTGCTCATTGAAGGATGGAATAATGGCTAATTGTTCAAAAGCTTTAGCGAGGAACGAGGAATCCTAAACATTGTTCGTGCATTTTAAGCACTCCGCAAAGCCACAATTGGATCGAGTTTAGCGGCTCGTCGCGCCGGGACGACGCCAAAGAATAGCCCAATCCCGCCAGAAACACTGACAGCAATAACAATTGCCACGGGTGAAATGCCAGCTTTCAGAGGGGTGAAAGCGCTGACGAGCGAGATCCCGCCAACGCCAATCAGAGTCCCTAATAAGCCACCCGCCGCTGAGAGAATTACTGCTTCGATGATGAATTGAATCAGGATATCTTGCTCCCGTGCGCCAATCGCCTTGCGAAGCCCGATTTCTTGGGTGCGTTCGGTGACGGAGACGAGCATAATATTCATGACGCCAATGCCACCGACAAACAGGGAAATTGCCGCGATCGCAGCTAACATGAATGTCAAACCACTGGTAATCGTGTTTACAATGCCCAAAAGGTCTTTTTGACTGCGAACGGTAAAGTCATCTTCACCGTTGATTTTGTGCCGCAACCGCAGCAGATTGGCTACCTGAAATTGAGCGGCTCCAATGCTATTTTCATCTTTGGCAGAAATAGAGATAGCTGTCACTTCAAGACCATAGGGAGACGTATTTCCCACAATCCGATTCGCTAGGGTAGTGATGGGTAAATAAGCTGCTTCATCCGGATTATCTCCCAGCGCCGAACCTTTGGGTTTCATCACGCCAACAATTTGAAAGCTGATATTTTTAATCCGCAGTTGTTGCCCGATCGGATCTTGATTGTCAAATAATTTATCTGCTAATTCTGACCCCAGGATGACAATTTGATTACTCCGCTTAATATCAAGATCGGTAATAAATCGTCCTCGATCCACATCAAAACTTCTCGCTGAGAGATACTCTGGCGTTGTACCGAGAATCAATGTAGTCGTATTTTTGCTGCGGTAGGTAACTAATTGTCTGGAATTGATCTGGGGAGCGACATCTTGGATGGAAGGCACCTGAGACGCGATCGCTCTGGCATCTTCAAGAACTAGCGTTTTCGGCACCTCAAAGGTCGTATTCCGAGTTTTCTGGGAACCAGGAACCACAAACAGCACGTTTGGCCCCAACGACTCAAACTGCTCCGACGCTAGCCTTTGCGCTCCTTGTCCAATTCCCACCATCGCAATCACCGAGGCATTGCCAATCATAATGCCGAGCATGGTGAGACTGCTACGCAGTTTGTTTGCTACCAGCGTCGTGGCAGCCATTTTGACGCTTTCTACAATATCCATATTCGGTAATCGGTAATTGGTAATCGAGAAGGGGTAATCAGAAACCTGACTAATGACTAATTAGCTATTACCCATTACCAACTCTCCTTATTCCTCTGGCTTGGGTTTGCTATCTTTGGGCAAATCGATGAATACGCGATCGCCTTCGTTGATACCATCTAAAATCTGCGTTTGGTTTTCAATCGATGGGCCAATCGTCACCGCTTTAAACTGCGGTTTTTTCTCCTCATCAGGGACTAATACACCCGTCTTTCCTTTCTCGGTGACAATTGCCACGGTGGGAACGACCAAGGCATTATTCGCAGGTTTCCCCAAAAAAGTCAGGTCAACATTCATTCCCGACCGCAGTTGTTCCTTACCCGTTTCCAGAGCGACCCGCACCTGAAAAGACGTGACATTTTGCTCGACCACCGCTTCCGGCGCAATCAGCTTGACCTTGCCTTTAAACACTTGGTCGGGATAGGCATCTGCCACAATCTCAACCGGCTGTCCCTGGGTAATCTGCCCAACATCTACCTCTGGGACTTTCGCTAGAATTTCTAAATCTCTGGCAATAGCAACAATTGAAGTCGAGGTAGCGGAAGCCGTAGTGGAAGCAGAAGTTGTGGGAGTAACGAAAGCGCCTTCTGTGGCGTATTTCTGCGTCACAATCCCCGAAAAGGGAGCGATGATTACCGTGTCGGAGAGCTGGACTTGCACCGCCTGCATCGAAGCTCTGGCAGCGTCAGCGGCTGCTTTTAACCCAGCAATCTCCTCTCGGCGCGTCCCATTTTCTAACTGTCGTAGAGCCGCCTGCGCTTCTGCGACATCCGCTTCTCGCTGAGAAATTTCCTCGCTGCGACCACCCTTTTGGCTTTGCTGTAAGGCAGATCGCGCTTCTGCTACTGCCGCTTGACGCTGCTGGATTTCTTGGCTAGTGCGGTTTTTGAGTTGCTCTAGCCGTCGTTGGGCTTCTCGAAGGTTAGCGCTGGCATTGCGGTACTCTGTCAGCACCTCATCCAACTGATCCTTAGAAATTGCTCCTTGAGAAGCTAGCTGTTGATTGCGATTGGCTCGTTTTTGTGCCAACTCTACCCGCGCTTCGGCGGCAGAGATTTGAGCTTCGGTCTGGGCAATTTCTTCGGGACGACCAATTTGCACCGATGCTAGATTCGCTTCGGCTTGATCTAGACGGGCTTTGAATTGGGCAATTTCTTCAGGGCGACCCACCCGCGCCGCAGCTAAACGGGCTTTCGCTTGCTCTAGACGGGCTTTTGCCTGATTGATTTCTTCGGGACGACTCCCCGCTTGAGCTTGTTGCAGTTTGGCTTGAGCTTGCGCCAGATTGGCTTTAGCTTGAAAAAATTGAGCCTGAAGCTGGGAATTCTCCATTTGGGCGATTTTTTGCCCTTGCTCGACTCTATCTCCCTGCTCGACGTATAACTTTGCCAAACGCCCAGATGTGGGGGGGCTGAGATTAACGCTTTGAACGGGCACGACGGTACCGCTAGCGGTAATCCGTACTTTCAAGGTTTGCGATTTAACGGGTACGGTCAGGCTCTCGATATCTAGTTTGGGTGTTGCCCGACCCAGGATGAAATAAGTGGTAGAGCCAACTACCAAGATGCTAGACGCTATCAGCCCAATGACCCACCGAGAAGGGTTCTTGACTTTGCTTATTAGTGGAAGTTGCATTCGCGTAGTTTTTAAGTCCGGTAGTACGAATGAACAGACTGCTTAATGAGGGTAATTTTAATGACGATGGGATTCAGCTTTAGCACCAAGGAGTCACACTCACCTGTATCGATCTACAGCAAGTTGCTTATTGTTTCCCTATTTTAGCGAGTTTGAACTTCCTGACGGATTGAACCTTGTTTAGTGTTTCCCGTCAATCCGTTACAGCGATCCCCAAATTAACGTGTGGCTTTGCTCTCGATTTCTGCTAGGGTCAGTTAAATTATTGGTAAGGTTGCTGAACATTTCTTCGCTTATTTCTTTGAGGCTGCACCGTGCCTAAACGTTTTTCAATATTCCCGCTTCTTGTTTTCCTTGGTTTAGGGAGCGTTGCTCTCCCCGCCTCTGGGCAAGCACTCGTGCCCTATACGCTACAAATGGAGTCAAAAGAGCTAGAGCAGCAGGGTTTGAACCTGGCACAAGATGCGGCTCAGCTAGCGCGATTCCAACAATACGATCTAGCATTGCCCAGAGCGCGATTGGCGACTCAGCTGGCTCCCGACAGTTATCAAACCTGGTTTTTACTAGGAAGTTTGTTTTTGCAAGCGCAGGAGGTAAATAATGCCATTGATGCCTTGCAACGGGCGAGAACCCTTCAACCCAACGAACCGGGGATTCTATTTGCTCTGGGAAGCGGGCACTTTCAGCAGGAAAAGTATCAGGAAGCTGTTAGTGTTTTGCAAGCTGGGTTAAAGATCAAACCCGATGTCCCGGAAGCTTTGTTTGATTTAGGCAATGCCTATTACAAACTGAAACGGTTTCCAGATGCGATCGCTCAGTACCAAAAGGCGGTTGCTAAGGAAAAGAAATTCTGGCCTGCAATTAATAATATTGGGCTAGTTAAGTACGAAATGGGCGATATAGATGGGGCGCTTAGTGAGTGGCGTTCCGCTAGCTCTCTCGATAAGGAGGCGGCAGAACCCCGGTTGGCGATGGCGGTGGCGCTGTATGCGAAGGGCGATCGCGAACAGGGTTTGTCTTTGGGAGAGGCTGCGATTCGGTTAGACAGTCGCTACGCCGATGTAAAATTTCTCCAAGAAAATCTTTGGGGCGATCGCTTGCTCACAGAAACGAAAAAGTTCCTGTTAACTCCCAGAATTCAGGAAACAATTGCCCAAAATGACAACGAACCTCGACAACCGCAAAACGCCCCTGAGTGAAGCATGAAGAATAAAGGACGAAGGATAAGATTTTATCCTTCGTCCTTTATTTTTTTGCGGGTAGTTTTAAACGTAAAGGCATAGAAGCTCAAGACAAACCCACAGACACTAGATAGGGTGTAGGGTCTACGCCAAATGCATCGAGAGGCTCAACAGCTTGCTGTTTACTGTGAATGCCCGATTGCTTCGCTGTTTTACTTCCACAGTGCGATCGCGCTTAGGAGCATCTCTGCGACAATACACTAAATCCAGTTAACCCTCCGCAGCCAAGGCCAAACGCCTGTCTGCCTTCTCAAGATGACACCTTCACTATGTTCTTTGACGACATCCTTCAATTCTTCAGTGGTCAAGGCGTAGCCTAATTCACGAGCAACTTTTACGAATTCCTCTGGACTAGCTACTTCTTGGAATTTTTCGCGTAAACCTGGATCGTAGGTAGCAGCTTCCAGAAATTGACAGGCACTTTCTTTAGACATTTTGACAATCCCCCTACTCTACTGTGTCTTTTTTAGTTCATGCACTATAGCCATTTTAATCGTGCGCTATACTGCTGAAATTCTTTTTTAATCCTATGTTACAGACAGCCGCATCTACCAACCTGAATATTCTTTTAGAAAACCTCCTTTTCCTAGTAATTGTTACGTCTTTTCTTATCTTTGCGGGTTGGCTTTGGAGACATTCACCTCCCTTCACGATTCCTCAACCACTTCCGCCTTGGTTTAGAGCGTGGTTATTTGTTGTACTGCTAGTGGGAGTGGCGCTTCCCCTAGTAGCAATGGTTCTGTGGGGCATATGGTGGAATCATCCCAGCGTATTTCAGGTACTGGTGCCGTACTTTGTCATTTTGGGGTTACAAATTTTATCCGAAAGCGTGACAACGAGATGGTTTCAATCCTGTACGTTCGTGATGGTTCCTTGCTTATACCTTCCTTATCGCGTTTGGCAATTATATAGTGGATTGACGCTTCTGAATTGTGAGAGTGGGACAATCTGGATACAGAGATTATTAGTGCTGGAAATTGTCCTTTGGATTTTTAATTACGGCGTACACTTGTCGCAGATTCCCCGGCTTCTTAATTGGGAATTAAAACCTCAAAGTGATTAAAATTTAGCGGCAGTTCTTGAAAGGTAAAAGTATGTGAGTAGATGAATTATGGCAGCGTATTCACATCTTAAAGCCATGAATTTATATTAATAATACTTAGTAATTATTTTGATTGGTAGATGAAAAGCACAAACTAGAGTACGATAACGGCTATAGCCGTCCTAAATAATTCGTGAATTATGAGACCTCAACTTCTTAGAGAAGCTGGGGAGCTGAAGGGTGGCATCTCGCAAATCCAATAGGATTACTATGGATTTAATTAGCAGGAGATTTATAGGATAAATATCAAATTATTATTTTTATAATATTTATCTTTAGGTCATAAAAAATTCTGGTAAAATTTAATGGTTGCTCTAAATATTCAATGTTGTATATTTGTAGAATCAAAGCGCAGCAAAATACTAAAAAAATTAACAATAAAGTAATAGTAAATCTTAATCACCGGCACTATTTATATTAGGGCAGAAATTTCATCTACAACTTTCAGCCGGTTCTTGCGGACAGCGTAAAGTAGCCGATCAATTGCTCGTTTGTCTTCTTCGCTGATTGCATCTTGCAACAGTGCAGCCATCAGCCCATATCGGTCAGCCAGGGTAATGCTACCAGTGTAGGTAGCTTGAGCAAATAGTTCAGCGATCGCAGAGTCGAGAGGGCAGATTTGAACAGGCATCTTACGGACATTAACTCGATACTTCTAATATCACGCTTTTGTCTGGTTTACTAAGTGATTAACCACTGTAAAAAATGTGACGATACCCTAGATAATCATGCGATCGCCGGTCTAAGTAAAGGTGATGAGCAGCTAATTGCTGAGTGATATAAATCACACAACTAGCCCTGCGACGGAGACTGCTCTGGGTGCGATTCTACTTTGGGCTGAACCACAACCGAAAGATACTCGCGGTAACGACAAATCTTGTCGCCACGAACATCGAAAGCGATCGCCCCTCGGTTCTGATAAGGCTTCCCCCGCAGATGCCCCTGAGAGCGAATCTCAAACACAACGGTCGTCTCGTTACTGGTAACGCCATCTAGCGTCACCACCAGCTCATTGTTGAAAGCTTCAGACGCATACTCAAAGAAAGCAGCTGCCCGTACTTTACCGACATTTTCCCCCTGATATTGCCCCACTGGAAACCAGAAGCTAAAGTCATCCGCAAGCATTTCCAAAAACGGTTCCCACTTGCCGGTTCCCATCCCCTGAGTGAAGTGCCCAAATGCACGCTGGGCAGTTTCCATCGTGCTTTGTTGTGTTTGTGCCATGTTTGTAAGCTGCTGCAACTAAATCAATTGTGGCAAAAACAAGCGGAGAGAAGCCGTAGAAATCTCATCGGAACCGCAGGATGCCTGCTTGCACGCTTCGGATGCCGCTACCAGCTACTAGCACCCTCGATATATTGTCCCACCGATAATTAGTGCAGAGGAACTTTCAAAAATGCGGCAAAATTGAGATGCGAATCTTCGGAGACAAGCAGGGATGAATAGCAACCAAAATGAGGGGCAGGCTTCGATTCTGCCCTTACCTGAAGATAGTGACACAATGCGGATACGACCTTGGGGCACAGTCACCGTTTTAGAAGAAGGGCAACGCTACCGGATTAATCGCATTGAACTCAACCCAGGTCATCACATTAGTACCCAAATGCACTATCACCGCAGCGAACACTGGATCGTTGTATCTGGCACCGCCAAAGTGATTTGTGATGGTAAAGAGACAACCTTAATTCAAAAACAGTCAACCTACGTGCCGATGTCTACACCTCACCGGGTTGAAAATCCAGGGTGTATTCCTCTCGTGATGATTGAAGTCCAAAATGGGGAATACCTTGGAGAGGATGACATCATCCGTTTTGACGACGCGGAAACCTAACATCTCATAATCAAAGGATATCGTGGTTCTCACTTGAATCAAATACAAGATCGAACCCTCTAGCTTCTTCCCTTGTAGGGAATGGGCTAGGGGGTTAGTTTTTTGGCGATAGGCGGAGGATGCGATCGCATTTGTTGAGTTTCAAAAGGGTATCGCTATGAGGCTGATATTTTTTAATGTCTTACTCGTGAGTTATGCCATCTGGCATAATTGCCCCTGTTAGAATAGTGGCTTTCAAATCAGCTCCGCTCAGATTAGCCCCTTTCAGGTCTGTACCACTCAGATCAGCACCACTCAGATTTGCATTTTCTAAAGCTGCGTCATTCAGAATAGCACCCTTCAGATTAGCCCCCTTTAGGTTCGTACCACTTAGCTTGGCACCATGTAGATTAGCACTGCTCAGATTGACATAACTCAAGTCGGAAGCGCTCAGGTTTGTATAACTGAGATGGGCTTTTTCCATATTTGCGCCTATCAAAATTGCTTCACTCAAGTTTGCACCATTGAGTTTTGCATTACCTAAATCAACTCCATCACTCAAATCAGCGCCACTCAGATCAGCTTCAACCAAACTAACATCCTTCAAATTAGCACCTTTAAGATTAGCCCCCTTGAGATTAGCAACGCTTAAGTTGGCAGCACCTACAAAACCACTGAGTTTAGCACGACGCAGGTTAGCGCCGCTTAGATTTGCATAAGCTAAGTCAGCGCCACTCAGGTTGGCTTCAAACAGGCTGGCATTGCTTAGGTCAGCACCAGTTAGATTGGAACTACTCAAATTAGCGCGGCTAAGGTCAGCACCACTTAGGTTGGAAAGACTTAGCTCGTTAGAACTCAGGTCAGCATGGTTAAAATTAACTTTACTAAAATTGGCACGACTCATGTCAGCAAAACCTGTGGAAGCCTCTTTGAGGTTAGCTCCCTTCACGTTCGCCCCACTAAGGTCACACCAGAGACAGGAGTTATTCCCCAATAGTTTATTGACATCTTTGATATTTTCAGCAAAAGCTGGTTCTGTAATGCAGATCATAAAAATGCCTATCACCAGTATTACGATAGCCAAAATCCTAAATCTCATCCCTTTTTTACCTCTATCCGTGTTCAAATGAGTTGACAAGTGATATAAGAGCCAAATCATGCTTGAACTTAGTGTTCCCACTGGTATACAGAAATATTGAGCAGGCGGGAAACTTATCTACCACCAAGCTAAACGATTAGGAGTTTTCAGCCCATAAATAACCCCTCTGCCATTGCAGAGGGGGGCTGTTACAGGTTATGCTTATCTAACTGTGGACTAGCGCAACGCGCCAGAGGGAATACCCAAAATATCCTCAATTTTGGGCATATCTTCCAAGGAAATTACGCGACCTTCATCCTCAAAATTAGCGATTTGGTCGAAGTTGAGATAGCGATACAAATCACCCTCAAAAGGATGAATCTTCTTCGCCACAATGTCCATGTATTCTTGCACTGTGGGAATGCGACCTAACATCGCACAAACCGCTGCTAATTCAGCAGAACCAAGATAAACTCGCGCATCTTTGCCCATGCGATTATTGAAGTTGCGAGTGGAAGTTGAAAATACGGTTGTACCGTCATCCACACGCGCCTGATTTCCCATGCAGAGACTACATCCCGGCATTTCTGTACGCGCACCTGCGGCATCAAATACGCTATAAACACCTTCTTCCTTGAGTTGGTGTTCATCCATTCGGGTTGGGGGACAAATCCAGAGGCGAGTTTTAACTGCTGCTTCGCCTTCCAACACTTTCGCAGTGGCGCGATAATGACCAATATTCGTCATACAAGAACCGACGAATACTTCTTGTACGGGGTCATTCTGAACCTCGGACAGCAACTTAACATTATCTGGGTCATTGGGTGCGGCGACGATTGGTTCCTTGATTTCGTTCAAGTCAATCTCGATAATTTCCGCATATTCTGCATCTGAATCGGCTTCCATTAATACGGGATTTGCCAACCATTCTTCCATTTTTGCAACGCGGCGCATGATGGTACGGGCATCTTGATAACCCCGCGCTACCATATTTTTCATCAGCGCTACGTTGGAACGCAGATATTCAGAAACTGTCTCGATACTTAACTTAATTGTGCAGCCTGCACAAGAACGTTCAGCACTCGCATCGGTAAGTTCAAAAGCTTGCTCAACTTTTAAATTTGGCAAGCCTTCAATTTCCATGATTCGCCCGGAGAAGATGTTTTTCTTGTTCTGCTTCTCTGCTGTTAGCAAACCTTTTTGAATTGCCACGTAGGGAATCGCGTTCACGATATCCCGCAGCGTCACACCGGGTTGCAACTCGCCTTTGAACCGCACTAAGACGGATTCTGGCATATCTAAAGGCATCACGCCCAAAGCAGCTGCAAAAGCAACTAAGCCGGAACCGGCGGGGAAGGAAATTCCCAAGGGGAAACGGGTGTGGGAGTCGCCGCCCGTTCCTACGGTATCGGGTAGCAGCATCCGATTCAGCCAAGAATGGATAATGCCATCGCCCGGTCGTAAGGCCACGCCGCTACGAGAAGCAAAGAAATCGGGCAGTTCGTGATGGGTTTTGATGTCAACGGGCTTCGGATAAGCGGCGGTGTGGCAGAAACTCTGCATCACCAAATCTGCGCTGAAACCGAGACAGGCGAGTTCTTTCAACTCGTCGCGGGTCATGGGTCCTGTTGTATCCTGAGAACCAACTGTTGTCATCAGCGGTTCGCAGGAAGTGCCGGGACGCACACCATTGAGTCCGCAGGCTTTCCCGACCATTTTCTGCGCTAGAGTAAATCCCTTGCCGGTATCGATGGGAGGGCGAGGGCGGATAAAGATTGGACTGGGTTCTACTAATCCGAGGGCAATTCTGGTTTTATCGGTGAGGGTACGCCCAATCAGGAGGGGAATACGTCCGCCTGCGCGTACTTCGTCAGTGATGGTGTCGGGTTTGAGGCTGAAGGTGGAGATTACTTCGCCTGATTCGTTGGTAATTTCACCTTTGTAAGGATAAATGGTGATTACCATGCCGGTTTCCATGTGGGTGACATCGCACTGGATGGGCAATGCACCTGCATCTTCGGCGGTGTTGAAGAAAATCGGCGCGATCGCATTCCCTAATATATATCCCCCTGCCCGTTTATTAGGTACGAAGGGTATATCGTGCCCGATGTGCCACAAAACGGAGTTAATTGCAGATTTCCGGGAGGAACCCGTTCCTACGACATCCCCTACATACGCTACGGGATGCCCTTTTTTCTTCAACTCGACAATCGTTTCCAAACTTCCCGGTTGCCGAGATTCCAGCATTGCCAAGGCGTGCAATGGAATATCCGGGCGGGTTGTGGCATGGGTGGCGGGAGATAAATCGTCGGTGTTCGTCTCTCCGGGCACCTTGAAGACGGTGACGGTAATCGCTTCTGGCAAGGTGGGGCGACTGGTAAACCACTCCGCCGCCGCCCAAGCGTCAATGACTTGCTTGGCATAGGAATTCGTCTCGGACAATTCCAAGACATCGTGGAAGGCGTCATACACCAGCATGATTTTGCTTAAAGCTGTTGCGGCGGCTGATGCCAATTCATCATCAGATTTGAGTAAATCTATCAACGATTGCACGTTGTAGCCGCCTACCATTGTTCCCAGCAGTTCTACTGCATAGATAGGGGTAACTAAAGGGCTAATGGTTTCGCCTTTGGCGACAGCGGTGAGAAAGCCAGCTTTCACGTAAGCAGCTGGATCGACGCCTGGAGGAATGCGATCGCGCAGCAATTCCAACAACGTCTCTTCTTCACCCGCTGGAGGATTTTTCAACAAGTCGCACAATTGAGAAGTCTGCTGGGCATCCAACGGCAGTGGTGGAATTCCGAGTGCCGACCTCTCAGCGACGTGTTGACGATAAGATTCAAGCATTTTCAAGTCTCCTAATCTCAGCAAAATTTGGGGGCGGTAGCGCTTTTATCGCATCGCTTTTGTGTTCTCAATCGGAAGGATGCGATTCACACGCTTTTGCCCTCGATAGTTAGAAGTCAACACAAGGTATGGCGCTACTACTTAAGTCGCAGATCAACTTTATTAATTATTGTGAAAAAATGGAATAAAATTTGTAGGATTCGCTGCAACTACCCTTACCCGTAACGGTTGATCTGGCAGGATACATTCCCATAAAAAAAGGGCGATCGCTCTCTATCGCCCACGTAGCTTTATAAACCAGGAATCCGTCGTCTTCAGCTTTGAAGATTTCGTGCTTAGATAAGATTTTACACCTAAAGGGGGAGGAGTGCGCTCCTTCACTCTTTACGGTTGAGTCAGCAATTACTGCTGACTCAACCGCAAGCACAGCCAGATATTCTGGAAACTCCTAGAGGCACAATGTCAGTTGCTTCGACTCTGCTTCTAGAAGGCGAATTAGATTTTCGTCACCTTTGGCTTTAGCGACTTGTATCCGATGTTCCAAGCTGCGGTGGATATTCGCTAAGTGACTTTTAGCGGCGTTATCCAACACTTTTCGCCGATTTGTATCGGTTGGCAATTTCCGATCGCCTAGAGATGCCATCCCTTCACATGAGATTTGCCTCTCTAGAGCATCCCTAGTCGTGCCGGTTTTGCCGATGAAGTAGGGGACTCCCCGATAGTTCAAGTTAACAATCGCATCGGGAACTGCAATATGTCTGGGATATGCAACGTTGTAAGTCTGTCCCCGATACTTCCCCACAATCTCGCTTTCGGTTACTTCCAGCGTGGGTGAAGTTTTTTCGTAGCTGACGCCGCGATAAGAGAGTTTCATAAGTTTCGCCTCCGATTGAGTTTCCTGAGTATTTGTGACTAAGCAAGGCACGCTGCTTCGCGATCGCGCTCTACTTTTATTCCCCAGAGCCACTGACGGCTATGAATACTCAGTCAGTGGTGAACTAGCTAATTTATTTCTGTATCTATTTTTACATTTTTCCTTTTAAAGTGT
The DNA here is from genome assembly GCF_039961875.1 of Trichocoleus sp. ST-U2. Classification (NCBI taxonomy): domain Bacteria; kingdom Bacillati; phylum Cyanobacteriota; class Cyanophyceae; order Leptolyngbyales; family Trichocoleusaceae; genus Trichocoleus; species Trichocoleus sp. ST-U2. The sequence goes on along the minus strand of NZ_JAMPJY010000001.1, from coordinate 107,562 downwards.
CAATTTTTAAGAGATTTTAAGAAAATCTTTTGAGCGATCGCTGGGAAATCGTCCAACTAGACTCTACTGGCTGCTGATGCCTATTGCTTTACTTGATTTAGTTGCCGGGAGAAGCGAAAAGTAGCTGTACAAATCGGGAAACAATCAATGGTTCATCAACGACACTAAAATTAGTCAAGAACCCTCTATCGGAAGTATTAAACTTCGTCTACCTCCTCAGAAGGATAAACAACTCGATTTTAGTGGTGCCAAGAAAAATTATGAAACCCAAAAGCTTTTCTGCGTTACAAATTTTAATCAAAAGAACCGCCATTCTAATCATTGCGGCTTTCGTGCTGGTTGTGGTTTTTGTGAATCGGGCAAATGCAAACGGGGCGGAGTTCCTGGTAAGTAACGGCAATAATTTCGATGTCAATGAAATTCAATTTAAGCGAGTTGAATATGTCGGACAATGTCCGGGAACTGTAATGAATCCCGGCACAAGGAAAGCTCAGTTTGTTTCTAAATCAACTCCACCCGCACCGAAAAGGAAAGTGACAATCCGGAACGTGACTCAGGGCATGAAGAGTAATCCTTATCCCTACACGAGCAGAGGTTACAGTGAAGGGCAATATTCTCAAGGGGTTGATTTGAGTTTGGGAAATAGCCATCAAACTCGTACTTTTGCAGTTTTAGAAGGCGAAAATAAGTTTGAGTATGAAATTAAAGAAGGAGAAAGAATAATTGAACAAGGCACTTTTACAGCGGAAGTTTCTGTCAAAGATGTTGGAGTTTTTCCCCGCGATACCATCTGTGAGGAAAAATTAGAATGTCGGGACGATGGAGACTGTTACGACAGAGACGGAAAGAAGAGAGGAAGTCGCCAAAGATGCTATACAACGAATACCTGCCATTGTCCTGACTAATAAAGCTTATGCGGCTGGCAAGTCACGGAGGAAATAGAAGCGATCGCTCCCATCACCCCCTTTTTTTCGCCCCAAGTATCCCGTTAAAGGTGAGGAAAGCTCAATCAGAATATCGTGCATTTCCTCAGTTTTTAATGGCTGAGGAGGATGGGAGCCAAAATATGCGCCATGTAAAGCTTCAACTCCAGCATTATCTAAACCTGTGTTTTGCAGGTAATTTTTTACAAGCTGGACTAGATGCGATCGCAGACGAATACTACTTTCAACTTTTTGAATATATTCATCGATCCTATAGTCAATTTGTCCAGGCACTAAATACGGTTTTAGCTCAATTGGGTTGACTGAACCAGGAAATTTAGCTTGTAATTGAACTAGCTTTTGTAAAGTCATAGGATTAATGATGCTGATTCCAAAAGCAAACTTTTCGGCTGATTTTTGAAGATTAGGTGTCGGTTGACCAGGACCAATAATTAACTTAACAGCTACTTGAAAACCATCTGCACCCAGATGTCTTGTCCCAATTCTGATTAATTCTTCAACTGTACCATCAGGGATACTCTTACCTGCTTTGCATTCTCCTACTAACGGATAAGGCTTTATACAGTACAAGTCCATACCACCTGCACCGCCTTTAGCATTGGAGTCAACACCAAAGCCTAAAAAGGCTAGGCTTTTATGGACGATTTGTTCAAAAGCTGTGCCTTTTTCGTAATTACCGCCAGTCGTAGCAGTGCCCAAAGCATTGATTGTACTAATCCAAGAAAGGTCTGGATCAAGCTGTTGGATAGGTTGTTCGTTTGCCCAACCTAAAAATGTTTTGATATAGTGATTTAATTTCTCAGATGCTGGAGCAGTGATAGACATCTGAGCGATCGCATTCTGCAACTCTTCCAATTCTGGATGCGATGGCGGTAGTCGATTTTCTAGCTGGTATCGGCGTTGGGAGAAGAGGCGATCGCTCACTACAGGCGAAGATTCAGTAACAGTCAGAAGATGCGGTAAAGAAACAAAATTACCCTTAGTATTTACCGGAACTTCTAGCGGATGAAGGAGCGGATAAACTCGCAAATAAGCCAGAAAAATATAAGGACGTTGAGACAGGATTTGCTGCAATGCTTCTTCTGTCCAAATTGTCAACCGCGACAAAGCTTCTAACGCTTTAGAATTATCTATAATTTGGCAAAATTCGCACCTAGCCCAAGCTTTAATTGTGACTATTTCAGAATTTAGCTGGGTAAATTCAGTTTGAGCGATAGACAAAAAATTCGGGCGATATTGTTGCTCTGTTGGCAGCAAGTTAATCGAAGTATCAGCAGGATAAAGAGCAAATTTTCGCCCCGGATCAATGAATGTCCGAGGCATGGCTGCGATCGCTCTCCCTTCACTTAAAGCTTTAACGTCTGGCGCTGGTAGTTTTAAAGCAGTATCAATATTTACAGAATTAATTGACGGCATACTTCATTTTATTGTTGAAATTGAGTTAATAACCAAGCCACAACTTGCGAGTGTGCCATTTGACGACTGCGGCGCAAAGTCTCTTCTAATACTGCCATTTTTAAACCTGGTAATACTTGAGATTGAGTAATTCTTCTACTACCGCTAGAGATGATTTCAAAAGCAATTATTTGAGCTTGTTGCACATCAACTATCCAATATTCAGATACTTTAATATCTTCATATAGCAATCGTTTTTCGCCTTTGTCGTCAGCTAAGGTAGTGTCAGAAATCTCAATAGCTATATCTGGCGGTGGAGTAATGTCAAGATTAGCAATCGCCGTTCCTATTGGTACCATTTGCGCTTTTTCTCCGATGTAATAAGATACATCAGGTTGGCACTCTCGAACACCTGTTTTCCGGTAGCTACAGTTATCCAAGCAATTCAGTGGGATGTTTTTGAGAGCGGCGAATAAGGTGACAGCAATAGCAATAATCCCATTATCTTTTGCATGATCGGGACCTACTGACATAGTTTCAATCCTCATTCGTCTATTGGAGTAGTAGCCTTTAGCTTTTTGATAAGCTGGATCTTCAATGGTTTGGATAAATTCATCCCATGTAGCTACAATCCAAGTATCAGTCGGTAGTTTTGTCCGCATGGTACTCATAAATTTCTCAGTTTTGATTAGACATATCTTGAAAAGGTCAGATGGATACTCTATTGATCTTTTCAAGATATATTTATTATCAATTGATGCGGAAGTCAAACATTAATTTTGCTGAGTAAGGTGTTGATTCCCTCTTCCATGTTGTCTGATTCAGCTACATCAGACGTCATAGGTTCCTCTGAAACTATGGGTTCTTCTTCAATCATATCCGTAGGTACTTCATAAGATGGATCGCTGAGAATCTCTTTAAGCAAAGGGTTAGTGCTTCCCAGCATTTTCTCAGCTCCTTTCTCAGTGATAAACTTAATAATTTCAGCCTCACTTAGCTTATAGTCCACTTCTCGCTTTTGATAGACAGCACGAATAGCTATTAGAGGTTTTATCTCATTTTCTTTGAGTTCCACAAATTCTCCACCTTGTTCTCTAATTAGAGGTTCAAGATACTTGGATTCCATAGGTTTAGTCATTTTCTTAGACCTGGAACGAACTAAACAACCTCTAGTTAAATCAAATTTTTTATAGTCATTCAGCTTGCCCAAACCTGTTGATAATGAGACACCACCAGCATACTGAAGAACTGCAACGCCAATTTTTACAGGTTGTCCGTTTTCTTTGCCAATTATCTTGAAATTGAGGTGCTTGTCTGTTTTATTTTTACAAACTTTATCTGTAACCTCTTCAATGGTTACTCTTTCTACTGTCTGTCCGATGAATGTCTGAAAGCCAAATAAAAGAGCATCAGCAAGTTGGGAATTATCATCTAAATAATTTTCTGGGTCTTGCTCAAACTCTTTTGTAAAAGCAGTTTCAACTGGATCTTCTTCTTTTACAACCTGGCCTATAATTGGAGGATTACAGTTCTTTTTGCACCAATCTAAAACCTCTCTAATGGTTGGTTTTTCTTTACCAAGGTTGCGGAGTTGGCTTTCTGTGAATGGATAAAGTGGATCGGAAGCAACTAAGTTTCGTACTTCGTAATATTTTTTCAACCACAAAGTAACTAATTCAACAATAGATTCTCCGTCCATGTACTTTAATTCAATAGGATTTCCCTGAGCAGAGACCTTATTATAAACCCCGCCAGGTAGCTGCTTTACTTTATTACTCCATTGAGCAGGCATCATTACGCTTAGAATCACACCACGACTGAGGTTTTGCAACATATCTTTGATTAAACCAGCAACAATTTGGCTTATGTGCAAACCACTAATAGCATCGTAGGCATCAGGCGTATCTAACTCATCAAAACAAATAACGAGTTCCTTGTATTCACTAATTAAATCTAGGATTTGCAGAACTGCATCAAAAGATTGACGTTGGGTAGGTAATTCTAATTCAATAGATTTGTGGTGAGCTAGTTCTTGACCCTCTAACCATTTGGTTGCATAAAGTGATTCTTCATCTGAAAGTGTCCAGAAAATCGCTTTGACAATATCAGGATCGTTAATATCTTTAGCTTTCGGAAAGGCTTTTGTTAAATCTTTTACCAATTTCTTGACTTGAGGTGGCTTGCTACTCTTAAAACGTTCAACTAATTCTTTAGAAGAAAAAAGTTTAGGGTTTGGTTTGACAGCTTTTAAAGCATGATTGGTCATTTCTGTTGCTAGTTCCTGCCATTGTGTCACCTCTTGAAAGCCAATTTTCCCCAGGCTTTCGGCTAAAATTCGTTGAAATCCTTGCTTAATTTGGGAAAGCTCACCATATTTGCCAGCGTAGACAAATAACCCACCACCTTGATCTTGTAGACGATGGCGAATGCGGCTAATAATGTGAGTTTTACCCGTTCCGTCCTGAGCAGAGATGACTATTGAAGTTGTTGAATATTGACCAGCACTAATTTGCTCAAGTGCCTGAAAAACTGCATTAGAAGCATGGGCATTAAGAGTTTCAATATCGGTGAAACTCTTACCCCAAACATCAGTAGCATTAAGATAAGGAGGCTTAGCAAACGGGTTTTGACTCAAAAGAGCAGCGTTAAGGGCTTCAGTGGAGGAAACAGAAGAATTAGTCATGGCTTATTGTGTGAGGTAACGAATTTACAAAAGAATTTAGATCAATTTTTAGAACTTAGGCGCTTGACATAATAGCGTACTGCGCCAAGTTCAGTTTTGATCGAGTCTTCAGCTTTATCAGGTGTGATGTCTGTCATCTCGCCACCTATAAGTTGGACAAGATCGTTGGCTTGCATTTCCAGCAGCCACTCGTTGAACTGCGATCGCGTTACCCGCTCCCCAATCTCACGCCGAATCCGGTAAATCGGCACCAAGTTGTCCAGGTTATAATCCCGGTTCAGCCGCTCGTAGACATCCAACGCCACAGGCTTAAACTCGTCGTAGGATGCGATCGCTTTCTCGGTTGCCTGATTCGATGTAGCAGTCGCCCCATTTACTGGCGTTCCCGTCTCTCTGAGCCACTTCAACAAAGCATTACCAGTTTTTGCCCCAATTTGGCTGTCAAACTGGAAATCAACATTTTTCAATCCCTCACCAAGCATCTCAACGCCTTTGCCAGACAGGGATATTTTGTTTCTGGAGATAGCGATCGCTCCAGATGTTTGCAACTGTTCAAAAACGCCTTGATAGTCCCCTGCCTTCTCATTCGTCCGTTTAACTCTTTCGGTTAAATCACCTTTTTTAACTTCCTCATCAGTTCCTCCCAAATCCCACAAAGCAAGAAGCACGCGAGTTTTAGCGTGAGCTTCCGTACCTCTTAACCCTTTAGTGGTATCTTTTGATTTTTCTTTTGTTGTCATCTCAGTAATTCCAGATAATTGCGATCTACAATTAGTATTCCCATTCAATCTAACCAAAGTTATAGTTCCCGTCACTCTCAAGCAAATTGCGATGAGACACGGAAAAAAAGCCAATTTACTAAAACATTAAGTTTGGTTAAAAAAAGTTAGTATCTGGTGGCTTGTGGATATCGACTCAATTCTTCAACCGTTTCAGCGCTTTGGTGTTCATCTCGGTTTAGAGCGCATTCAAAAATTATTGGCAGACTTGGGCAACCCGCACCACAAAGTACCAGTGATTCATGTCGCTGGAACGAATGGTAAAGGCTCAGTTTGTGCTTACCTTTCCGCAGTGCTGACCGAGGCAGGTTATCGCGTGGGGCGATATACTTCCCCTCATTTAGTCGATTGGAACGAGCGCATCTGTCTAAACGAACAGCCGATATCGCTGGAAACGCTAGAAAATTTGCTGCTACAAGTCCAAGCAGCTATCCAACCGGATGAAGAGTCACCGACGCAGTTTGAAGTCATCACCGCCGCCGCTTGGTTGTATTTTGCTCAAGCTCAGGTAGATGTAGCGGTGGTGGAAGTGGGTTTAGGAGGGCGTCTGGATGCGACGAATGTATGCCCGAATCCCCTCGTCACAATTATTACTTCTCTCAGTCGAGAACACTGGCAGAACCTTGGCCCTACTTTAGCGGATATTGCCAGAGAAAAAGCCGGTATCCTCAAGGCGGGATGTCCTGCTGTGGTGGGACAGTTGCCAGAGGAGGCAAGGGCGGTGGTACAGCAGCGGATCATTGAACTGGATTGTCCGGTTGTTTGGGCTGAACCGGCGGTGGAGTTAGGAACCGCGAAGACGCAGACGCCAGGGGAAGAAAGAAGGGTGGAGTATCAGAGGATAAAGTATCCTTTGCCGTTATTGGGAGATTTTCAGCTGAATAATTCGGCGTTAGCGATCGCATCTCTCCAAATTCTCTCCTCACAAGGTTGGGAAATTTCAGAAGCAGCGATCGCTTCTGGTATGGCAAAAACTCAATGGGTTGGGCGTCTTCAGTGGACAAGTTGGCAAAATCATCGGTTATTGATCGATGGTGCCCATAATCCAGCCGCCGCGATCGCGTTGCGTCAATATGTCGATACTCTGGATAAATCGCCGATCCATTGGGTGATGGGGATGCTTTCTACGAAAGATCATGCCGATATTTTTAGTGCATTACTCAGAAAGGGCGATCGCTTGTATTTAGTCCCCGTCCCGGATCATAGTTCCGCCGAGCCAGAATATTTAGCTACCTTGGCTCAAAATATCTGCCCAGAATTAGCCGATTGTCGCACCTACCCGGATCTTGCGGCTGGATTAGAAGCTGCGATTTCTCCAGAAAGTTTATTAGTTTTGTGTGGTTCACTTTATTTACTAGGTCATTTTCTGGAACAAAACCGCTCTGCTGCATCCAAATAATCCTTGTATTTTCAAGGCAGAGGAACGCTAAGGTAAACGCAAAGTAACGCAGAGGAAGAATCCCTGGATTACTCAGGACTCGCCGCCAAGTTTTTGCACAAAATATCGTGCTGCACTTGCTCTGGGGTTTGGTTTCCGTTGACAGTCAATAACCTTTGGCGATGTTCGTAGTATTCCAGGATAGGAATCGTGCGTTCTTGGAATAATTCGAGGCGGCGTTTTACGATTTCTGGTTGATCGTCTGGACGCGATCGCTCTAAAGAACGGCTCATCAACACTGATTCTGGCACTTCTAGCCAAATTGCCCAATCTAGATGTTGCCCCAAATCTTCCAACAAAAAATCTAATTCTTCTGCTTGAAAAGCAGTACGCGGATAGCCATCTAACAGCCATCCACCCTTAATATCCGGCTGTTGGAGACGCTGGCGCATAAATTCGATCATTAGGCGATCGGGCACTAACTCACCCTTTTCTACATAGGATTGTGCTTGGATACCAAGGGGAGATTGGGATGCGATCGCTTGCCGCAAAATGTCGCCCGTGCAAATTCCAGGAATCCCCAGGTGACTGCATAGCAATGCAGTCTGCGTTCCCTTACCTGCCCCAGGCCCTCCTAGAATTATCAGTCTCACGGCACCTTGCTCCTGCTGTGATTGAATCAAGCATCGCCGGAAGCTGAACTTTGATCCAGCTTTCAACCAAGCCTATGCTGGCTATTTTGCCATTGTTCGGGCGCTTAGCGAGACTGACGAAGCCAAGAACTAATACAAGAACGAATACAGGATAGTCAACACTTAACGGGCTTGACGGATAGATATATCTAGTGTTTGATTATGAGGCAAAATAAAAAAATACACTACATATCGTTTGCTAACCAAACTTTTCTGGGGCAAGCGATTCGCTCTTCAAGATTCCTCACGATTAAACTTCGCCTTATGGTTGCCCAGCTAGAAACCCCAGCGCTTCATTCAGATCGTCGCCTGCTCCCCACTATTGAAGGACTGGTGCAAGTTTTTACCGGCGCTCACCGCAGCTTTTTTACTGGCGTGATGGCGCAAGCGCTGCGAATTGCCGGTCAAGGAACCTCAGTTTTAGTAATTCAGTTCCTCAAAGGCGGAATTAATCAGGGACACGAACATCCCATGCGCTTAGGGCAAAATCTAGATTGGGTTCGCTGCGACTTACCTCGTTGCATTGATACCCCGCACCTCGACGAAGCGGAAACTCACTCTTTACTCCAGCTTTGGCAGCATACCCAGAAAGTAATATCCGAAGGCAAATATTCCCTCGTCGTTCTGGATGAATTGAGCTTAGCGATTAACTTTGGCTTAATTCCCGAATCCGAGGTACTGGCGCTGCTTGAAAAACGCCCTGCTCATGTAGATATCATTTTGACTGGCCCAGAAATGCCCCAAGCGCTTCTGGATGTCGCCGATCAAATTACTGAAATACGTCGTAGTCACCGACCGTAGGGAATGCACTCACTTCACGCTATCCTAGTATTCCGGTTGGGATTACTTGTGAACCTGTGATTAAGAACGATATCTGGATTACTGAAATGGCTCAAAAGGGTATGATTTCGCCCTTTGAGCCTAAATTAGTTCGTCGCGTGGACGATTTACCTGTTATCTCGTTTGGTCTGAGCAGCTTTGGTTACGATATCAGGCTCTCGCCTGTGGAATTCCACATTTTTAGGCATATTCCTGGCACAGTCGTCGATCCCAAAAACTTTAATCCTGAAAATTTGGAGCCGACAAAACTCCATACCGATGCGAATGGTAGCTATTTCATTCTGCCAGCTCATACCTATGGATTAGGAGTGGCATTAGAAAGACTAGAAGTGCCCGAAAATATTACTGTATTGTGCATTGGAAAAAGTACATACGCACGATGCGGGATTATTTGCAATCTAACGCCTGCTGAGGCTGGTTGGAGAGGACATTTAACCCTAGAGGTTTCTAATTCATCAAATGCAGATTGCCGTATTTATCCCAATGAAGGCATTGTGCAACTGCTATTTTTTGAGGGTAAACCTTGCGAGGTGAGCTATGAATCTCGTCAGGGTAAATATCAAGATCAGCCGGAAAAAATTGTTATAGCACGGATATAAGGAAATACTCAGGTGAAATACTTTCGTGTTGAGGTAGTTGCTGCCACGCCGAATCCCCAACAAGTTATCTGGGCAGCAATGCATCAAGATTACTCCGAAGAGTTGGTTTGGAATAGTTGCGATCGCTGGCCTGATGAGGAGCGAAGCGGCGAACTGATTATTAAACATTTATTATCAGGCGATCGCGGACATTACGGCCCTCTAGAACATCCTCAAATTACTGTTAATGTGGGTTATTTCCCGCATTCAATGATGCAGCAACTCCGCACTCATCGCGTGGGCGTGAGCTTTGATGTACAATCCTTCCGTTATACCGGACAGAGAATTGTTGATGTTGTAGAGGGCAAATTAGATATAGAAGAAGCTTTCTATTTACGTCCGGTTGGTAACTATACGAACCGTCAAGGAAAACGCTATTTGTATTCGGAGGAACAGCGTCAGGATGATTTGGAATGGTGCAAAGACGCCTGCAAACATTATAAAAAACGCATAGATGAAGGACTTTCAGAAGAACACGCTAGAGGAATTATTCCTTTTGATGCCAGACAGCATTTTGTGCTGAGTTGTAATGTGCGATCGCTCATGCATCTTTTAGACCTGAGATGGAAAAAAGATGCTCAACTTGAAGCACAAAAGTTTTGCGAATTGCTCTGGGTTCATTTTGAACAATGGACACCTGCGATCGCTCAATGGTATTTGGAAAACCGAGCAAAAAAGGCAAAATTAGCTCCATAGCTTGCCAAAATAAACTTTATATGGTTATGAAGACCATGACCGCCTGAAGTTAAAAAAGCCTTCTAAGAGGTCTTCCAGGCGGGTATTTTTCTCAAGTCGTTGTCGGTGCCACTCGTTAGCAGTTTGTTGAATAATTTCTGATAAGGTGGGGGAAATTGCAGGCAGCTGACTGAGAGCATCTACTTTTATGTTCTGTCGCATAGCCAGCGCGATCGCCCCCATTAACTCAGCCGCTTCCATCCCCACCAGCGTTGCGCCCAGAATTTCTCCATTGCGACGCACCAGAATTTTACACAATCCCGTGATTTCCCCTAATATCTGGGCTGCTGCTACTGCCTTGAAATATTGCCGCAACACTAAGACATCTTTACCGTACTGGCGTCTCGCTTGCGCCTCGGTTAAGCCAACCCGCGCCAGCATTGGTTCAGAAAAAACGCCTGTAGGAATGCCACGATAGTCTACTTTGAAAATGGGTGCAAACAAAGCATTTTTTAGGGCGATGCTGGCTTCGTACTTGGCAATATGGGCAGCTTGATAACCCCCAGCAACGTCACCACAAGCGTAGATCCGGGGGTTTGTTGTTTGCAGCTTCTCGTTCAACTCCATCCCACGCCGGTTCATCTTGACGCCAACGCCTTCCAAGTTTAAAGCTGTGACATTCGGTTGCGGTCGAGTACATAGCAAAATTTCATCGGCTTCAATCGCTTTGTTGCCAGCTAGAACCCACTTTTTGCCGTCAATTTGTTTAACTTGCGTCACCTCTGTTTGAGTCAGGACGCGGACACCCTCAATTTCTAGCTGTGCTTGCACCACTCTCGCCGCCTCTGGGTCTTCTTTCGGCAGAATGTGGGAACTGCGTACTACCAGCGTGACATCAGCGCCCAACCGAGATAAAGTCTGCGCCAGTTCGGTGCCAGATGCGCCACCGCCAATAACCAACCAGCAGGGGCGAGGAGATGCGTCTACAGCTATCTGTTCGGGGGATTGCTGCCAAATATCTATCGGCGTCCGATAGCCAGTAGCTTCGAGTCCGTCAATTGCTGCAATCCCCGGACGAGAACCCGTGGCAATCAGGTAGGCACGCGATCGCAATCTCCGTCCATTGACGACAAAAGCGAGGTAAGGTTTACGACAAAATTCACCTTCCCCAACAATGACATCAACACCCAAAGAAGCCAAAATCGCTGGGGAATGTTGTTCTTCTAAAGTGGAGACGACGCCATCCGCCCACTGGATTGCCTCAGTCAATCGCCCCCCTGGAACGGGTTGCTGTTCTGTAGAATTAGCCAGATTCCAGGGGGCACCAAATCGATTGAAGTCACTTTGCGGGTGAATCACTCGCCTAACCTGAGTCAAAGCTTTGGTATAGAGAGACCCTAACTGTAAGGACGATTGCCAGCGCCCCTCAGAAGGTGGCTGGGGTTCGACTAAGGCGACGCGGGCTTGCAGGTTGGCAGCAGCAATTGCGGCATGACGCCCTGCCTCCGTGCCGCCTATTACGACTAAGTCGTACTCAACTGCCATGATTTGTTCTTTGTCAGTTGTTAATTGCTGATTGCTAATGGCTAATCGTTAATGGCTAATCGGAAAAAATGAACAATTAGCCATTAACGATTAGCCATTACAAAATTGCTGCTAGACCGTCGATTAGGCGCTGGTTATCAACTTCGGAACGCACGGCGACTCGGAAATAGCGATCGCCTAATTCTGGAAAGCTCAAGCAGTCACGGATCAGAATTTTACTCTGCTTGAGAAGTTTTTCCTGTACTTGCGAACTAGGTTGTTCTGACTCAACCAGCAAAAAGTTAGCAGCACCCGGTAGCGGTTGCAATCCCGGTATTTGCGCCAAACCTTGAAACAGGCGGGATTTTGCCGGTTCCAACCAATCCCAAGTTTGCTGTTGAAATTGTGTATCCTGTACCACAGCGACACCAGCGGCTGCGGCTAAGGTGTTGACAGGCCAAGGATCGCGCCATTGTTGCCAGCGCCGCAAGCGGTCTGGGTGAGCGATCGCATAACCTAAGCGCAGCCCTGGCAGACTGTAGAACTTGGTGAGCGATCGCAGAATCACCAAATTTGGGTAGTCTTGCACCACTGGAATGAGGCTTTGCTGCTGGGAAGGCGGCAGAAAATCCATAAAGGCTTCATCCATCACCACCAGCGCAAATTTCTCCAGATAAGGTATTAGAGTCTCCCGCAAAAACATCTGACCCGTGGGATTGTGCGGATTATTCACCAGTAGACCAAGGGGATTTTGGATTTTGGATTTTGGATTTTGGATTGGGAATCGTAAATCCAAAATCGAAGATCGAAAATCGGAAAGCGGGCACTCAAGTACGTTGGCGCTAAACGTCCGGAGTGCCCGCCAGTAATCGCCAAATGCTGGTGTCACCAGACACGTTCTTGTCAGTTCTGATAAATCCCAACTTGCCCAGGTTAGTAACTCTGCCGAGCCGTTCCCAGGCAGAATCCAGTCTGGCGGGAGTTGGTGCATCTGACCCAGAGACACCCGCAACTCGGCATAATCTGGGTCAGGATAGGCACGTAAGCGCTCCAAATGTGCCCCAATCGCCGCGAGTGCCGATTGGGGAGGCCCCAACGGGTTAATACTGGCAGAAAAATCAACAATGAGGTCGGGGGAACAGCCTGCCAGTGCAGCTGCCCAGGCTAAGTTACCCCCGTGAACAGGCCGAGTCAAGGATGATTGCCGCTTTGGATGAGTGGTTAATCTTCGGGCGCAACTTTTTCTTTAAACAACTTACCCGCAGAAAATGCAGGAACCTTCGTTGCGGGGATTTCCATTTTGTCCCCAGTTTTAGGGTTGCGACCCTCGCGGGCTTTGCGTTCCCGCGATTCAAAAGAGCCGAAGCCCACCAAAGTCACTTTATCGCCAGAAGAAACAGCTTCCATGATAGCTTCCAAGGCAGCCGTCAAAACAGCATCTGCTTGCTTCTTAGTGACAGAAGCCTTGTCTGCCACTGCATCAACCAATTCACCTTTATTCATGTTTAGTCACTCCAAATGGTTTGTACGGGCGTGATTATGACTAGCTCTAAAGTCCCAATCGGGGCTTTAGACACGAGCCTTTGAGGGCAATTTAGCCTCAAAAAAGCTGAAACTCTCGCTGTCTCGAAGTTTCACTGCATTATTCTAAAGTCTGCGTGCTGGATATGGATCGTCGAAAGCTTTAAGTTATGTAGATTTGAAGAGTTTTTTGATTAATTTTTCGGCAACGGGCACTTTTTAAGAGTTGCACAGCCTAGTTTCCTAGGCAAAAACTCCGTCTAGGGCACAAATAAGCCCCCTGTCGGAAGTCGAACAGGGGGAAGTTGTGTTTTGTCTCCTGAAGGCTCAAGCCCTACCAGTTACTTACGCGCTTTACTTCTGCTCCAATATCTGACGCGCATTTTGTCCTGGGGTGTAGCTGTAGCCAAAAGCGGAACGCGACGAGTCATCGATAATCTGAGGCGTCAGCAACACGATTACCTCTTGCCGTTGATTCACCTTGTTGGTACTTCTAAACAAGGCACCTAGAAGCGGAATATCGCCCAAAATTGGCACTTTGGATACGGTCGTTCGCTCTGAATCTTGAATAATCCCCGACAGAATCAGCGTCTGACCATCTCGCAGGCGAAGTTGTCCAGAGTTCAGGTTACGCACCGTCAGCAAAGCGATTTGGTTAACATCATCACCAACGACTATATTTTGCTGACCGCCAATCGCAGTTACGGTGGGATTTACCGCTAAAGTGACGAAACCATTATCGTCAATCCGCTCGACTCTGATATTGAGGATTAAACCTGCCTGTTTAATTTCTGCGGTGACGGTTGTATTCGTCGTATTTTCAGTTGTTTCCGTTTCCCGCCGAATATTACCCACAACCTCTTGAGTCAAGTTGACGGTAGCCGACTGTCCTTCCTGAACAACTAGAGTCGGGTCAGTCAAAATCTTGGCATTGCCGCTTTGAATCTGCGCCCGCAATGAGGATAAGAACCGGCTGGGGAACTGCAATAGGGAAGGGAGAGCTGCCGTAACCGTCCCAACGGTTCCTGCTGTTGCAGTTGATGTTACCCTTCCAGTAGCGGGGTCAACGGTTTGAGTAATGATATTGTCTGTAGCTGGAGTAACGGTGATGAAACCACCCTGTAGCGGATTATTTAAGTTCACAAAAGGTCTAGGAAAAAGCCCAGCGCCTGCATTTTGCACCCTTTGAACACCATTTGGACCCACTATGATGGTACCGGGTGAAGTTCCCGGAATGCTTACGGGATTGTTTGGATCGAGGAAAACATTGGCTCCGCTAAAGGGATTCTGGATAATAGGTGGGCTAACTTGACTCGTAGTCACCTGCTGGTTTGTCGGGGGTCTGACACCGCCGTAATTAAAGGCTGCTGCTCCCTGGTCAACACTGAAGAAGCTATCCCCGATCCCGAAGGAGAAGCTAGTGTTAAAGTCCTTGGTGTTCAATAGGTTGACATCAACGACCTTGACATTCACTGCCACTTGGCGACGGCGGGCATCTAACTGGGTCAAGAGGTTTGTCGCAATTTCAACTTTGCGAGGAGAACCAACCAGGGTGATGGCATTGAGTCGCTCGTCGGCTGATACTGCTAACCCTTTGAGTAGTAAGGGGGCATTTCCCTCAGTAGCTCTCAGTGCTAAAATGCTTGGCGTTCTGATTTCTACGGTTCGAGCGGCGGCTCCCTCTCCAATGGTCTGAATTTGAATTTGCTCTGTAGGGATTTGCGTCTCTGCCCCTTGGGTCGTCAAGAAGTTCGCTGCTGCCGTCACAGGGACTTGATTGAGTCGCAGGCTGCGCGTGATGATATTTCGAGCATCGTCAGGCAGTCTGGCACCCACAAAAATTGTTCGTCCAACTCGGTTGGCTTCTAAGCCGCTCAGCTGAAGGACGTAGTTGAAGACATCTTGAACTGGCTCATTTTCGATATCCAGGGAAATCGTAGGTCCCCCCTCGGTAGCACCACCTGGGCCTGGAGCGGCTGCTGGTTGCCCCGGAGTCCCACCTGCTGCCGCGCCTCCCGTAAAGGCAAGGTTAAGACCCGCAGAACGGGCAAGCAGCCCTAAAACTTCTCGGACGGGGGCATCCCGCAACACTAAGCGGGGTACGCGCTCAGCCGTACCGAGATCGATGACAGCGGGGGCAGCATTGGTGTTGGAGGTAGTAATATCGCCGACTGGGGGCGCGATCGCTCTCGGCAAGAAAGGCGGTGCTGGACTGACGGGTTGCACTGTCCCCGCCGCTGGAGCCGGAACTCCGTCAATGGTAATGCGCGGGTTTGGCACCAGAACATCTGGGTTTGGCGGGTTGATGACTGGTTGAGGCTGAACCTCTGGTAGACCGGGCGCAGGAGTTATGCCACTGGGTGCTGGAACCTGAGGGATTTGACCGGGTGGCGTTTGGGGGAATACACCGCCCGGAACTGGCGTTTGAGCGAGTCGGGTTGGAGTCGGTGGTGTCTGTGCCGTTGGTGCAGGTGCAGTAGGAGAAGAATTAACAGGTGCTTGGGAGGAGAGCGTCGGCGGTGCAACAGAGTTAACGTTTAAGGTGATTCCCCCTTCCTTGTTCTGGCTAATCTGCCCGGTCGGTTTGCTGTTAGCTGCGCTGACTGTTACTCGGACACTATTGTCCTCCCGCTGGCTCACGACGATTGACTGAATGCCAGGAGCCGGATTTTCCTGACGGAAGCTGTCTCCCTCAGGTAAGCTCAGTCGGGCATTCAGCACATCTGCCGTTAACTCATTGCCACGGCTGAGTGTGAACATCTGAGGGCGTAGGACAGTGTCCTTGCCGGAGCGATCGCCCTCAGATGTCTTTAGCATCACTTCAACACCATTATCCGTGGGATTGAGTTGCACAGCGGTTACTTGCGTGGCAGCTGCTAAGACCCGTTGTGTTCCGGGTAGAACCAGTGCTGAACCGAGCAAGATTCCACCCAATATTGATAGCTGTTTCACCGTTTCCTCCTCACACAAAAGCAATTTTTGCACCTGAACAGCTTTCAGGTCGAATTCTCGACACCTACTTGCTGTCTCCTACTGGG
The DNA here is from genome assembly GCF_039961875.1 of Trichocoleus sp. ST-U2. Classification (NCBI taxonomy): domain Bacteria; kingdom Bacillati; phylum Cyanobacteriota; class Cyanophyceae; order Leptolyngbyales; family Trichocoleusaceae; genus Trichocoleus; species Trichocoleus sp. ST-U2. Next base: position 91,455 of record NZ_JAMPJY010000001.1, on the reverse strand, counting down.
GTGGTTGAGCTGCCGCTGCTGCTGCCGCTGCTGCTGCCGCCGCCTCTTTCGCTTCCTGCTCCGATAATGGCAGCAGCACCTCTAACTTAAAAGAGGTGTTAATCAAGGTTCGCTCTTTTGGTTTGCCAGTGGGGACAATTTGACCCTGCCGGTTTACCGTAATTTTCTGACTGGTCGCCGCGTCCTTTAAATCTGATTTCAAGTCTTTTACTACTAGCAGTTGCTGGAGTCGCTCTAGACTTCTCAGAATCGATTGGGTTTGTCCGTAGTCGCCTTCAAAGCTTACATTGTATACCTTACGTTTGAGCTTACCATTGACTTCCGGCCCCAAAGACCCATCAGTAATAATGTCACTACTGCTAGCATCAGCGGCATCGTTTCTTCTTGGCTCATACTTGGTCAATTTACCCTGTCTTGCCTTAACAAAACGATTGATATCTAGCATTAAGGTATCCAGGGTTCTGGAGCTACCAAACATGGAAAGGACAGCAGCTCTTTGCTGTTTTGCCTTGTTTAGGTTTACTTTCGCCGCATCAATTTTTTGCTGGAGTTGTGCCTGTTGTTGAATTTGCTGCTCGGTGTTTTCTACATCAGTTTGCAGTTGTTGATAAGAAGTCCACGCAGGCAACAACAGGTTAGCGACCAAATAAGCTGCTCCTGCTAAACCCAACACTGCCAGCAAGGCACCGCTGACTGTTGGCGTGAACGTAATACCAAAGGCACTGGGATAGGCAGCCTCATCTTGGCCTTCATCGGATGGTATAAAGTCTTGACTTACCGTCATTTTTGCAGCGCTCCTGTGTTCTGAAGGTTTCTAAGCCGAGTCGCTAATCCCACTGCACCTTTGCGCTCCCACTCTCTAAGTAACTGGGAAGCTGGGGCATCGCTCAGGCTCGTTTTAATGGTGTATTCCACCACTTTTGGCAATTTAATTTCTACTCTAGCGTTGGAATTTCCTTGATCCTGGGGCTGTTGCACCTGAGTTTGATTGTCTTTCAACTCAGCCGCCACAATTTGGGTATCTTCGCTATCGAATAACTTAGATCGCTGTAGCGTTAGCAAAAAGTCGTTCACTTCATCAAAGGAGCGAGCGTACCCTTTGATTGACACGTTAGAACTCGGAGGAGCAGCGGCAGCAGTGGGGCTAGGGGCTGCTGCGGCGGTGGCTGGATCTGGAGCGGTTTGCTCAATGCTGGTGATTTGTAGACCGGGTGGCACGCGATCGCGTATATCCTGCAAAATCGCTGACCACGGAGCTAATTGATTGAACACGCTGGCGAGTGCCTGCGTTTCTCCTTTCACTGCCTGAGTTTCGTTGTTGATTGCTTGAATTTGCTGCTCTTTGGCTTTGCCTTCATTGAGCCGCTGTTCCAATTGAGCTTTTTTGGCGGTCAATTGTTCGGTTTGGTTTTGCAGCAACAACCACAACGCCCCAACTCCTGCTGGCAACAGCAGACCGACTGCCAATCCCGCCAACAGCGGCGTCATGTTTTTATTCCCAGAGGGAGCTTTGGCACCAGGGACATCGCGGCGGATGATGTCCGGGCGATCCTTAAGAAAATTAATATCTAGGCTATACATCGCTTTAAACCTCTCGTAGTCCTAATCCCAATACCACTCCCAATCCCGGTCTTTGCACTGGTGAAATTTCCTCTATCACCTCCAAGGAAAGGGCCGCAACTGGGTCTACTTGTGTCGTTGGCAAGCTCAACCGTTGCGTGAAGAATTCATCCAGTTGTCCAATTCCTCCTCCTGGCCCAGCGAGTAGCAGCTGCGCCACTTCTAAATTTTCGCTCTGATTTAGATAAAAATCGATAGAACGACGCAGTTCGTCGGCAAGCTCTCCCAATACTCTAACCAAAGCTGCCATACCGGGATTGATCCCTGTTGCGCCTGTGCGGACATTATCGACGGGGGTGTTGGGAATTGTCATCCCTTGCAGGATTTCAGTGTTTCTCGATGTCGGTAAATTCATCGCCCGATTGAGGGCACTCTGTAGTTGATATGTCCCAATCGGCACGGTGCGCGAGAATTGTGGCACCCCATCTACGATGATGGCAATCTCGGTGCTGTCGAACTCAATATCTACCAAAACGGCAGCTTCTTGAGGGCCAAATTGCCGCAACTGCTCTCGAATCGTCCGAATCAGAGAAAAACTGCTAATCTCTAACACATCGATTTTTAATCCAGCTTCGCGGAAGGTTTCGATATAGGTGTCTGTCACATCCTTGCGGGTGGCAACTAGCAGCACCTGCACCTTCTCAATTCCATCCTCATCGGTGAAAAATCCCAGCTTCTGGTAGTCTACATCTGCTTCCTCCCGTGGAAAAGGCAAGTAGAGACCGGCTTCGTGATCCAACACCATTTCCCGCAACTCTTTGTCATCAAGTTCCGCAGGCACTGGGATAACGCGCACCACGGCTTCGCGACCCGATACGGCAGTGGCGACGTTCTGGACTTTTATCTTACTTTCAGCGATCGCTTCCTTAATCAGTTCTGCTAAAGCTGGGGCATCGATAATCTTGCCTTCTTGAAAAACCCCTTCCGGAACTTCTTTCGAGGACAGCATTGTTAATTTGAATCCTTGTCCCTGCTTGCGTAGTTGAGCAATATTAATTCGTTCAGGGGCAATTTCTATACCAATTCCTTTGGTACGTTTCGATAATAATCCTTTAAATCGGGTGAACATATCTTTAGGTTTGCTGAGGGGAGCAGCCATAGAAACTTTAGTTAGGTAAGAGAGATTGCGTATAGGGAAATAGAGACAGATTCATGGTACCCAATCTAGCTGACAAACACATCGGTAGAGACAAAAATACACCCTGATAGATTCCGTACCATTAGATATACCTCATCAGGTAGGATGAGTTACTGCTAGCTGGGTTACTGCTAGCGCTGAAAGTGGAATTGCAATTTACATGATCCGTAGGAAAACCTGGAGACGATTGGGCATCTGTACCCTATTGGGGTTCATTTTCAGCTGGGTTATCAGCTGTAGCCCTGGATCTGCCCCATCCGGAAAAGGGGAAATTGAGTTCTGGACGATGCAGCTGCAACCGCAGTTTACTGAGTATTTCAACAAACTGATTGCCAACTTTGAAGCGGAAAATACCGGCGTCAAAGTCCGCTGGGTAGATGTACCCTGGAGTGCGATGGAAAGCAAAATCCTGACGGCGGTTTCGGCAAAAACAGCACCCGATGTCGCGAACCTCAATCCGGACTTTGCCTCTCAGTTGGCGTCGCGCAATGCTTGGTTGAATTTAGATACTAAAGTTCCCCAGGCGGTGCGTCAGCAATATCTACCTAATATATGGAAGGCTAGCACGCTCAGCGACCAAAGTTTTGGACTTCCCTGGTATTTAACGACGCGGGTGACGATTTACAACCAGGATTTGTTTAAAGCTGCTGGGGTAAGCAAACCTCCGGCGACTTATACCGAACTGGCACAAGTTGCTCAACAAATTAAGGAAAAAACCGGCAAGTATGCGTTTTTTGCAACCCTAGTTCCAGAAGATTCGGCTGAGGTGCTGGAATCGATGGTGCAGATGGGGGTTCAATTGGTGGATGCCAATGGAGAGGCGGCTTTTAATACACCCGCAGGGAAAGCGGCGTTTCAGTATTGGGTAGACCTTTACCAGAAGAAGCTGTTGCCCCAGGAGGTATTGACACAAGGGCATCGACGTGCAGTTGAACTGTACCAAGCAGGTGAGACGGCGGTGCTAGCGACGGGCGCAGAATTTATGGCGACGATAGAGAAGAATGCGCCAGCGATCGCGCAAGTCTCCGCTGCGGCACCCCAGATTACCGGCGAAACGGGTAAAAAGAATGTAGCGGTGATGAATCTGGTGATTCCCCGCGACACTCCAAATCCGGATGACGCCCTCAAATTTGCTTTATTTGTCACCAACGATCAAAATCAGCTGGCTTTTGCTAAGGCGGCGAACGTGTTGCCGTCTACAGTTCAGGCAGTGCAAGAGTACCAAAGCCAGATAGCCAGTAATCCGAAGGTGTCGCCAGTAGAACAAGCTCGCGTCATTAGTGCCAGCCAATTGACATCGGCAGAGGTTTTAGTCCCGGCGATGAAGGATCTCAACAAGTTGCAGAAGGCAATTTATGAGAATTTGCAAGCAGCAATGTTAGGGGAAAAAACGGTAGACAAAGCAGTTGGAGATGCAGCTTTAGCGTGGAATCAACGCTAGGGATTCACGCTAAAGCTGCCAGACCTAACCCCCAACCCCTTCCTGGAATCGGGAAGGGGAGCAATATTCAAGAGAAATATTCAAAACCCCTCTCCGAAACGGAGAGGGGTTTGGGGAGACGTTTGGAGAGGCACTTTTTTCTCTAGATGGGGAGTTATCACACGATTACAGCAGTATTAGAGCTTGATGTGACTTCACGGGGCAACTCTAGGCGGAAAGTTGAACCCTCTCCCGGCTGACTTTCCACCTGTATTTTCCCATCCATCATGCGAACCAATCGGTCAGTAATGGCAAGCCCTAAACCCGTACCCCCATGAGTGCGCGTCAGGCTTTGACTGAGTTGTCGAAATTCTTGAAAAATTTCCTGGACTTCCGACTCCTCGATCCCAATGCCCGTATCTTTGACAGCGATCGCAATTTGGCCGGGTGTCGGTTCGCAAGCATCCACAGTAATGCTACCCGAATCGGTAAACTTAATCGCATTGGAAAGAAGATTAACCAACACCTGCCGCACGCGATTACTGTCATTCACAACACAAGGATTATCAAGACTAACGTGAATATGCACTTCCAGGTGCTTCTGCTGAGCCAAGCTCTGGAGTTCTTCCACCGTTTGCGTGACTAGCTCGACTAAGTCAAATTCTTCCAAATTTAATTCCAGCTTTCCCGCCTCTAGCTTAGAGAAGTCCAGAATATCCTCAATCAGTTTGAGTAGGTGTTTGCCACTATTAAAAATGCGCTCCAGCATATGTATTTGGCTTTGGCCCAGCTGATGCTGAGCTTGGCGCATCAGCAATTGCGAAAAGCCTAGAATCGCATTCATCGGAGTCCGCAGTTCGTGGGACATCAGCGCCAAAAACTGCGACTTCAGCCGGACTTCTTCTTGAAGGCGCAAATTTTGTAAATGATAATAGCGAATTTTCTCCTCCGCTTGCTTGCGGGCGGTGATATCACGTAGCATCCAGCGCAGGGAAGACCCCTTACCTTGCTTATCTGGGACGCTGGCGACAGTCAGCGCAGCATTAAAGAGTTTGCCTTGACGCGATTTTAGTCGCACCTCCCACTCCTGAACTAAGCCTAACTTTGGCACCTGAGTCAGTTGGGAACGAAAGGCTCGACGAGCTTCTTCAGGCACAAATATGATTAGCGGTTTGCCCACTAGGTAAGTGGGCAAGATACCGAGAAGCTCAGCAGCGGCGCGGTTGGCTTCCCGAATCGTTCCAGCCGCATCTGTTACCAGGTAGCCATCTGGAGCAAACTCGAATAGGTCTAGGTAGCGCTGGCGTTCCGATTCCAATGCTCCCCTCGCCCCTAACAACTCCTCATTCTGCTGGCGCAGTTCTTCTTCGGCTACGTGTAATTCTTCCAAAGCGGTTTTTAATTCTTCCAGCGATCCCGCTAGCAGCTCTGGCTGTTGCTGAGGCGATTCGGTGACACGCTGCTGTAACGCCGCTGCGCGTTGGCGTGCCGTCTCTATTTTCTCGGTAAACCGCTCTCCTTTTAGGTGAAAAGTCATGAAATTCTTGATTACTATCTTTTTTTAAACTTTTGTTAAGCTCTTGAATCACCCATTTTGCTTTTTGAGCAATTTGGAAATCAGATTAGCTGTAAGCGCCCTAAGCAACTAGACAAATCACACAAAGTTTTTAGCTTTTGGCAGCAAGTGCCGTTGAACTTAACTTTAATGAATAAATTCCCGTAACACACAAGGTGTGCAAAATCTTAGTAAAGACACTATGTACATACTTTGAGTTAACTGTAAGAAATTTATGTGTAAATCCTCTTTAAGGCTGATAAGTTAGGTGAAATCCATAAGCCGTAACCAGAGCTTTATCCACATACCTTTCCGTTCCTTCTCGAAACCAAACAAACCCGATCCCCCAGCCTTCTGCCCACTTCACGGTAAGCGTTGCCTGGTTAGAAGAAGAAAAAGATAAAATATTTTAGCTTTTTTTAGGGAGAAAGCGGCTAACTTTAACTTTTTTTATCTTGTCGGATCGAGGTTTGGAAAGCGGTTAGTTTTATACCAGTAAGGTTGAGTTTTTACACATACTTAGAAAAAATATTCCAAAACAGACTGTAGCTTTGAGATTTTTATAGTATTGGCATAGCGCTGTGCAATTCTTGCATTAATACAATCACTCCCTGAATATCTTTTTTTAAAATAAATAGAGGCATACAGGTGACTTTACACTGAATTGTCCTCCCACGCCGGTTGATAGCATCTAGTATTTCTTCGTGGTATTCCAAGTCCCCGGTTAAACAGCTTTGAATCGGCTGTCTAAGCTGCTCTACCGGCAAGCCAATCTTTAAATTTAGAAAGGGCTGTCCCTGGACTTCATCGCTACGCAGTCCCCACAAATCTTCAGCTTGAGGATTCCAGATTTGGATGTTCAGTTCTTGGTTTAATACGACAATGCCGCCCGGTAGGCTGGTAAAAATAGATTTGAGAAAGGCGTTGGCTTGGTTAACCTGGTTGCTGGACAGCCGCAGTTTTTCTGTTGTTAGGCGTAGCTCTTCGTTACTTGTATCTAATTGTTCTGATTTTATTTGTAAATCTTCGTTACGCGCCTCTAAGCTATCAGCAGTGGTCTTAATTTGGGCGATCGCGCTTTGCAGGTGTTCGTTGACGACAAGCCAGTCGTGGTTTTTATTTTCTAAGGCGCGATCGCTCTTGGCTAATGCTTCGACAGTCGCTCGCAGTTGCTCATTGAGAAGTTGTAGCCTCTGTTTAGAGTATTGCACCTGGAACTGTCGAGATTGGTTCATGTCTTGGCGATCGCTCTCCATCGCTGCCAAACGCTCGTTGGATTGAGATAGCTCCTCGTGCGCCACCAGCAAGTCTTCCAAGACGAAGCAAAAGTCCTCAAACGCTGCCGTCGCCAACACGATTTGCTGCAAGATTAATGCCTGTAGGGGCGATGAATCAATGGCTAATAAATATTTGTGCAGGATTGCCAAGTGTTGTTGTAGAAGGATTATCTGCTGGGAAAACTTGTCCTCATTCATTCAGGAACTCCTTCTTGCTCCTCCATGAATAAAAGCACTTCTCGAATCTCTCCCTCCTTCCCTAACAAAGGTTTACAAGAGACTTTACACTCAATTGCCTTGCCGCGTCGGTTAGTGGCATTGAGGATAATTTCTTGTAAATCGTTCTCCCCAGCTAGACAGTTGCGAATCGGCTGTTTGAGTTGCTCTACTGGCAAGCCAATATCTAAATTTAGAAAGTGTTGTCCTTGGATTTCATCGCTTCCCAGTCCCCACAACTCCTCAGCTTTGCGATCCCAACGCTGGATATGCATATCTCGCCCGACTACGACGATGCCGCCCCGAAGAGTGCCTAAAATCGACTCTAAAAAGGCGTTTGCGTCGTTGAGTGCTTCGCTGCGGCGGTGCATTTCATCGTTAAGAGCCTGCAATTCCTCATTCGTGGATTGTAGCTCTTCGTTCATGGTTTCTAGCTCTTCGTTAGAGGATTGGAGTTCCTCATTTGTCGTCTCTAACTCTTCGTTAGAGGATTGGAGTTCCTCGTTCGTCGTTTCCAACTCTTCATTCGTAGACTGGAGTTCCTCATAAGCCATTTCCAGTTCTTGGTTGGATTGTTGCAAATCGTCCTGTAGCTGTTTGTAGCGGCTGACATCAATGAAGGAAATACTGACGCCTAAAAGATTGTTGGATACCTCTACGAGCGGTACCACCAGCACGTCTAGAGTAATCGTTTCGCCTTTCGGGGTTTGCCACGGCACATCCCTGACAGTAATCTGTCGGCGCTCCGCATAGGCTTGATCGATACAAGAGCGTAATTCCAGGGGACGATAAGAAATTTCTAAATCTTGCAAGGGGCGACCCAGATCCTTCGGACTCAAGGGAAACATTGCCCTAGCACGTTCGTTCACCAGCACTAAAAAGCCATTGACATCTATCACTATCTGGGATGTCGGGCTGCTGTCGAAGGCGACTTCCCGAATGCGGACATGAGTGGCTAGATTGTTCGCTGCCTCCTCGCTGCCAGACTGAGCCATAAGCAACAACCGTTCGCGTATTCCTATTTTATGGGCTTTGGTAAAGATACGCCGCTTCAAATCCACAGGTGTGAAAGTGTGGCTGTGGCTGAGCAACATCTCCGCCTTCCCTAAAAAGATAAAGCCACTGTCATTCAGGGCAAAGTGAAAGCGGGAGAGGATTTTAGATTGAGTTTCGGCATTGAAATACATCAAAGTGTTGCGACACACCAGTAAGTCAATGCGGGAGATGGGAGCATCAATCGTCAAGTTGTGACGCCCAAAAATCACCGAGCGACGCAGAGCCTTGCGAAAGTTATAGCCGCGAGCGCATTCCTCGAAGTACTTCTCTACCATTTCCGGAGCCAGATCCGCGACATCCTTCGCTGAATAGGTCGCTTGGCGGGCTAGATTGAGGGCTTCCTCGTCTAACTCGGTGGCATAAATTTTCACCCGTTCTTTGAACTGTTCCACTCCCAGCGCTTCAGCGAACGCCATCGCGATAGTATAAGCTTCTTCTCCAGAGGCACAGCCAGCACTCCAGATGCGGATCGGTTCGTTGATTTGTTTGCGGGCGGCAATGGTGGGAACGATTTCTTCAATAATGTAATCCCAGGCTGAGCGATCGCGGAAGAAGGCAGTTACATTAATCAACAACGTGTTAAACAGGTGAATAAATTCTTCTGGATATACTTCTAGGTAATCCATATAATCGTTGTAGCTTTCCAGTCCTACTATCTGCATCCTTTTCAGGACGCGACGCATCAGAGAGGAACGTTTGTAGCCAGTAAAATCAAAGCCACGGCTGCCTTTAAGATACTCTAGCAGCGCTTCAAATTCAGGGTTGAGGATTGAGCGATCCATAAGTAGTTGTTAGTTATACCAGTTTTCCATAAGTGCAATACGGTTTTGACCTCGCTTCCATTGCTCTAGAAGAATCTGAGAGAGGCTTTGAATTGACCGCCCACAACCGCGTTGGGAAGAGGGTTAGCGCTTAGGTTTTCTCTGTATATCTTACCCGATCGAAAATGACTATAATAGCTACTCGCTTAATCGAATATTTTTTTACACAACATCAATTTAGTATATTAGCGTAATTAGATATCACGCTTTGGGAGTGGTAGAAAGGTTAGTTGTCAATCGCAGCAAGCTGAGGACTTAATGACTACTGAGGATTTCCGATTCCCAGTCTTCAACAAAGTTACATTGATTGCTCACAGTTTGATTAGCGATTCGTGGTAAATCACTAGCTTTTTGCCCTATTTTTATTAGCAAACTCTATCTATAAATGATTAAAGTTGGTGACAACAATTTGCCATTTGCAATTAGCTATTTACCAGATTCACCAAAGTAGCAGCAATTTCATTTAAGGGGAGTATCCAATCGACTGCTCCAGTTTCAATTGCGGCTCCCGGCATCCCAAAATACTGCGAAGATTCCCGATCTTGCGCGATCGCGATTCCGCCCATTTGTTTAATCGCTCTGATGCCGGTTGCACCATCCTTACCCGTCCCGGTGAGGACAACCGCGATCGCTCGTTCTTTAAAACTCGCCGCGATTGATTCAAAGAGTAGGTCAGCGGAGGGACGGACAAAATGCACCAGTTTCGTCTGGGTGAGGGAGAGAGTAGCGTCTGGGTCGATCAGCAGGTGATGATTCGGCGGCGCGATATAGATTGTCCCCGGACGCATTTGCTCTCTTGGTTCTGCCTGCTTGACGGGTAGAGACGTGCGACGATTCAGGATTTCTGCGAGTAGGCTGGGGTGTTTGGGGTCTAGGTGCTGGACGATGGCGATCGCTGCCGGAAAGTCTTTTGGCAAGCCAGAAATCAATTCGGTGATGGCTTTTATCCCACCGGCAGACGCTGCCACTGCCACGATGGGAAAGGTAATCAAAGGGTAAGAATTTTCTTCGGTTTCTGGGTTCGATCCTGCTTTTCTCCGATTCTCCTTTTCTACCTGCTTCCCATTTTCCGGGTCTGTCTGGGTATCTTTCTCTTTGTCCCCATTGCCATTTAAAAGCAGTTGCCGGATGATGGTAGCGTTGTGCTGAGCTTCGTGCGCCTGTTCTTCAAAGCGTTTGGCTGACCGAGTTTGGTTGCGATCGCGTGCCCCTTGATGCATCCGACGGGACAAAGCGGCACGTTCTTCTAGTGCCCTAAACGCATTCCACAGTGCCGTCTCTAGTGCCTCAGATTGCTCTGCCAGCAGAGTCTCGCCGGAATAGGCGTGACCCGTGCGGCAGCGGAACCGAAGCAACTGACCGTCGTGCAGTTCCCACAGGGCACCCCCGCAATCTGGACAGCCGAAGCCGGAGGGCGTTCCGGGTCTGTCATCTTTGTGTATGGAAGCCATATTTAATTCTGCGCTCTCGGATTCCATTTCCATCTCATCAGTTACAGGCTCTTTTTCCTCGGCTGTCACTGACTCTTGAGCCAAGCTTACCAGGGTAGGAGCGATCGCTGACAAAGGCAAAATATAATCGACTTCTACGTTCTCGATAGCGCTACGGGGCATTCCGGGAAACAAGGCGTCGTTGGGATCTTGAACCACTGCGACACCGCCTCGCTGCTTCACCGCTGCGAGTCCCGCCGTCCCGTCGTCAAGATTGCCTGAAAGCACCACACCCACCACTCGCCGTCCATAGAACTGGGCTGCCGTGCGAAATAGGGGATCGATGGCGGGTCTGTGACCGTTCTCCTTAGGACCACGAGCCAGGTGGATGTATCCGCGTTTAACTAATAAATGGTAATTGGGGGGTGCCACATAAATCCGCCCATATTGAATCGCCTCGCCGTCCTTGGGATGAGATGCTTTCAAAGAGCCGCAGCGATTCAGGATACTTGGCATGGCGCTGGTGCTGTGGGCAGGGAAGTGTATGACGACAAAGATTGCAGCTGGCAAATCCGGCGGCAAAGCCTTGACCAGTTGAGTCAGCGCTTCTACCCCGCCGGCAGAGGCACCGAGGACGATAATATCGTGACCAGACATTTATTTTCTCAATGCAGCGGATGAATTAAATTACCCAATCAAGCGAAGACCGAATTCTCAAAACTCTTTTCAATCGAACAAGTAGCTGAATCATCGCCGCAGACGCTTCGAGATCCTGTATTGGTTACTTTAGGCTAACATCTGTCACTCGTCATCAATCCTCGGCATGAAAGCGCTTACTGAGTGTAGAGCAATTCTATTTGAATTGTGAGGGTGTAGGGCACCCTTGATTGAGAACTGCCTCGACACAACTGATTCGATGAAAACAAGCTAAATACTGACTCGGCGGGGAAATTCTACATTGAAGGTAGATCCGTGACCTAAATGACTTTCCACTGATATTTTTCCATGCATTAATTGCACTAATGAGTGAGTGATGGCAAGCCCTAAACCCGTACCCGGATATTTTTTGGCGAGGGACTGATCGACTTGCCGAAATTCTTCAAAAATATGCTTTAAGTTTTCCTCAGCAATTCCAATTCCGGTATCTTGAACGCTAAGTAACACTTGATCCGGGGAAATTTCTTGTACTTTGATGCACACACTTCCGGTGTCGGTGAATTTAATCGCATTGGAGAGAAGATTCACCAAAATCTGCCGCAACCGAGCGCTATCATTCAATATCTGAGGGTTTTGTAAATTTGCCTCGACTTGCAGATCCAAATGCTTTTCTGAAGCAAGCGATCGCAATTCTTCTGCGGTTGTTCTCACTAGCACTGGCAGATTAAATTCTTCCAGTTTGAGTTCCAATCTTCCGGCTTCAATTTTTGAGAGGTCAAGGATGTCATTAATCAGCGTTAGCAGGTGTTTCCCATTGCTGAGAATGCGATCCACCATGTCCAATTGTTGCGGGCTAAGCTGATTTTGCCGCTGGCGCAACAGCAGTTGAGAAAAGCCGATCACGGCATTCATCGGCGTCCGCAGTTCGTGGGACATGGTGGCGAGAAACTGCGATTTCAACCGCGCTGCTTCCATCAATTGCAGATTCTGAAGTTGAATTTGCGTGGAAAGATTTTCGAGTTCCTTGTTTTGCTGAGCCAGGATTTCGTTTTGTAAAGCTAAGCGTTCCTCTCGTTCTTCTAAAGCATTGATCAGACGGGCATTATTAATCGCGATCGCGGCTTGTTCTCCCACCGCCGCCAGCAGATATCGGTCTTCTTCGTCAAACGCATGAGAATTTTCCCAATTACCGATTGCCAGCACGCCCAACCGTCCCGCTTGCGCGGACTCAATCGCCACCACATAAAGTGAAGCTGGCAACTCTGAGGGCTTTACGGTGTCGGATGTCGAGTGGAGGAAAGCGGCTTGTTCCCCTTCGATAAGCTGAGAAATCCCAGTCAAAAACACCTGAGAAAGCAATCCTTCCCCCGAACTAAAACCATCTTCCAGGCGCAATTTTTCCGTACCGATTCCCGCCGTCACCGTTAAGACCAGGCGATTGCACTGGGGGTTTTGCAGCATGATAAAGCAAAACTGGGCACCCGCGATCGCATCGCAAACCGCTTGAACCATCACCCGTAACAAACCGGGTAAGTCACTCAGGCGCTGGTTTAGTAAATTCGTCAGCTGCTGGAGTGTCCGGAGTTGTTGCTGTTGTTCGCCCAGAATAATGATCGCCTTGCGTAAGTTCTCAGTCGCCGCTTGCGCTTCCCGGTATAATTTTCCATTTTCGACCGATAAGGCAGCACGACGGGCAAGTTCCTCTGCCAGAGCCAAGTCCATCGCATCGTAGCGGCGTTTCTCTTGAGTGGACACTAAGGAAATTGCCCCCAACGTGCGATCGCGCACCAACAGGGGCACCACCATGTAAGACTGAAAGCCCAGCTCCCGAACGATTTGCAGATGTTCGGCATTGCGGGTCGCAGCTACGAGCATTTCGTCGTCAATTTCAACGGCAAATTTTGGTTTGCCCGTGCGTAATACTTCGCTTGCGGGGTGTTCTCCATCCGGGTCGGGGGGGAACAGATGCAGCACCTCTTGCACCAACTTCTCTGGAGAGGGGTTTGGATAAGCCGTCCCCATCCGATGAATTGAGCCGTCCGCTGCCAGAATATCTACTATGCACACGTCGGCTAAGTGGGGCACTGCCAATTGAGCCAGATTCTCGAGGGTTGTTTTGTAATCTAGAGAAGCTGAAAGGACAGCACTCGCTTCTGCCAGAAATCGCTGGTTTTCTAATGCCCGCTTGCGCTCTGTAATATCGCTAATAATTCCAGACATCCGGAAAGGCTTGCCGTTCCCATCTCGCTGCGCTTTGCCTCTGGCAATGCAGTAACGATAATGCCCAGAAGCGTGCAACAGCTTAAATTCCACATTACATTCAACTTGATGCTCCAGGTGATCGCGGATGCTCTGGACGATGCGGTATCGATCTTCTGGATGCAAAAGTTGGCACAATGCCTGGTAATTGCCGACAAATTCTTCACGGGACAAGCCGCTGATTTCAAAACAGCGGTCATTCCAATAAACGGTGTTGGTGGTGATATCCCAGTCCCAAATTCCGTCGTTCGATCCCTCTAGAACAAATCGATAGCGTTCTTCGCTTTCTTTGAGTAATTGGTTTGCTTCTGATGCCTGTCTTTCCGCTCGATAGAGGCGAAGCGCATTGTGCAGGCTGCGAGAGAGACTTTCTGGAGAAACTTTGCCTTTAGAAATATAGTCGGATGCTCCGGCTTTCATCAGTTCGACGGCAGTTTGTTCGTCTCCCTGACCCGTCAAGACGACCAAGGGGATTTTAAAACCAGACGAGCGGATATTTTGAACGAGGGTGAGTCCATCCCCGTCAGGCAAGCGATAGTCGAGGAAGACACAGTCAAAATGGTCGCTGTGTAAAGTAGCGATCGCTCCTTGGCAGTCGCTGGTTTCTACTAATTCCATTTGCACGCCAGCCGTTTTGAGCGACCGGCGAACCGCCATCCGGTCTACTTCATCATCATCGACTACCAGGATTTTTAACTTTTCTTCCATAACCATTCAAGGACGGAATTCGTAAAAAGCTTTGAGTTTTAAATTTTAAGTTTTGAATTAAAGAATTTTCTTGTAATTCATCACTCATCACTCATCACTCTTACAATCCATTACCCATTCTCCAAAATTAGGGCATTTCACTAAGCATCCAATATTGATTGAGCGTTGCCACTACCTCCACGAATTTAGCAAATGTTACGGGTTTGACAATATAACCCGCTACATTGAGATTGTAGGCTTCCACCTTGTCTTTATCTTCATTGGAAGTCGTTAGTACAATCACTGGAATTGCTCGAAGTTCTGGGTCTGCCCGCAATTCCCGTAAAAATTCAATTCCACCCATTTTGGGCATATTCAAGTCGAGTAAGACCAGCCGCCGCTCTCGCGGAACCTTTGTTGAATCGTCAGTCCCCCGCAACATAGCTAGTGCTTCTAGCCCGTTATTGGCGACATAGAAGGGATTTTGAATATTATTTTTTTTGAATGCCCGTTTTACGGTCATCACATCAACTTCGTCGTCATCAACTAGCAAAAGGTTTGTCATCTTATCTACCATGATTTAAAAAACGATTGATTATTATTTTTTTATTCATTTTTTTATTAGTGATATCCATATCTAGACAAAAAGCGAATTGTTACTACTGGGTTGTTTGGGCCAGGTAAAGTAGAAAGTTGACCCTTGATTGACTTGAGATTCCAGGCGAATGGTTCCTCCTTTGTTTTCGATGATTTTCTTAACGATGGCGAGTCCCACGCCGGTGTTTTCTACCTTATCTCGTGCCTCTAGAGTTTGAAACATGACAAAAATTTTTTCATGATATTGCGGAGCGATCCCACACCCATCATCTGCCACGGCAAATTCATAGAATGTTTCTTTATCTTGTACTGATATAGTCGCGCTTCCATCCAACCGAGGGTGGTGTTTGAAGCAATTGCTGAGCAGATTTGCAAACACTTGTTCTAAGGGCAAGCGCTCGGTGTGGAAGGTAGGCATTCCGGGCTGGATGGTGATAGCGAACGTGGGTGGAGGTGCAAGCGTGTTGATAACTTCTGCCAGTAAGGTGTCAACGTCCACAAGATCCACAAAGGTCTTAACCCGCCCCACACGAGAATACTGCAAAAGACCGTTGATTAGAGCTTCCATCCGATGAACGCGCCCCCGCAGTAAATTCATATTCTGCTGGGTTTCCGGATTTAGAAAGTCGAGTAGGTCTTCTTCAATCCAAGTGGAGAGGTTAGCGATCGCTCTTAGAGGTGCCTTGAGATCGTGGGAAACAATATAAGCGAAGTGGTCGAGTTCGGCGTTGCGTTTTTCTAAAGCGGCGTTGGTTTTAGTGAGGATGTTACTCAGACGGGCTAATTCCGCCGCGCGATCGCGCAAAGCTTCTTCGGCAAATTTTCGCTCAGTAATGTCAATACACGAGCCAATATAACCCGCAAAACTCCCATCCGCCAAAAATCGCGGCGTTCCGGTATCTAAGACCCAGCGATACTGCCCATCTGCCCGCAACAGACGGTACTCCATTTGGAAATTTTTTTGGACATGAGAAGCCGCCCGATAAGTATCCAAACAGCGCGGCAAATCCTCTGGATGCACGCCTTCTGCCCAACCTTTGTCGAGTTCTTCCTCCAAGGTTCGCCCTCGGAAGCTCAGCCAACGCTGATTGAAGAAATGACACCGCCCATCCCGATCTGCCACCCATAACAAGACGGGGGCACTATCTGCCATCGTGCGGAAGCGTTCTTCGCTCTCCCGCAATGCCGCCTCCGTTCGCTGACGCTCTGCGAGTTCTTGTTGCAGCGTTTTAAACAGACCCGCGTTGTCAACAGCTAAAGCGGCGCGACGGGCAAGTTCGCAGGCAAAGGTCAGGTCAGCCTGACCGTAGCGACGACCCGACTCGGCTGAGGTAAAGGTAATTGCCCCCAAGGTGCGTCCGCGAGCTACCAGGGGCACCACCATTGCCGATGTAAAGCCTATCTGTCTCAAGATTTCTAGGTGTTCGGGATCGCGAGCCGCCTCTACCAGGAGGGAGTCGGGAACCTCCGCGTATAACTCCGCCTGACCCGTGCGTAAAACGTTGGGGAGACCATAAGATTCATCGGGATCGGGCGGGTAGCGCTCCTGCAATTGGTAAGCCCAATCGACCTTCGATGGATCTTGATGGACAACCGCCAGTCGGCGAATTGTTTGATTTTCGTCGAGCATATCGATAGAACACCAGTCAGCTAGCTGGGGAACTGCTAGATGAGCCAGGGTTTCTAAGGTGGTTTGATAGTCAAGGGAGCTAGTCAGGAGGGTCGTCGCTTCACCCAAAAAGCGCTGTTGTTCGCCAATTCGCTGGCGTAGCGTAGCGTGCCGATGGCTTTCGCTGATGTCCGTACCCACCCCAATCGTGCGTACTGCCTTGCCGGTTTCGTCGCACAAAACCTGACCTTTTCCAGAGATCCAGTGGATGCTACTGTCAGGCCAAACGATGCGAAATTCAAGCTCAAAATCAGTCTTCTGCTCGACTGACTGAGCGATCGCCTTTTTCAAGGAATCCCGATCCTCTGGATGCACGACTTCTAGGAAGGCGGCAAACGTACCGGCAAAAGTTCCGGGAAGTAAACCGTGCATGCGTTCTAGAGTCTCTGACCACGTCAGCTCCCCGGTGAGGATATTCCAGTCCCAGATCCCCATCCGTCCTGCCTCCAGGGACAATCGCAGTCGCTCCTCGCTCGTATGTAGCGCTGCTTGCGTTTGCTGCCGACTGGTAACATCCAGAACCAAAGATAACACTGACATCAAGCGACCCGATTCATCTAGCAAAGCAGAGTTGTACCACTCGCAGTAGACAATCGAGCCATCTTTTGTATAGTTACGGTTTTGGGACACGCTGCGCCCTTCGCTGCCTTTGAGCAACCGTCCGATCTCATCATTGACTGCTGCTACATCTTCAGGGTAGATAAATTGCCATTCCTGAGGATGTTTACCCGTTACTTCGGCGCTTCCCCATCCGAAGAGCGCTTCAGCTTCCCGCGACCACCTCGCCACTCGAAAGTTGCTGTCCCACTCGATGAGTGCTAAGGGTGAGTTTTCTAGATGGAAGTTGAGTTTTTGCAGTTCATCTCCCGATGCCGTTGGAGTTGGCTGTAAGAAGCCGCGATCGCTGAGCATTTCCTCCCAGGAGCGATCGCGGCTTCGGTCTGGCGTTTTTAGAGACATCTGAGGATAATTGCTAACAGCACTACTCAGCTTCGTTTCCAAAACGGAATTTTCGCTTGGGCTTCCCGCCTCTGGGTACTTTTTTACATTGGCGAAAGCCGCTAAAACAGCGCTCCACAGACCGAGTTTCGTGCCACCATACCAGATGCCCACCAATATGGCAGCAAAAAGTATTAGAAAAGGAGTTTCTTTTCCACCAGTTAGAATGTTTAGAATCAGTTTAATTAGCAGTGCTAGTGTCACCGCTAATAGAGCGATACCGTAACGCATTACCTGGAAGCCTACCCCTGGCAAAAGTTTCATCCTTCTAAACACAAATTGCCATAAAACCACTTTCTCAGGCATCAACCACTAGGAAGGTGATCGATTGCCTAGGGTTTTCCGCTGTGTTCAGTCGGATTGCATCCAGTATTATAGAACTCGCTCCAGAAAGTCCGCGCAATTGAGTTGGAGTGGCGATCGCGTGTCTTCGGAGCGAGGCATTAGCCTAGCGCTGGCTTGTCAATTCGCGCCAGAGTTTTTGTAGTTGCTTTTTAGTAGAATCAACCCTGACGTAGCATCAGCCATAGGGACGATTATAGAGATTCGGCATCTACAATTTGCACCGTTACTCTATCGAATCTAAATTAAGGAATCCTTACTAAAGGCTTGAATTTAAAAAAAAAGTTTAAGTTTTAACGAAAGTAAAAAAGTAAGTTTTAGTACCAATCGAAGATTTAAAACTCGCATTAGATGCAGACCAAAAGTTTTTGGATTGGTACTTTTGTACGCCTAAGCAAGGATGGTTTTGTTTATCGCAGTTCTCTCTTGAGTGCAAGAAGGAACCTCACCCCCAGCCCCTCGACCTTCACGGAGAGGGGAGAAGATTGAACGCCTCTGGGATGTTTAGACGCGCTTTCAACCGCCAGCTTAAGACGGGTGCCTGAGATGAGTTTAGGTACTCAGAACCGATTTCGACCAGGTAAAGCGAAAGGTTGCTCCTTTGCCTGCTTGAGATTCTACCCAGATGGTTCCTCCTTGGGTTTCAACGATTTTTTTGACCAGGGTTAGACCGATGCCCGTGTTTTCGACGATATCGCGAGCTTGTAAAGTCTCAAAGATGGCAAAAACCTTCTCGTGATATTCGGGGGCAATTCCTGGCCCGTTATCTGCCACGGCAAACTCATAAAAGTTACTTTGGTCTTGAACAGATATTGTCACTTGTCCCTCTGTTTGGGGGTTGTGTTTAATCGCGTTGCTAATCAGATTGGCAAACACCTGTTGTAGGGGCAAGCGTTCGGTGCGTAGGGTAGGCATTGCAGGGCTTACGACAATGGTAAAAGCCGGTGGCGGTGCCAGGGTGTCAATGACCTCTGCGAGAAGTTTTTCCACATCCACCCATTCCACAGACGCCTTTATGCGCCCAACGCGGGAATATTGAAGGACACCATTGATCAGCGCTTCCATACGATGGACGCGCGATCGCATTAAGTCTAGATTGTGCCTAGTTTCTTCAGTCAGTTGGTCGGAGATGTCTTCTTCAATCCAAGTGGAGAGATTAGCGATCGCTCTGAGCGGTGCTTTGAGGTCGTGGGAGACAATATAGGCAAACTGATCGAGTTCTTGGTTGCGTTTCTCTAGAGCAATATTGGTTTGGGCAAGGATGGCGCTTAAGCGGGCTAATTCCCCTGCACGCGATCGCAAATCTTCTTCTGCTTGTTTGCGTTCGGTGATGTCGCTGTTGATTTCCAGGGTCGCTAAGGGTTCGCCCTCATTGTCTGTCTGCAATGTCCATCGGCTAGAAACCCGAATCTGCGTACCATCGCGCTTGGTGTCGAGCAGTTCACCTTTCCAGTAACCGTCGTGAAGAAACATTTCGTCGATTTCTTCGATATTAGGGGGAAATTCGGTTCTCAAGAGTTCGTGGGCGTATTGACCGAGGGCTTCTTTCTTTGTCCAACCGTACAGCCGTTCTGCCCCCAGATTCCAATAAGTAATCCGATCGTCGCGATCGCGCACCAAAATCGCGTCATTTGCCAGATCCAGCAATGTCGCTTGTTTTCGCAGCATTTCCTCAGCTTGCTGGCGATCCGTAATGTCCCGCATAATCCCAATCAGCAAGCGCTGATTGTAAGAATGTATCTCGCTAAACGCTAACTCCATTGGGAACGTGGTGCCATTCTTGCGGCGTCCTACCGTTTCTTGCAGTTGCCGCATTTTGACTGGGTTGTTGCCCACAAAGTGGTTGAGCGCCTGGATGCTATCACCGCTGAAGGGCTGCGCCACCAAGAGTTTCAGGTTTTTGCCAATCGCTTCGGCGGGTTCGTACCCAAACATCAAGGTAGCAGCTTGATTAAAAGACTCAATATGACCTTGATCGTTGATAGTGATAATCCCATCTACCACATTGTCTAAAATGGCGCGGATGCGAATGTTACTTTCACGCAAACCCGTTTGTTGTCCTGCCAGTTCCCGGTCGAGCTGATCGAACAGATACACCGCTGCTAGCGATCCCAGAAGACCGAGTGTTGCTGTGGCGCTGAGTACGCCAATGGTAATTCGCTGCTGATGCTTTAAGTCTCGGCTGCGCTGGTCAAGCAAACGAGCTTCCTCGGCGGAGAACAGGGCAATTTGCCGACGAATGGCATCCATCGTGGTTTTGGCTTGAGGCTCCAATCGGAAACTGCCAGCATTTCCCTGCTTGACGACTTTTATCCGAGCCACATTCTGGTTCATTATGCTGACTTTTTGCCGTACCAGCGTTTGAAGCTGCTGGACTCGTTGCATCTGTTGCGGCTTATCTTTGACGGAATTATCCAGTTCTTTGAGGAATTGAGGAATGCTTGCGATCGCTGCGTTATAAGGTTCTAGATATTCCGGGCGATAAGTTAAG
The DNA here is from genome assembly GCF_039961875.1 of Trichocoleus sp. ST-U2. Lineage (NCBI taxonomy): Bacteria > Bacillati > Cyanobacteriota > Cyanophyceae > Leptolyngbyales > Trichocoleusaceae > Trichocoleus > Trichocoleus sp. ST-U2. Next base: position 71,221 of record NZ_JAMPJY010000001.1, on the reverse strand, counting down.
GCATAACCCCGAACCCCTGTTTCGGCATCCACTATCGCTGTGAGCAAGCGATTGGCTTGTAATAGCACCTTCTGCGTTTTGTCAACATAATTTTGCGCCGTTGCAGTACTGCGTTGCAGCCCAGCAAATACCACCACCGACGTTAAAAGACACATGATCGGGATGGCGATGATCAGGGCACCTCGCCGACGCACGGGAAGATCGGACCAAAGAAGGTGTAGGTATTGAGTTCCAGAAGGAGCCATTGCAAGCTTTGACTTTTAGCTTAAGCTTTTAGCTTAACGAACTTGGGTGCTGTCCCAGTGAAAGTGTAGATGGTGGCTGATAACGAGTGAGTGGCTACTGATGGAGAAAGCGATCGCCCAACTTGCCAAGTCCAAAGCCGACACAATCCGGTTCTGTAACAGGTACAGTCCTGGGATCGGGGTGTAACTGAACGAGCTATCTATGCTCGCTGCTTCGGCTCTAGATGGTTTGGCAAAGAGATTCCTTTAAAGAATTCTCCAGCCCGGATGATTCTCATGCTGCCAACCCGGTATACTCATACCAGCGGTAGTTGAACTCTGGGCTGCTCGTGCTCCCATTGGCAAGTAAAAATCTGAGATTCTGCTGTCTGCCACGTCTGGTGATGTTGAGCAAGGCATTTTCCCAGTTCAGCCACCTGACTCAACCAGAGAAACCGCCTTGTGCGCTCCAGCAGAAAGGTAAAATCCAGATGGTTAGTGGTTTGTTGCAGTTATCGATTGTACACTCGTACTAAAATTGACCAATTGCCAAACTGTCCCCTTTAAAAGACTGCCGCGCTCAAGCTTTGGTTTATGGTTAGGTTTGCCATGTCCCCGCCAGTAAAAATATCACCTCAAACAGATGAGGAGGGTATAAATTACTAATACTAGAACACGCAAAGAATGGCAGTAGATTGACGACTGCAAACTCTTTAGGAAATCTTTATTTTTAGAAAGTCCATAGAATTGCAAAGTGTGGAAGAGAAGATGAGTCAAATTCGCGTCGCTTTAATTGAAGACCACGACCTGACTAGGGTCGGCATCCGGACAGCGCTGCAACAGCGCGGGGAAATTGAATTTGTAGGTGAAGCCGCCAATGCCACTGAAGGTCTGAAATTACTGGAAACGACCAAGCCAGATGTGGCGATTGTCGATATTGGCCTGCCCGATATGGACGGAATTGAATTGACGAGGACGTTTAGGGAATGGCAGGCGGCTTCGGAGGATGGGGGTCATACCAAGATACTGGTGTTGACTTTACAAGATGACGAAGAAGCGGTATTGGCGGCATTTGCAGCAGGTGCAGATTCCTACTGCATGAAAAACATTAGTTTTGATAAGTTGCTCGAAGCGCTGCAAGTGACGCACGAAGGCAACGGCTGGATCGACCCAGCGATCGCCCGGATTGTCTTGCAGCAAACTCGATCTAGTCAGACAGGATTGGATCAAGCAGCCATATCCAAAACGGTGATTATCAATGCCACCGAACCGGAATACAGCCAGCTAATTGAAGCTTATCCGCTGACGGAACGGGAATTAGAAGTTTTGCAGCTGATTGTTGAAGGGTGCAGCAATGCCGCGATCGCGGAAAAGCTCTACATCACTGTCGGAACTGTCAAAACCCACGTCCGGAATATTTTGAACAAGCTGTGTGCCGATGACCGCACCCAAGCGGCGGTGCGTGCTCTACGCTCTGGCTTAGTCGGATAAATACCTTTGCTTGTGGAGGATCGGGCGCTCGGTATGAGTTGACTTCTGCTTGGCTTGACATCGGTGAACCCTCTGTAGCTGCCACAACCTGGCAGCTATGCTCGCCTCTATATCCTGGCAGCGGTATTTAACCCGTAGTCAGTTGGTCGAGTAACAAACCTTAGTCAATGGGCGTCTCAGAATGCCCTCAAAGCTGTTATTCTATCGAATCATCAATCAGCAGCATCACGAGAAATAAAAGCGAGAACCGGATTTTGCTCCGGGAATGCGATATGCAGGCAAGGGATGAGGAGTGAAAATCCCCTCAAGCTGTCGATGATCTAATTAAGCGGGAAGCGGAGTGTGCCGATGAGTCAGGCAGAAGGGAGCAAACTCAAACTGATGGTGGTTGATGACGAGCATGACAACCTAGATTTACTTTATCGGACATTTCGGCGAGATTTTCGCGTCTTCAAAGCCGACAGTGCCTTCAGCGCCATTCAAGTTTTGGACACGGAAGGGGAAATGGCTGTGATTATTTCTGACCAGCGCATGCCCCAAATGAATGGAACCGAATTTTTAAGTAAAACAGTTGAGCGCTTTCCCGATACCATCCGGATTCTCCTAACCGGCTACACGGATGTCGAAGATTTAGTCGATGCGATTAACTCCGGTCAGGTGTTTAAGTACATCACCAAACCCTGGAACCCGGAGAACTTAAAAGCAGTGGTTCAACAAGCCGCGGAAACTTACCGCGTGCTGAAACAAAGGACGAACGAACTGCGCCGCGCCTTGCGCCGAGAAGAACTCTTGAATGCGGTGACAACGGCAATTCGGGAGTCGCTAGATTACCAGAGTATGCTGCAAACCGTTGCCAATACCATTGGGCAAGCTTTTGAGGCGAGTTATTGCGTTCTGCGACCCGTAGAGAGCGATCGCTTGACCAGCGAAATTTTTTTCTATCCAACTCCAAATGAGCCGAGCGAGGATACAGAACCCCCAGTACCGGAACACGACTCAGACTCCTTACTCCAAGCAGCCCTGGAAAGTCGTAAGATCCAACTTGCCCAAGGCGAACAAGAGGGAAGGCGTTCCACTCAGTTAGGAGTGCCGCTGATCTTCCAGCAGCAGGTGTTAGCGGTTCTCTGCCTCTATCAAGAAAATAGCGATCGCCTCTGGGCACCCGACGAAGTTCAGCTGATAGAAGGCGTCGCCGAACAAGCCGCTTTGGCGCTTTCTCAGGCTAAACTCTACCAGCGCACGCAGCAGCAAGCTCAGCAAATGCGTGCCGAACTAGAAGTCGCTCGTCAAATTCAAAATAACCTCCTCCGCCAAAGTTGGCCTGAAGTAGAAGGGATGCAGGTGCAAGCCTGCTGCGTCGCTGCTAGAGAAGTGGGGGGTGATTTTTTTGAAGTGTACGTCCATCCTCAAGGCGATGTTTGGCTGGCAGTGGGAGATGTCTCTGGGAAAGGCGTCCCAGCGGCTCTATTTATGGCAAGTGCAATTTCTATTCTGCGCCGGGAACTCGCTCAGGAAATTTCTCCGGAGCCAGATGTCGTCATGCGGAATCTTAACAGCATTATGTCCAACGATCTCGTCAGCACCAACTGCTTTATCACGATGGTGCTGGCTCGTTATACCCCAGCAACTCAAGAGTTGGTATATGCTAATGCCGGTCACATCTATCCCTTAGTCTGGTCTAATCGGGAAGTCGTGCAACAAAGAGCGGCACCTACTTCAGACTCGGCGCTGGAACCAAATTTTCTCAAGACTCGCGGCATCCCTTTGGGAATTTTACCCATCTGGAAAGCCAAGCAGGGGCAACTGACCTTAAATTCAGGTGAAATTCTGCTACTGACGAGCGACGGGATTACCGAGGCGACTGTCACCCAAGAAAGTAGCCTTCGACATACTGCTTCGGAGATCGCGCCGACGGCAGAAGTTACCACTGGCAGCTTTGAAGGTACGAGTAGTATGCTGACACAAGATGGGCTTTGGAAACTTGTATGCCTTGAGCCAGTACCTTTCGATTTGAATAACTTACTCGCGCGGATTCGAGAACACACCAATAACGTTCAGGAAGACGACCAAACTATACTCTCTCTGGAGGTTCTTTAAGTACATGAAAACGGAGCTGCACATACCAAGTGATTTGAAGTTTTTAACAATTGTTGAAAGCTGGCTACTGGGATGTTTGGAAGTCGAACTGACCGACTCGGTGGATTGGCCTCGTCAATCGAATCGCTTGCGATTGGCTTTGGTGGAAGCATACTCGAATGTGGTGCGTCATGCTCATAAGGAGCAACCAAATTTGCCCGTGCTAATTCGCCTAGAACTAAAAAATCGGGATATTGCTCTCGAAATTTGGGATCACGGTCAGGGATTTGACTTATCAACTTATCTCCCGCCTACCCCGAATGATAAACAGGAAAGCGGTTATGGGTGGCTGATTATGAATAGGTTAATGGATCGAGTAGAGTATCGCTTACAAGTAAACGGTCGTAACTGTTTGAAGTTAGAAGCGAGTTTGCCAGAAGCGACAAAAGCATAGCATCGTGGGATTGATGGTTTTTTATGCCATCAGGGTGCCCAAAAAATAGACATAATTAGGAACCAAAGAGAGCTTTTAACCGGGTATTTTCTAACCTCATGAGCTGGATAGCCTGAGGTTTTTTAATAGGAACCAGCACATCGATCTAGGCGAGCCGGGTCAATGGAGTGGCATCGCCTCTTTTTGTTAAAAAAAGTAAAGCGAATAGCGATCGTTTTACAGGAAATTTATAAGTTTCACAAAGAAGAGTTGACTTATAAAATGACTCGATCCCAGGTTTAGCCTGGGATCGAGGTAAAAATCCTTATCTAAGCGCGTAATCAACGGCGTAAGTTCAGTAACTCTTGGGGAGATGCTAATAGTTTGATCCGGGTAAAAATAATTTGACGCTGTGGATTGAGGATAAATATCCAGGAGACATTGACTCCAAAAACGGGAGTTTGTACCTTACCGCTAACCTGAATCTGCGTGTTGCCATCTTCTAGAGTTTCGGCAATTCCTTCACGGGGGGAGAGAGTCATGGCCTTGGCTTCTGCTTGCAGGTAAGATGCGATCGCATCATGTCCCACAATCGGCGACTCAAATGGGGGATTCATTTCCCCATCCTCTGCAAATAAAGCAGCAGTTGCCTCAAAGTCGCCTGCATTCATCGTTTCAAAATAGCGCAGCACGACAGGCTCTGTTATTCCGGCAATTGTCAGCTCGGTGGTGGATTCAGATTCGGAAGTTAAAACTAGATCGTCAGATGGTGTCATGGCATTTCCTGCAAACCACACCGATTAGTATTAAACAAAACAGCAGGTTCGCACCTGCGCTTCTGGAGGGATTGTTCAGAACTTTCCTGCTTTTGCATCTGTGTTGCGGCGGTTTCAACCGCTAGGTGCAAAACCGAAATCCGAGAAACTATAATGATTCGAGTCACGTGCGATCGCCATCAAACCTTGTGAAAGTACCCATCAGTAGTCGCGAAGTGAAGCAAAAAGCCTTTGAGTTGGGATTCCACAAGGCAGGAATCGCGGCTGTAGATGGGGCAGAAGTGGAAGTACAGCGGTTGCAGGCATGGCTGGCACAAGGCTATCAGGCGGACATGGAATGGATGGCGAATCCTAAGCGGCAAGATATCCATCGAGTCATGCCAGAAGTGCGATCGCTAATTTGTGTGGTCCTCAACTATTACACGCCTCACCAGCGTCCCGAAGGTAAGGAATACGCCAAAATCTCCCGCTATGGCTGGGGAAGGGATTATCACAAGATCCTGCATAAAAAGCTGAAAGCACTCACCACTTGGCTGCAAGAGCAGGGAGAAGGCATCTCTGCGCGTTACTATGCTGATACTGGCCCCGTGCAAGATAAAGTTTGGGCACAGCAAGCTGGAATTGGTTGGATTGCCAAGAATGGAAATGTCATTACGCGCAAGTATGGTTCTTGGGTATTTTTAGGGGAAGTATTGACCAACCTCGACTTAACGCCTGACTTGCCCCATACTGAACACTGTGGCACTTGTACTCGTTGTATCGATGCTTGTCCCACGGGTGCAATTACCCAGCCCTTTGTTGTAGACGCTAATCGGTGCATCGCTTACCACACAATTGAGAATCGGGCTGAAAACTTACCAGATGCGCTAAGCGAAGCGAAACCGTTAGCGAAGCAGGACGGAGTGGCAGCGATCGCATCTCCTCTGCAAGGCTGGGTTGCTGGTTGCGATATCTGCCAGGATGTTTGCCCTTGGAATCAGCGTTTTGCTCAGCCTACGGATGTTGCCGATTTTCAGCCGTATTCTGGCAATGTAGCTCCCCTTCTAAGCGAATTAGCGGAAATTTCCGATGAAGAGTGGGATCGTCGGTTTCCCGCCTCAGCGCTGCGGCGGATAAAACCGGAGATGTTGCGGCGCAATGCTAGGGCAAATTTGGAAGCAAAAGCACCACTCGACGTATGACATAGCGCCAGCAAGTAGGCACTACACAAGACAAAATTCAGCCCAAGTTGAGATACACCCAAAACAATGACCGTAAAAGTCATAATTTTTGATTTCGATGGCACAATTGCTGATAGCCTTGATGCCGTCGTGAATATTACTAATCGTTTAGCCGTAGAATTCGGGCATCAGCCAGTCAGTCTAGAAGATATCGAAAAGATTAAAAATTTAAGTTCTAGCCAAATTATTAAATTTTCTGGGGTTTCTATCTTTAAGTTACCCTTTCTACTTAGGAAAGTTAGAACAAGATTACATAATCAGGTTCAAGATTTAAAACCTTTTCCAGGTATTAAAGAAACTTTTACAGAGTTGAAAAATCTGGGGTACCGATTAGGGATTATAACATCTAATTCCAAGGAAAATGTTTCGATTTTTTTGAAGCAGAATGATTTTATAGACTTATTTGATTTTATTTATTCAGCCCCAACGATTTTTGGAAAACACAAAGTAATTAATAGTTTTTCTAAAAAACAAGATCTGCAAATTAGTGAGATGGTTTATGTTGGGGATGAAACAAGAGATATCGAAGCGGCAAGAAAGAGCCGGATAAAAGTAATTTCAGTTAGTTGGGGTTTTAATTCAAAAGAAGTTTTAGCCAAACATCACCCAGATTTTTTGATTGACAAACCTAGCGAACTATTAGAAGTGATAGGAAGCTTACAAAAACAGCCAGTGTAAAGATGGAAGCCGCTTTCTAAAGTTAATTGAAGGGATACGCGATCGTGCTGCCATAGCTCAGATAACTACTGACTAGCCTATGACTTTACAGATAGCTTTGAGAACTTGTAGTAATTGGGTTAAACGCTCAGAATCAATCAAGTTCAACTCTGGCATTAGCAGATAAGTTGGGGGATTTCCCCGCTGAATATACACTAATTGATATCGCAGCCCGTTTGTCGTTAGTCCCCAAAAGGATGTTTGATGTTCTAAACTTTTATGGGCATAGGTAAGGAGTTGAGGAAGACCCGTGAAAGCTTCAACCTGACTGTTTTTAGCTTCAATGACCAAAACCCAAAAAGATACGTTAGCTGTTGTCTGGTGAGTTTTCTTGACGGCTAAAATATCCAACCGTCCTGTAATGATGGTGTCTTCATCTGTGATATTGATATCTGCGATACCCTCTTCCAAGCTAATGTGGATAGGGTAGCGGTAAAAGCCAGCTAATCGCAGTAACAGAGCAACGGTAAGAAGCTTTACCTGTCCTTCCAGCACTTTTCCTGCTGTTAAATAGTGGCGAAAGTCATCCCAAATTTGTAATAGTTCTTGCTGTTCAAACTCTGTTAGAGGTTCTAAAGATAACAACGGTGTGAAAGAACCATTGTACTGCTCCTGAAAGTTTAAAAGACGATGAACATCATCTAGAGATAAATTGCGGGCGTTGAGAGTTGTCATGGGGTTATGTGAATTTTGGATTTTGGATTGAATGAGTTCGGTTGTTAGGGGTAAAAATTATTTTCTGAGTTTATGCCTATAGCGGGGGAAGATGCTCTTTTGGTAAGTGGTAGATGAGCGAATAGTACCCAACAGCTTATTGCCGAAAAAAGTCTTGCTAAATCGCAAAAATCCAACTAACGCGAGAGAATTGCGATGCCAGTCTGTGGATCGAAGAAATGAATTTTCTCTGGCATCAGCGATAACCACAAGCGATCGCCAATTCGCACCGCTTTGTCTGGTGGAATGCGTACCTGTAAGGGATATGCGATCGCTGACTCTAGGAGAGTGGCAGATAAATAAGTTTCGTTGCCTAGTGCTTCCACCAAATCTACTCGCACTTGGAGATTTTTGGGGGCGGGAACGCCAACGATCAAGTGTTCGGGACGGATGCCTAAAGTCAGGGATTGCCCATCGTATTTTTGCAGTGCTGACGCCCAAACATCGGGGAGAGTGAGCCGAAATTGAGAATGGGTAATGAGGAGAGGTGCTTTCACTTGCACCGGCAAAAAGTTCATCGGCGGCGAACCAATGAATTCTGCCACGAAGCGGTTGGCTGGCTGGTTGTAAAGTTCCAACGGTGCAGCGATTTGCTGGATTTTTCCGTGATTCATCACCGCGATGCGATCGCCCATTGTCATCGCTTCCGTTTGGTCGTGGGTGACGTAAATGGTTGTTGTGCCAAGCTGTCGCTGCAACTTAACAATTTGGGCGCGAGTTTCTGCCCGAAGTTTGGCATCTAAGTTCGATAGCGGTTCATCCATCAAAAATACTTGAGGATTGCGCGCGATCGCGCGTCCCAATGCGACTCGCTGCTTTTGCCCTCCTGATAGTTGTTTTGGCAACCTGTTTAAGAGCGGCTCAATTTGCAACAATTGAGCAACTGTCCGCACCTGCTCGTTAATCGCTTTCTCGCGTTCGGGTATGTACCGAAGATGTTTGGGAAGCGATCGCGTCATTTCCACCAGCAGATTCTCCGCCCAGATGGGCAAAGAGGACTGTGGACTGAGTGAAGCATTCCCCTCCTCTGCGCCCCCATTTTCCTGCTTCCCCGCGCCTTTGTGCCCCGTGCGCCGCAGTCCAAAGGCAATATTGTCATACACCGTCATGTGGGGATAGAGGGCATAGTTTTGAAACACCATTGCGATGTCGCGTTCCTTTGGCGGCAAATCGTTCACGAGAGTGTCTCCCACTCGGATATTGCCCCCCGTTAATTCTTCCAGTCCCGCAATCAGCCGCAACAGCGTACTTTTGCCACAGCCAGAAGGGCCTACTAACACCATAAACTCGCCATCTTGCACCGTCAGGTTAATCCGTCGCAAGACATTTGTAGTTCCAGACGGAGGCGAAGGTTTGTCATCTACAACCAGAGAACCCTCATCTGCTGGCGTCAGCAGAGGTTCAGGCGCGATCGCTGCGACGACTTCCCCTTGACGACCGGAAAAGCTTTTGTAAACGTTTTCTATAACAACTTGTGCCACGGCTATTAATACCCACTACTGAATCTATTTTCAATCACTTACTCGCAGCACAGAACTCTTAGGAAAATCGGAGAACCAAAGCAGTAGGGAATCTTGTGGCGGAAAAGAATTAATGGCTTTGAGTTCGGGATTCATCGTTCTCAATAAATCCCGAACGCCGAGCTACGAACAAAGGACGACAGTAATAATTTTTTCGTCCGGGTTTAATTCGAGGATGCGATCGCCTGTTCCATCTTTCCCTCGCAACTGCACTGAATTTACTGGCATTCGCACCACTCGCTGGGCGCTTGTCAGAAGGACGATCTGAGACTTTGCTGGAGCCGCGACCATCGCTGCCAAAGCATCTGTTTTGCTGGTAAAATGCAGTGCCTGAGTGCCAAGGTCGCCAAGATTTGCCAGTCGGATTGTACTCATCGGCAGGCGTTTGGCATACCCCAACTGGGAAACGATTAAAATATTCTCATCATCCCCCAGCGTTAAGGCTCCTACCAGTTGCTCGGAACGCCGCAGCCGCATTGCCTGCACCCCCATCGTCGTGCGTCCCATCAAGGGTAGATGATCGTCGTTGACTTGAAGCCGCAGCAAACGTCCGCCCCCAGTGGCCAAAACGAGCTGTTCGCCGGTTTTAGCCAGATTGACGTACTTTAACCGATCGTCTTCTTTCAGTTTCATGAGCGTGATGCCGCGACTGGTAAGGTTAGCCAGTTCTACCAGAGGCAGGCGCTTGATTCTCCCCTGTTCGCTAAGCAAAATTAGATCGGCACTTTGCGGATTTTCAGGCAGAAAAAAGTTGGAGACAATCGTTTCTGCCGCAGTTTGAGCTGAGTTGGACAGCAAGCCGATTAGCGGCGTTCCCCGCGATTGCTTCCCGGTTGGCGGAATCTCACCCACCTTGACGGGGTAAGCTTTGCCGCCGCTGCTGAGTACGACTAACTCGGCTTGGGTGCTAGTCACCTGAGTTTTGACGATAAAATCATCTGGACGACTGCTGCTATCGCCTTTTCCAGACGCGGATTTAATTCCATTTTTAGGGATGCGCCGGACATATCCGCGCTGGGTAAACTCCAAAACTGCCTCTTCTTCTAAGTGTTCAGGAGTCAGGAGTGCGGCTTGAGTAGATTTGGCTTCTGACTTGTGACTTTTGTCTTTTGAGTCGGGTTTTTTCTCTGTTGGCTGAGTCTTTAATTCTTTCGCTTCCGTCAGGATCTTGCTACGGCGCGGATCGGTGAATTTGCGTTTGAGCGATCGCAAATCTTTTTTCAAGGCTTTCAGGAGTTCGCGGCGATCGCTTAGCAACAGTTGCAACAGATGAATTCTCTCTGACAACTCGTTAAACTCACCTTGTAAGTTTTGCCGTTCCAAGCCAGTGAGGCGTCGCAAGGGCATTGACAAAATAGCATCCGCCTGAACCTCACTGATATTCAACCGTTCTTGTAGCCTTAACTTGGCGGTGCTGCCATCGGCAGCATTCCGGAGAATTTCAATCACCGCATCCAACTCGGTTAAAGACGCCAGCAACCCTTCGACAACGTGAAGGCGTCTTTCTGCCTCACCCAATTCGTAGGTATACTGCCGAGTCAGCGTCTGTTCTCGGAACTTGAGAAATTCCTCCAACAACTGGCGCAACGTGAGCTGACGCGGTTGCCCATCTACCAATGCCAACAGGATCGCGCCAAAATTGGTACAGAGTGCTGTTTGTCGATAGAGTTGATCGAGGACATGGTGAGGATTGGTATCTCGTTTCAATTCCACCACCACGCGCATTCCTTCGCGATCGCTTTCATCCCGCAGATCCGCAATGCCTTCGATTCGACCCTGATTGACCAGTTCCGCTACCTTCTCAATCCAACCCGCCTTATTCACCTGGAAAGGCAATTCCGTCACCACAATTGCCGCCCGCTTGTGCCGTCCCCGAGTTGCCGCGATTTCCTCAATCTGGGCGACTCCCCGCACGGTGATGCTACCGCGACCCGTGTTGTAAGCTTCCCGAATTCCCTCTGTCCCGACAATTTCGCCCCCCGTCGGGAAATCTGGCCCCGGAACTAGCTTCCATAGCTTCCCGTCTGGGAGATCGGGTTGATCGATTAGGGCAATTAAACCATCCACGACCTCACCCAAGTTGTGCGGCGGCACATTCGTTGCCATGCCGACGGCAATTCCGGCGCACCCGTTGAGTAATAACACCGGCAGCTGAGCTGGCAGTACGGTTGGTTCTTGTTGGGAATTGTCAAAGTTGCCGATGAAGTCAACTGTGGCTTCGCCAATTTCACTCAGAAGCGCTTCATGACTAATTGCAGCCAGTCGCGTTTCCGTGTAACGCATCGCCGCAGGTGGGTCATTATCCACCGAGCCAAAGTTACCATGACCGCCGAGGAGGGGATAGCGGCTGGAAAATTCTTGCACCAGACGCACTAAGGCGTCATAAACCGCCTGGTCGCCATGTGGGTGATATTTGCCCAAAACATCCCCAACCACCCTCGCACACTTGCGGTAGGGGCGGTCTGGCGTCAGTCCGAGTTCGTGCATGGCATACAAAATCCGCCGATGCACTGGCTTTAAACCGTCGCGGACATCGGGTAATGCACGCCCGACGATCACACTCATGGCATATTCAAGGTAAGACCGTTGCATCTCCGCGTGTAAAGGCGTGGGGATGATCTGTCCGGTTGCCAAAAGGTTCAGTTGTTTCGCCATGAGTTTTATTCCCTAGTTCCTGAAAACGTAAAATTTTTTTGCATCTTGAGGTTGATGACCGATCGCGTCACAAATGGCAACGTGACAAAGAACCTTTCACAGTAGTATGGAACCGCAGCTATGACCACGACTCTTCCAAAGAGCGCCATTGAAAGGAAAAACTCGATGAAAACCGTTTTGATTGTAGAAGACGATCCGATTAATGCTCGGGTTTTTTCTAAGATTCTGAGCAAGCGGGGCGGTTTGGCAGTTAAGCATACCGAAAATGTGGAAGAGGTGATGCAAATTGCCCAATCCGGTGAGGCTGACATTATTTTGATGGATGTTTCCCTGGCCCATAGTGTTTACCAGGGTAAGTCGGTTGATGGCATAAAAATCACGCAGATGTTGAAGGCTGACCCGCAAACTGCTAGTTTGCCTATTATCCTGGTTACGGCTCATGCGATGGAGGGCGATCGCGAAAATTTCCTCAAACAGAGTGGTGCCGATGCCTATATTTCTAAACCAGTTGTCGATCATCAACTGTTTGTGGATCAAATTAAGGCATTGTTGCCACAATAATACTTTTATGTTCCAGGGGTAGGGCGGGCATTGACCGCCCTGAGTTGTAAAATTCAATGTCTTCCATTTGGAGTGTGAAGGCGCTCTTGTGGCTTTTTACCTTTCAGCCTTTGCCCTCTTCTGTTGCCACCAGTCTAGTACATTTGTATTATTTAAGGAATCCTGGTGGGTGGTTTCTTTACTTCGCGTGACTCGCAGCCCCCGACAACTCTGGCAAAGTGACATGAGGGACGTGGCATTAATCCCACAAACTGGGATTTAAACGGTTGCGGACGTTGGGTAAGGCACGTCCGGCGACCGCGCTCATGGCATATTTAATGGCGTATTCAAAATATGATGGTTGCATCTTTGCGTGTAATCCTGTAGGGACAAACCGTCCGGTCGAAGGTCGGTTCAGTTTTTTTATCATAAGTTTTATTTACTCTTTATTGACAGCAATAAAAAATTTGCATCTTGCGATTGATGGCAAATTAAGCGATAAATTTTAAGGTGACAAAGAAATTTTCATAATCGTATTGAAACAAAAAACAATGACTACGACCCTAGAAAAAAACGCTGTTGAAGGGAAAAACTTGATGAAAACCGTTTTGATTGTAGAAGACGATCCGATTAATGTTCGGGTTTTTTCTAAAATCCTGACAAAGCGAGCCGGTTTGCAAGTGAAACATACTGAAAATGTAGAAGAAGTAATCCAAATCGCCCAAGCTAGGGAGGTTGACATTATTTTGATGGATGTTTCCTTAACAAACAGTTTTTACCAGGGTAAATCGGTTGATGGCATAAAAATCACCCAACTATTAAAAGCTAACCCGCAAACTGCCGCTCTACCGATTATTCTGGTGACAGCTAATGCGATGGAAGGCGATCGCGAAAATTTCCTCCAGCAAAGTGGTGCCGACGAATACATTTCTAAACCAGTTGTCGATCATCAACTGTTCGTGGAGCAAATCATGGCGCTGATACCACAAAAGTAGTTTTGATGCTGATAAGGTGGAGCAAGCTTCATGCAGGCGAGTTGCAAAGCTCTTGTTTCAAAACTATTTGTGACGGCTGTGCCCAAACTTCGGCTCGCAGGTCTTGTATTCAGTTAGGTAAAACCTAGTTTAGTACACTTGTATTTTTTCAGAAATAGTAGAGGCAGAAATAGTAGAGGGGTAGCAATTTTTGCGGCTGCCCAATCGTGTCTCATGTTAGAGTGCGATCGCGTAACGTCTAGGCTTTCTTCGCTGTTTCCCCTGAATGCCTCAATGATGCGACCTTTATTGGCGCTGCCGCAAGCAGTTAGCGCGAATAATCCTGACTCGCGCCTACGTCTAGGTGCAATGATGCTGAATCAATTAAAAATTTTGACCTAATAGGGAGTCAAACTCCGCCCGTAATGCCTTTAGATCGGCAACTCTAGCGACTAACAAATTCTCTTTGCCAGCATCCTTAAGACGCTTGTTCCAATATTGGATATTGTCAGAATTGTTCAGCCAAAAGTCTACCATTGTATGCAGAATCTCTTCTAAATTCCAGCCTCGCTTGGGTGGAACCGCTTCAACGGATTCCAGAAAAGCATCCAGGGTGCATTTAGGACTTCCTAAGTATTCGGCTCTGTGTGGATCTGTTTGAATAATTTCCTGTTGATGGTTAAAGAAATAAAGAATGGGAGATACCCCTAAAATTTCAAAGGTATAGTTCATCGCAGTCTCCTCAAAATTTTCTTTCTTGCTGAATCCTACCAATTGTTAAAGAATAGTATGGTTACATTGCTAACATCTTTGGCATCCGGCTTAAGTAAATTTATACAATGTTTGATAAGCGAGAAATATCCGCCAGAAGAAGTGTGCAGCCTGAACTGAGGAGTATGCCCTTCGGTAAAATTTACATCAGAATGACCGATTCAAAAAACAGGAATGATCTTTTTAACAAATTTTTTTAATTGGATTACAAATTTTAAAGGAGAACTGGCGGCACTCAGTGCCGCCTTTTTATGGGCGATCGCTTCGCTGGTTTACAGCCGCTTGGGACGGCAAATCCCACCCCTAGAACTGAATTTGTTTAAAGGGATAATTGCGATCGCGTTCCTTGTTCTCACCCTACTTTTGCAAGGACAGCTGCTACCTGAAATCAACCCGACTGCACTGACACTATTGCTACTAAGTGGCGTCCTTGGCATTGGATTGGGAGATACGGCTTATTTTGCAGCCATCAACTGCCTGGGTGCAAGGCGTACCTTGATATTAGAAACCCTAGCACCCCCCTTAACAGCCGTGTTAGCGCTAGTCTTTTTACAAGAACAACTGACGGCTGCTGCTTGGTGCGGAATTTTATTAACCATTCTGGGCGTCGTCTGGGTGGTGACGGAACGGGTGCCTAATTCCACCGCTGAAAGCAAGCATCTGACGATGCGGGGAATTAGTTGGGGTTTACTGGCAGCAGTAGCACAGGCAACAGGTGCCGTCCTCTCGCGGACAGCCCTCATCCAATCGAGTATCAGCCCCTTGTGGAGTACCTTGTTGCGCTTGGGGGCGGGGGTACTGGTGCTACTGCTGTGGAAGTTGCTGGGGCGGCGTCAAGCCAATGACTGGCTTAAACCGTTGCAGTCTTGGCACATTGTGGGAGTCATTGCCATAACCGCTTTTTTCAGCACCTATCTCGGCATCTGGCTGCAACAAATTTCTCTGAAATTCGCCCCCGCTGGAATTGCCCAAACGCTAAGTTCTACTAGCCCGT
The DNA here is from genome assembly GCF_039961875.1 of Trichocoleus sp. ST-U2. Classification (NCBI taxonomy): domain Bacteria; kingdom Bacillati; phylum Cyanobacteriota; class Cyanophyceae; order Leptolyngbyales; family Trichocoleusaceae; genus Trichocoleus; species Trichocoleus sp. ST-U2. The sequence goes on along the minus strand of NZ_JAMPJY010000001.1, from coordinate 56,116 downwards.
TGTTTGTCTTACCCCTAGCGATTTGGATGGGCGATGTTGTCAGTTTTCGAGCTATCTTAGGTGTTTTAGTTGCCTTGGGTGGAGTGGCGGTGCTGTTTAGCCTTCGGTAGGGATTTGGTGGGGAAGTGCCTTGAACAGAAAATAGCGATCGCACCATTACACAAGTAGTTTTAGAAAGGGAGATTGCTCGATTAATAAAGTCTGAGGCTATGTTTAACCCCTAAAAACATAGCGCCTACTTCAGAAGTAGGCGCTCTCAGCTGAGGAATCTTTAACCCAGTTCTATCACTTTGTCAGAAGCCACAATAATTTGCGATCGGCAGTCGATAGACTAAATTGTTGTATTTTCCCGATCCATCTGGCGCTCAATCGTTTCGATCGCAGCGTTAAGTCCTGCCAATCTCGCCTCTAGATCGTTTCGCATCCATTTCAGGAACCGAAGTCTGCGTTCCTGATAATCTCTACCGGAAACTGGTTGAGATCCCCAACAGGTACTACCCCAAAACGGAAACATAGCGTTCATCCTTAATGTAAGTCTACTTTCATCTTGACCAAATTTTTTGGCAGTAAGGGAGCTGAGAATGCAGTGATTACCGTATCTCCAACCAAAAAGAGCGCCCTTCTGATTTGCGATCGCACTCTCTCCTTAACTTAAATCAAACTGCTGCTTTAGCCGCAAAGCGTCCTGTATTCCGGATAGCATCTAGAAATGCATAGACGGCTGGAGTATGAAGGGCATTTGCGAGAAGCGCTACCCCAATTACTCGCTCTAGAGGTGCTGGCAAGCTGCACACGCGCACCCCAGTGGGAACAGGTTCGGCAGCCAGACGAGGGAGAATTGCTGCCCCTAAACCCTGTTCCACCATGCTGACGATAGTTGAATCTTCTTTGATTTCATAAGCAATGTTGAGCGCGTATTCTGCGATTACCAAGTATTTGCGAATCCACTCATTGCAGGGAATGCAGGAACTAATAATCAAAGGATAAGTGGCTAACTGCTTCCAAGTGACTTTGGCACTACTTAAATTAGTTGTAGGCGGGAGTAGGAGAACGTAATCATCCCGCAAAATTTCCCAAGTTTCAAATTCATTACCAGCGGGTAAGTAGATAAACCCAATATCGGCATAACCGGCTCGCAATGCATCTCCTACACGCGAGTAATCATCACCATCAACGATGCTTACAGTGATATTCGGGAAGCAAGCGCGAAATCGAGCGATCGCTGTCGGGAGTATATGAGTCGCCACACTCCGAAAACAGGCAACTCGCACGTTTCCACCCTGTAAGCCTTTTTCTAAATTGGCTTCCTTCTCCATTGCTTCCAAAAGCTGTAGCAATTTACGAGCATGAGCCGTAACCCGCTCTCCGACCGGGGTAAGACGCGCTCCATAACGTCCGCGAGCCAGCAAGACGACTCCCAATTCTTCTTCAAAACTTGCGATCGCATGACTGATTGCTGACTGCGATACCTCCAACTGCAAGGCGGCTTCGCTGAAGTTGCCGTAGTCTGCCACTGCGACTAAAGCACGAATCTGGGAAAGCTTCATCCGGCTTTTATTTATTTCATTCATGGCGGTTATGCAAGCGGTGTATGCATTGTCGCAAACGCAGTCAAATCATTTCTTCTTTTATATATGAATTTTATTCATACTAGCTATACAAATATTGCTTTGTCTATCAAATAACCAAAAGTTACATTGAATTTGTCAGCGAATTTAGGTTGTGCAATCTAGATTTCTTGGTTGAATTAGTCGAGATTTTACAAGCTCCTCTCTAGTTCCACATCACCCATTCAGGTGATTCTACTGGAGGAAGTAAACTTCTAATCTTCAACTTTACTCTGTAATTAACCTTCATCAGTTGCGGCGGAATCAATATTGATAACTGCTGCAAGCAAATAAGTTTGTCTATCCTACTTTTTTGCAGCACAATCTGAAATTTATTCTATCTTGAAGCGGGAGAAAATTATTATGGAAACTTCTGAGAATTGTTTTGAAAAAAAAAGGTTAGAAACTATTTACACCCAAAAGGAGCAGAAGCCTGTTCAGGAGACTAAAGTATTTTCTGTTCTGAATAGTGTTTGGCAGCGTTTAGTTACATTCTTGACTCAAGAGCCAGAGATAAAAGTTTGGAAGAAGTCCGACCGCTTTGGAAATATCTGGTGGGAAGTTTACGATCCTTTTAGCGGCAGATCTGCAACTTTTGGTTGTGAAGTTGATATGCTGGAATGGGTTGAAAAAAGGTACTATGGAAACAATAAGTCAATGTTTTAAAGAAAAGCAAAACATTTGAATCCGGGGACTTTTATCTTCCAGCTAGATTTTCTGGGGAAGCGCTTTTAAAGCGAAACAAAAAGAGTAACACACCAGGAAAATCTTCTCGACATATTGCACAACCCCTAGCTAATGCTGGGGGTTTTTGGTGGAAGCGATCGCTCCCTCTCACCCCAACTGAATTTATTTCTGGCGGTTATGAATCGTCTTCAATTCCCATCGTCAAATCTAGAGTCGCACGAGCAACAGCGGCGTGTTCTTCGGCAATATCGGGAGGAGGAGTGGTGATATTTTCGTTTTGACCTTCGACTAGCAGCTTAGGTTTATCGTTCTCTTCCGGTTTCAGAGTTGAGTTATCTAGATTAGCTTGCTCATTTTGGGGAGTCAGTTTCTCATCTGTCATAAGCGTTCTTTTTGCGAAGTATCTTCGATCTCGTTATCGCTTAACCGCTAAGGTCAATCCATCTGCTATGGGGACGAGACTGATAGAAACTCGTTCGTCGCGGTGCAATTTTTCGTTCAAAGCTCGGATATTCTGGGTACTGTTATCCCGATCTTGAGGAGCGGCAACTCGTCCACTCCACAAGACATTATCGATGGCAATTAAACCACCGGGACGCACCAGATGGAGCGATCGCTCATAATACCCGTCATAATTACTCTTATCAGCATCGATGAACGCAAAATCAAACGTTTGTGCCTCCCCCTGTGCCAATAGCCGATCCAGCGTTTCCAGCGCCGGTGCGATTCGCAGATCGATCTTGTCCGCTACCCCAGCTTCCTGCCAATAGCGCCGCGCTACCGAGGTAAACTCTTCACTGACATCGCAAGCAATAATCTTGCCGTCTGGGGGAAGTGCAAAAGCTACGCACAAAGAACTGTAGCCAGTAAATACGCCCACTTCCAGGGTTTTCTTTGCCCCCATTAGCTGAACCAACAGCGCCATAAATTGCCCTTGTTCTGGGGAAATCTGCATCCTGGCGTAGGGATGATTTGCCGTTTCTTCCCGCAGACGGCGAAGAATCTCTGGTTCTCGCAAGGATGAAGAAAGTAGGTAATCGTAAAGCTGGTCATCTAACCCTAGGGCCTTTTTTGACATGATGGATTTAGAACTCGAAGAACGCACACAGCCTATCCTATCGTTCTGGTTGTGATACGTAGGAAATAGAGGAGAAGTTAAACGCCATGCTGCGAATTATTTTGACAGTGATTTTGCTGGGACTGCTGACAGCTTGCGGCATTGGTGTACCCGCACCAGGTGGTCAACTGGTACAGAAAGCGATCGCGCTTCAAGTCAGCCAAACCCAAAAGCAGCTGAGTCAGCAGTTATTCCAGCAACCCTCTAGCTTTGAAATTGCTCAAATACGAGTGACTCACGAGGAACCTTTGTTGATTCAAAAGTTACCTGCCTACCACATCCAAGGCACCTACAACTTTACCCTGCAACGTTCCAACCATCAGGTAACTCAACAACAAAACCACTTTGATATCTACTTGCAACGCCAAATCGAAGGTAAAACTTGGCGTCTGGCGATTCCCCAATCTACTAGCACAAACACTGAACCGACTTGGCGCACTTGGTTGATTCAATAAACTGATTTTGAGCCATCAATATTTAATAAATTTCTGTTTATCCGGTCCCATCGTTTTCTGCAATAACAAAAAAACCAAATGCTTCAATTAACGCTTCCATACAGCCTGTACTGCCATAGGGATAGGCGTAAGAGTAAAATTCAAGCCTAGCTTTATCCGCAGAAATCATCCGACAGGCAGTTAGTTGGTACTCACCATCTTTGAAGGCATAAATCATAGACTCAAAATCCCACGGAGTTTCTAGGCTAGGGTCAGTCCACCTCTGTTCCACAGGAGTGGCAAACCAGCGACGGTAATGTTCAACCCGTTCGTCTTCAGTAGGCCACCAAAAATGGGATAATGCTTCATCATCAAAAAAGGTCAGCCAATCTTTGTCATCGCGCCATAAATTTGCATCTTTGTCTTTCTTAATCTCATAAAAAACTCGACAAAGGGCATCGAATCGGTCCCGCTTATTTACTTGAAACTTCACAAATTCACCAATCTCATCCTTCATTTTCTTTCCTTCGCGTTCTTTGCGTCTTCGCGGTTAAAAAATCCAACTCATGTGAAAGTTGCCAAACTATCACAAACCGCTCTATTACCGCAGCTATCTCCAGCCACGATTGAGGCAATTCCTTCAGGCAGAGATGACTGAGATGTATTTCAACTTTATTGGTTTCAGCGTGGGATTAGTGGTTTTAGTGCTGGTCGCTTTTGGTGTAGTGCAAGGCTTAAATGTACCAGCAGGTAATTTTATCGATTGGGTAATTGGTGCGGCGAGTTTTTGGTGGCTGCTGGTGATTGTGACAGTTCCGTGGAATATCCACTTTGACGCGAAAGAAGTCATCGCAGAAGCAGCACTGTCAACCGAAAAGGGAATTGCGATTGATGAGAAACAAGTTAAGTATGCCAAAGCGATCGCAAATCGGTCATTTTGGGTAGCGATCGCGCTCCATTTTCTCTCCGCTGCCGGTCTTTATACTCTAGCTGTAACAGGCATCAGTGCCGTTGGATACGTCAGTTCCGGTGCCGCTTTACTATTAACGGCTTTGCGTCCGGCCGTGCGAACCTACGAATATTTAGCCGCCCGGTTGTCGATGATTCGCCAAGAATTTCAGTATCCCCGCCAAGATATTTGGGAACTGCGTAGCCGCTTTGATAATTTAGAGTATGCCGTCAGGCAATTAGAAGCGCAAATGAATCCTGAAGATCCATATTCTTTTGTCGCCACTCAACAGCGGTCAGGCGATGAAACTCGCAAAGAATTAGCTCGTGTGAATGCCACAATCGAAGAACTGCGAGCCACAAACCAAGCCGATCACGAGCGCTTATCCAGAGAAGCGAAAAATGCGATCGCTCAACTCAGCGCAGATGGGCAATTTCTCGACCACGTCCGCGAAATTATCCGCTTTTTCAAAACTGCCTAATCAGAAGAGAGGGGAGAGGGCTGAGGACTGAGGACTGAGGGCTGAGGGCTGAGGGCTAGGGGTGAGGACTGAGAAGGGGGAGAGGTTTGAGGGCGAGTAGAAGCACGCGAGATATGAAACAGTAAGAGAGTTGAAGTTAACTTATTGCGCCCAAGGCTAAAGTGTTGAATCTGGAGTTTTGTTGTCTCTCCCTTATCCCTTGTTAATACCTCAGCCCTCAGCTCCCTCATTCACGCCCTTATCTAGGGGTTTTTTGTGAACTGGAGCCTCTCCCCTCCTCAGCCCTCAGTCCTCAGCCCTCAGTCCTCAGTCCTCTCCCCTCTCCCTTACTCAGTCCTTACAAGAATCCCGCTGACTCATACAGCCTTCTGAGAGTTGCCTCAATCTTGGTACCGTACTGCGGATCTGCTGCCCACCGTCCGCTCAACTGAGAAATCAGCGGCGCGACGCCCCGCGTCACAAAGCGAAAGCGCGGATCGACCAGTTCCTGCACCAAAGGCTCTAAACTCGCGTAAGCTTTCAAGTGTTGGATATGGGCGCGGACACCAATTCTGGCGCTGGGGAAGGTCGCGCTCTCAGAAGCTCCGCCGATCGATCCCAAAGCGGCAAAATTATTTTGGCTGGGCTTAATGTCACCCCCAAAGCGCAAAAAGCCGGTTTCTACACACATTTGACAGAAAGCAATGTCATAGTTGACGCCCTCAATTGTGGCTTCTTCCCGGTAAAGTTTGGGTAAGTCGGGAAACTGGGCGAGGGCGTTCTCGTTATTGGCTTTGAGGAACATAATCATCTGTACCTCAGAGGTATTTCCATATCCCATAATCCGATCTAGTTGACCGGGACAGATGGGTAAAATGGAGCGCAAAGACAGGGTGCGGGTGGCGCTATCCCAACCAACCGAGATATTAAAAGGTCGAAGTTCAATGGCTTTGACATAGACGACACCTCGGTAGGACACGCGGCGGACTGAGGTGTTATTTGTCAAGTCAATTGCGAGCCTGTCCACCAGGTCAATAGGGATGTAGGCGTTGCTATTGATGAGAACGCCCTTCTCCCCATAGACCTGGTTATTAATGTTGATATTGATGGAAGGATAGGTGGGGGAAGTGCCAGGATCGGGGGTGGGAGTACCGCCTCGGCTCCAAGATGCCAAGCCGTCTGCAATTCCTAGCGCGATGTCGCGGCGGCGATTCTGAATTAAGAATCGGTCATCCGGATTGGTGAGATAGCCAACTTCCATCAGCAGGGAGGGAATAAAAGTATCGCGGCAGAAGCTCAAACGTCCGACGCCGGTGGCGGTGTCTGGCTTGACTCCCCGGCTGGGCAGCTGGGGAACGCGGCGCAAAAGCGCCAAAAGTAGCAGTTCGGCATTCTGCTTGCGTTCCTCGTTGCTGGAAATGTAGAAGACCGTAGCGCCACGAGTCGCCGGGTTAGAATAGGCATCGGCATGGATTTCTAGCGCCACGTCGCCGCTCCGAGAGCGGGCGTTGATCCAGGAAATCGACTGCGTTGAGTTCTGATCGTCTGGGACAGAAAGAACTTCAAAACCCCGCGATCGAAGTTCGGGTACAATCTGGTCGCGCAGCAGAATCATCTCTTGAGCCTCTGTGGTGCCACCTGCTTGCCCTCCTGGCTCTCCAGCACCATGACCGGCTGAAATAAAAATTCGTCCCATCTTGAAGGATTCCCCCAGCGCTAAAAGTAATCTATATTAATCAACCACGATAAGGATTTCCGGGTGCTACGGCTAGTCCAACTTAACGCTTCCTGTGTGAGAACAGCGAATAAATTGTTCCAGACACATATATTAATGGGTACTAAGAAGAAGAAACTGTAAGATTTTCGGTATGGTAGAGCTGGAAATCATCAATTCATCCCCATAGATGAACAAAATCGTTGAAGTCTTACCAGATAAAACGGCGCTGATTGAGCGATCGCTCCAAGTGTGCGTCGAGCAAATTCACGCCACAATCGAACAGCGATCGCTCTGTACTATCGCCTTGTCCGGTGGTAGCACCCCCAAGCCGTTGTATGAAGCGATCGCGATCCAAAATCTGCCTTGGGATAAAATTCACATATTTTGGGGCGACGAACGCTACGTGCCGCCAGACCATCCCGATAGTAACCAAGGGATGGCGCGGAGTGCATGGCTGGATAAAGTGAATATCCCAGCCGCCAACATCCACCCCATGCCAACCGATGAAGCCGATCCATCTGTTGCAGCGGATAAGCACGAACAACACATCAGGGAGTTTTTTCAAGTTCAACCCGGTGAATTTCCAGCGTTCGATCTCATTTTGTTAGGGATAGGAGACGACGGACACACAGCTTCTCTGTTTCCCCACACAGAAGCATTGAATGTACGCGATCGCCTGATTACCGTCGGCAACAAAGATGGGCAACCCCGGATCACCTTCACGGCACCCCTAATTAACCATGCTCGGTGTGTCATATTTGTGGTTGCCGGTGCGAGTAAACGACCTGCTCTCGCTCAGGTTTTTGCTCCTACCGCTGACGACCAAACCTATCCCAGTCGGTTAATCCAGCCCCAAGGCGAACTTTGGTGGCTTTTTGATGAGGCTGCCGGTCTTGAATTAAGCCGGTCTTGAACTAGCCGGTCTTAAACTAAAAAGTTAAGACGCCTCGCCATTCAGACTATATTTGAATTTCCACCTTCCACTCCCATCTCTAGGAGGGATACAGCCTGCAAGGAGGTTTTATGATTGTCTGCCCGAATTGCAATCACCAAAATCCTGATGGAGCAGCCCAGTGTGAGGCTTGCTACACCCCCTTACCCGCCACCACCGCTTGTCCCAACTGTGGCGCACCCGTCCAAACCGACGCTACCTTCTGCGGTCAGTGTGGTTCTAACCTGCGACCGAGCAGTCCAGGTGAGGTAGGGGCATCGACAGGACTAGACCCGTTCCCCGGCGTACCAGACTTAATGGCACCCGATCCGCTGGTGGCACCCGATCCTTTAGTGGCTAGCCCTCAATCATCAATGCCCAGCTCTAGCCCGGATGTACCCGCTCCGGTGGCACCCGTTCCAGCTACAGTGGTCAGTCAGCCACCCGCACAGGAGCAAGCAAGCGTTACCCCCCCGGCGGCTTCTAGCAGCACTCCACCCGCGTCCGCAGCAACTTCTGGTAGCTCAAAAACGCAGCTACAGCAGCAGAATGCCCGTTTGCTGCACGTCCAAACGGATACGATGATTGAATTGCCAGCACAACTGTCGGTGATTCACATCGGCAAGCCAAACGACCAGATTCCACCTGATATTGATGTTTCAGGATTCCCCAATTCCGAGATTGTTTCTCGGATTCATGCGGATATCCGCGTGGAGGGAGACGCCTTCTACATAGAAGACGTTGGGAGTGCGAATGGCACCTACATTAACCATAACCCCCTGCCTAGCGGCAATCGGCACCGTTTAAGAACCGGCGATCGCATTGGCCTAGGCAAAGGCGACAAGATGACCTTCTTGTTCCAACTCTCTTAATCCCAGAGGCTGTTCGATGCGATCGCAAAGCCTGAAAAGCCTGCTGCATCGCCTCTTGGGGTGAGGGGTCATGGCAATTGCAGACTGTTTTTTTAAGTGATAGGCTTGAGGGAAACAATTCGGCATCGGACTCAGGTTTATGTAAATTCAACAGTTATATAAACCTGTGATGGGAGAAATTGGGAATCCCGGCGAATCAATTCGGGGGATACACCGACTTGACCCCCTCATGATACGATGCCATTGGTAACACCCGTGGGTGCCTTGGAACTAAAAACGCGAAACCCAGGTGGAACGAGGTCAAAAGGGTTTACAATTCCATCTACCCACGTTCTACCCATTCGCGGTCTGACTCCAGTCATTGGGGGATTCATTTCAATTCATTGAATGGAGGAAGTCACGTCAGTTGACAGTGTTACGAGTCCCAAGCCTAGAGACGGAAATCTTTAGAATATGTAACATCGGTGATTACCCTGACCCTGCTGCATCCTATCCAATCTATACCAGTTCAGAATTGGACTTTTGAACCCGAATCAGTAGTAATTCGGATTGGACGGTCAACCGAGAATGATGTCATTCTTTACAGTGCGGTTGTTTCTCGACACCACGTCGAGATTCGGCGTAGTGGTTCCGATTGGGAAGTTGTTAGTTTAGGTGCCAACGGCACCTATCTTGATGGAAAACGCATCGACCAAGTGCCGGTGGTCGATGGGATGATTATTCGCCTCGCCAGCTCCGGCCCCCAAATTCAAATTCGGATTGGCTCGGCAGAAACTAAGGCAAGGCTAAATACGGTTGCAGGTAAGCAATCGGTCACTCGAAAGTCTGAAGAGAAATCTAGAGATAGAGAGACTTTCATAGATGCCCGTTCGCTTGAACCAGATGAAAAGAATCAACCAAACGTGAAGCTGGTAGCTGCTTTGGAAAATCTTGGTAAATCTAAAAAATCACCCTAGGGTTGCCAAGATTTTGTCCTAGGTCTTTACCATCGCAATTCAAGGGTTGTATGGAATACATCCGTAGGGGCATGGCAATCAAAAAGCCCCTACCTAATGGGCGCGGTTAAAACGTAGAGCCGCGATATCTTCCACTCAACTTAAGAAACGCTATAAACAGGTATTGAGCTAGCAATAAGCGAAAATGCCAGTAAAATGCCTATCTCACCACAATGCTATCTCTCAGACAGCAACGGATTGCCGATCTGGAGATAGCATTGATTTTGGCTTGAATTGAAATGGGGGCAGAGGGACTTGAACCCTCACGACCTTTTACGGTCAACGGATTTTCATTCTCTCGCAGCTTTCGCTACTGTCTTTTACGACTTTGAGAATTGGACTCTCCCTTTACCCTCGGCTTGACGTTAGGGTAGCTCCCGTCGAGTCTCTGCACCTTCCAAAGAGTTTTGAAGTTTGGTTTTTGAGTTTTGAGTTTTAAATTCACTCAGTCCTCAGTTTTCAATCTTCAAGCACTGACTTTGGCTTGGCTCAGGATTGCCATGTCTGTTGCCAGATTTAGGTTTCCCTGAATTTGAGAGCCGTCACTTGACAGATTTCTCCATCAAGGCTCAGTTTTCTAAGTCCGTAGCGTCTGCCATTCCGCCATGCCCCCCCGATGGGGAGAAGTGTCGTTACGTATCTTCTACAAAACTAACTTCATTGTCTATTGCACCATTAAATGGGGACTTTATGCAACTATTCCTTTAGTAGTCTCACTAATTAAGCGGCTGATTCCAGCAAACGGTAAAATATGGACAGTTCGTCGGGTGTCTAAACGGATAGTTCTCTGTTGGGAGACTTTTTGTGTTGATGTCCGCGCCGGGACGCCGGTACTCGCGCTCGTTCTTCTACCGCCAGAAAAAATTATGATGGTTGCGATATTGTATCTAGTTTTGAGTGGAGCCTACCTGGTAGTGATTCCCTTCGCCCTGTATGCCTACCTGCAACAGCGTTGGTATGTGGCTAGCTCCTTTGAACGGAGTTTCATGTATTTCCTGGTTTTCTTTTTCTTCCCAGGTTTGTTGCTCCTCAGCCCATTTTTGAATTTTCGACCCAAGCGGCGGCAAGTTCAGAGTTAAAGTTTGTCGTTGGGTAAGCGCTAAATGCGACGAATTGACATCATTGGAATTGGCATCGGCGTCTTTGCCGCCGGTGGAATTGTGTATTTGCTGTTGCTGGTGGCTGGGCTAGATAGCCTGGAAGCGGGGATTTGGAGTCAAGTTTTCCTAGTGGGCGGGTTGGTTGGCTGGCTGCTGACCTACCTGTTCCGAGTCGGAACGAAACGGATGACCTATAACCAGCAGCTCAAAGACTATGAAGAAGCCGTTTTACAAAAGCGACTGGAAGAATTGACGCCAGAAGAACTGGCTCAGCTGCAAGCTGAAATCGAACGGGAAAACAAATTAAAAAAATAGCTGATAGCCGTTAGCGGTCAGGTGTGTAGGGGCACGGTAATGCTGTGCCCGTATAAGAGCCTGTAGTTTCTTGTTTGCCCCTGACTGCTGATCCGTGAATTGCTAACGCCCGAAGTGCCACTGACCACTGACCACTGATTTTTGACAAATGACTTCAATTTCCGAGTGCTTTGAGTCTCTCGCGCGTCGCTCTGAATGTGCCTTAATTCCCTTTATCACAGCGGGAGATCCGGATCTGGAGACCACGGCTAAGGCGTTAAAAGTTCTTGATGCCGCCGGTGCTGACATGATTGAACTGGGCGTTCCCTATTCAGATCCGTTGGCAGATGGACCCACGATTCAAGCTGCCGCGACTCGCGCCTTGCAACGGGGAACCCGCTTGGAACAGGTAATAGAGATGGTATCCGGGGTTAGCAAAGAGGTGCGATCGCCTATCGTCCTATTTACCTACTACAACCCGATTCTAAACCGAGGCATTGAACCGTTCTTCAAGCAGATTGCGAATGCTGGGGTGCGGGGATTGGTCGTGCCAGATTTGCCCTTGGAGGAGTCTTCCAATCTGCTGCAAACTGCTGCCAGTATGGGAATTGATGTAGTTTTATTGGTAGCGCCTACCAGTTCCCCAGAGCGAATAGAAGCGATCGCGCGTCAGTCTCAGGGATTCATTTACTTGGTGAGTGTCACTGGCGTAACGGGAATGCGCTCTGGACTGGACTCGCGGGTGCAAGATATCCTCAAGCAGATCCGAAGCGTTACGGATAAGCCCATCGGCATTGGGTTTGGCATCTCCGAGCCAGAACACGCCCGTCAGGTGAAAGACTGGGGGGCAGATGCTGCAATTGTCGGGAGTGCCTTGGTGAAACGTTTGGCAGAAGGAACACCCGAACAGGGACTCGATGCGATCGCTGAGTTTTGCCGGAGTTTGAAAACGGCGATTACAACCTAACCCCGTTTGTAAAGTGAGTGGTGAGTTTTGAGTTATCAGAGAGTTTTTTAATTCAAAACTCATTACTTAAAACTTTTGTCTCATTTCTAATTAGCGATTAAATCATTAATCGCTACCCATAATTCTGGCGAGTAACATGGGCGCGATCTCGGTGACGGGCAAAACATACTGTGCTGCACCGAGAGCGATCGCTTCTTTTGGCATTCCAAACACCACACAGCTTTTCTCATCTTGGGCAATGGTAATGCCACCGGCACGAGCGATCGTTTCCATGCCTTCCGCACCGTCTCTACCCATCCCAGTCAACAATATCCCCACCGTTCCTTGACCGTAGAAACTCGCCACTGACTTAAAAGTGACTGTGACAGAGGGGCGATGTCCCCCCACTGGCAGGGCGGCAGAATGACAAAATCTGCCTTGAGTATCCAATTCTAAATGCAGCCGTTCCGGTGGAAAATAAATCGTTCTCGCTTTTGGTATTTCCCCAGCACGGGCAATTTTGACCGGCAAACGACATTCCAACCCTAACCAATCCACCATTCCTTGCAAAAACCCCTCACTGATGTGTTGAATACAAATCACTGGGAGGGGGAAATTCGCTGGCAGATGGATAAGAATGTTGTATAAAGCTTGCGGCCCTCCAGTAGACGCGCCAATCACCACGATTTTGGATTTTTGATGGGGGATTTTACCTTGAGAATTTATCGTCGAAAATTTAAAATCTAAAACTGGCTTCTTTCGATACTGGGTAAAGACACTCACGCCAGCGAGGATTTTAATCTTGCCAATTAACTCCTGTTTTACCAACTCATAATCCGATCCCGCACCACCACGAGGCTTGGGAAAAATATCCACTGCCCCCGCCTCTAAAAGCCGGAAAACATTTTGCCTATCCTCTTCCTGTACCGAAGTGCTAATCACCAGAATCGGACGAGGATAAGTTGCCATAACCTCAGAGATAAATTCCAGACCGTCCATCTGTGGCATATGTAGGTCTGTGCAAATCACCTGTGGCAAACAAGAAGGAATCAATGCCAATGCTTCCCGACCCGTTTGAGCCATTCCCACCACTTCAATTTCTGGTGAGGATGACAGAATTCGTTTCAGCACTGCCATTGCGATCGCAGAATCGTCTACTAATAAAACTCGAATTGGCATTTTGTTCATTGCTAATTGCTAATTATTCAAAAGCCATTAGCGATTAGCGATTAACTACACAAGTCTTCTTAAGGTTTCTAATAATATTTCTTGGTTAAAAGTGCCTTTGGTAATGTAAGCATTCGCACCAGCTTCTGCACCTCTGCGTTTATCTTCATCTGAAGCCAGAGATGTCACCAGAATGATTGGAATTTCATTATATTCCTTATTCTGGCGAATCTTTGCAGCAAAACTCAGACCGTCCAAATTCGGCATTTGCACGTCGGAAACCACCGCATCAAAAGAACGAGTTTTAAGTTTGTTGAAACCGTCCAATCCGTCCACTGCTGTTACCACTTCATAACCGGCACCCTCCAGAATGCGTTTTTCTTGAGTGCGAATGGCAATGGAATCTTCTGTCAACAAGATTACGGGTTTTCTGGTCTCTTCTGTAATGGGTGCAAACGATTTCACAAGCGGGTTTCGTTTTCGCACAGATTTAATTAAATCTGAAGGATTTAAAATCATGCAAACTTCCCCGGTACCGAGGATAGTTGCGCCAATCACATTGCGAACTCGTTTGAGCAATTTACTTTGAGATTTGAGTACCACATCCTGTTGATCTACCCAGCCATCAACGAATAGTCCCAGTTGGTCATCTCCCACTTTCAAAATAATGCAGGGCAGTTGTTCTAAATCGGTAGAAGTCGTTCGTTGTCCGTTGCTACTGGCGACTGGAAATTCCAGCAAATCTGCCAGTCGCGCGACGGAAACCGGGTGTCCATTCACAACAATGGTTTCTCTGCCTTCAATCGTAAAAATTTGATTCTGGGAAATCAACCGCATTGTTTGCACAAACTCCACTGGAAGGGCGTAAGCTTTTCCGCTCACTTCCACAATCAGTACCGGCGCGGTTGCCAGGGTCGTGCCTAAACAGAGCCGAAGCGTGCAGCCTTTTCCAGGTGTTGATTCAACCTCAATGCTGCCTTTGAGACGTTCTACATTGGTGCGAACCACGTCTAACCCTACGCCTCTGCCTGAAACCTCGGTCACAAAAGTCCGCGTTGAGAAACCAGGGGCAAAAATCAACGAGTGAATTTGAGCCGGTGTCATGGCTGCAAGTTCTTCTTCCCGGCAGAGTCCGCGTTTGAGAGCTGTCTGCTTAATCTTTTCGATGTCTAATCCTTGCCCATCATCCTTAATGGCGATCGCAATATTTGTGGCAGTTTGGTAGCTTTTGATCTGAATAGTAGCGGTACGCGGCTTTCCCTGCGCTTCCCGCTCTGCTGGTGTCTCAATACCATGATCGACGCAGTTGCGAAGGATATGCATCAAGGGGTCTTTCATTTCTTCCAAGATGCGCTTGTCCGCTTTGGTTTCGCCGCCTTCAATGACCAGATTGACTTCTTTATTTTGCTGTCTGGCTAAATCCCGTACCATCCGGGGAAATAACTGAAAAATGGTGGATAGGGGCAACAGGCGGAGAGTGCGAATGCCTTCTTCCAAGTCACCGGCAATGGTGTCCAGTCTGGCGGTATCTTCATAGATGGCATCTCTTAACTGGTTGATCAGAACTCCCAGGCGCTCATCGAAGTCCTGTAGAGGCTGGCTTCCTCCATTCATACTGTAGGATTGCCCCCCCACCGACGCTGTAGAGATGGGCTTCCTCCGCCCGTTCTGAGCGGCAGAGGTGACACTTACTGCTTGCCTGTCACCTGTTATCTTTTCTTTGTGTAGGGCCAGGGCTGAAGTTTTCTGCACGCTTAGACGGCTCGACTCCTCCCATAGCGTCACGATTTCCTCAATTTCAGCGAGTCGATGGGCAATGCGGATTTTGGTAACGGTGAGTTCGCCTGCTTGGGTCAGCAATGCATCAAGATTGCGGGTTTCGACGCGAATCGTTTCGATGCGGTAGGGTTCGCCGAGGGCAACGGGGGGGGAGTTTGGGTGTTGAGAGCCGTTGTGCGAAAAGTTGGGTGGACTGTCCTTACTGTTGGGAGCATCAGGGGCAGGTTTGACACCCACCTCCACTGGTGTGAGGGATGCGGGTGTT
This sequence comes from Trichocoleus sp. ST-U2, assembly GCF_039961875.1. NCBI lineage: Bacteria > Bacillati > Cyanobacteriota > Cyanophyceae > Leptolyngbyales > Trichocoleusaceae > Trichocoleus > Trichocoleus sp. ST-U2. The sequence continues at coordinate 40,796 of NZ_JAMPJY010000001.1, read as the reverse complement.
TGGAGAAAGGTTGTCTGTAATACTTCTATGTTGGCGGATGTTTCGGGCAGTTCGGAAGTTATATCCGGGGAAAGGGTTTCTTGCTCAATTGCTTCCTCATGTTCTGGCTGAACTGCTTCCTCCTCTTCTGGCTGAATGCCTTCTGGGTCTAAATAATTCTGATTATTCTGATTCGCTGGAGTTGTAAATTCAGCTCCCATCATGTGGGCGAGGACGAGAAAGGTGTTGATACCTGTGGGTTCCCCGGTGACGGCTTCGCAGACCAGTTTGCGAATGGCATCTAAGCCTTGATAGAGGCGATCGCATATTGCAGATACCAGTTGTGTCTCGCCACGTTTGACACCTCCCAAAATATGTTCCAGCTGATGGGTGAGAGTTTCCACATCGCGCACGCCCAGCATTCGAGCATCACCTTTGAGACTGTGGGCTTCCCGCAATAATTCTTCTAGTCGAGCTTCGTCGTTGGGGTACTTTTCTAAATGCAGCAACCCATCATCAAGTTTCTGCAAATGTTCTTCGCTGGCAATTTTGAATAAATCTCGGAGTTCGTCGTCTTCTATCATCATGGTTAACTGAGAAGCTTTTAGCTTTCGATTCTTAGTTTTAGAGATAATTAGCCGTAATTTTTTGGGATATTTTTAAGCGAATATAGCAATCCTGATTGAATAGTGAAATTTTCTTTTGTTAACGAACCGCGTTGGCGGAGCCTGTGCCTTAGCGCTTAGACGCTCTAGCAAAGCAGGGGGAAGATCAGGACGCCAAGTAAGAGAGAAAAAGGAGCAGATAATTTTACGACTCTTGCACGGATTGCTATAGGATTCGCTACACCACTGACTTGAGGCTCAGAGCCGCTTCATTCAATCTTTGGATGCCGATTTTAGTTTGAGTAATGCCACTGGCATTTTCTTTAGCTGCGACATTAAGGCTGCTCATTGCATCAACGACTTGTTGAATCGCGATCGCTTGTTGTTTGGCAGAAAGCGAAATTTGTTGACTGTTTATGGCGATATTTTCGATGGCATCAGCTACGCCGGTGAATGCTTGTGCTGTGCCCTGAGCGGTTTTCACCCCAGCTTCCACCGTTTTCGTCCCTTCATCCGTCACCATCACCGTGACATTGATCGCGTTTTGAATATCGCTAACGAGGACGTTAATCTTTCCGGCAGATTTCTTACTTTGTTCTGCCAGTTTGCGAATTTCTGCCGCCACTACCGCAAAGCCTTTGCCGTGTTCGCCAGCTCGAACAGCTTCAACGGCTGCATTCAGTGCCAGCATATTCGTCTGGTTGGCTAAGTCACTCACCAAGCCAGAGATATTACCGATTTGATTCGTTTGCTCGGATAGACGGAGAATTTGAGAAGCGATCGCTCCCACTCTATCCTTGAGCAGCGCCATTTCCTCCAAAGTTCGCCCGACGGCTTGGCTTCCACCCTCCGTCAGCGACAGCACTTGCCGCGATCCAGTTGCTGCTGCCTCGGCTTGCTCTGCTGATTGCTGGGATGAAGCACCCAACTCATCCATCGTGATCGTGGTTTGATTTACAGACGCCGCTTGTTGAGCTGCCGTGCGTTCTTGTTGCTCTACCGTGGCAGCGATTTCTGATGAAGAAGTGACAATCGTGTTGACAATGCCAGATATTTTGGCACCCAGCGGCTTAGCAATCGTGATGCTGAAGAAAACACCAAAAATAATCGCAGTCAGGGGGCCAAGAATCATCCCAACAAACACCCAAAAAGAGGTTTGAGCCACATCTGTTTCTGCTACCTTCTGGGCTGCTTCCCCAAAGTTCTGGTTGTATTCCACAACTGCTAGCACCGATTCTGTGGCTGTGTTAAATGAGTTTAGTTCTTCATTTGCTGCCAGTTCGCTAAGTTCGTCCAGCAGGGCATCCGCCGCTTTTGCCCGTGCAAATTCTGGTGAAGTCTGCCTCTCCTGACTTACAAGCTCAGCCAGCCGATTCGCAGGATCTAAGACGCCCAGTTTGGCAAATTGTTGATAAATACCCAGGAATCTTTCATGGTCTTGCTGCCACCTTTTCCAGTCCCCAAGAAATTTTTGATAGAGCTTTTTTTCGTCGGCAGTCTGTGAAACTGACTCATATTGTTTAAACCCTTCATCAATCTGCGCTTTAGCATTTTTAATTCTATTCAATTCAAACTGGCGATTTTCGGTTTTCAAAAATGTATTGAGTAGCGCTCGTTCCGATGACTGGATTTGGGTCTGTCCTTCATTGATTTTCCACAATCCAGTTACGCTAGGCAAAGTATTATTCCCCAGTGTATTAATATGGTCGCCCAGCCGAGTAGCTCCGCTCCAACCTACGAGAGCAACCACTAATACAATTAGACCCATTAGTAAAAATGAGCCGATTAATCGAGATTGTAAAGATAAACTTTTAAACATCAGACTTATCCTGCATTATTAAATTCGATGATTGGGTAAAGATTGAAGTCAGCTTTCTTTAGATTTTGTCGCTAAGTTTGATTTTGCTCGTACTAGTATTTTTTTGTTTCCTCAGTCAAGCCACCATGACTCGCTGGATAGCGATCGCTTAGGGCGATACAAGGAGTGAGAGAAAGCCAGTAACTCAAAATACTGTAGCTAATTTACCCGTTTTATGACTTTTCGTTTTTAAATTTAATACACCTAGAGGATTAGTATAAATACTGGCGATAAATTCTTCTTAGGGTAGGTTCTCCTAAAAAATTGAATTGCCAAAGAGAGGATTGTTTAGGAAATGTAAAATTTCTTAGTCAAACTTGCCCCTAACATCTCTATAATCCACCAAGAAAATACTCTTTGGAATTTTTTTAAAAATCTATACATACTTAGTCCTGTGTTAGAACGGCTCTTATTATTAATCCCTCTTTTGCTCTAGGAGTGTTAAGAGTTTAAAAAACTTAAAATATAGAAATGATATTTATTCACGTTGCCAACCAGCCGCGTACAGATTAACCAAATGACTGCCTTGAATCTCAACGCAGCTTTGTTGAGGTTTTAAGTGCCAATCAGTTGAGTAATGCCGCAAGCGGTGTCTTTGGCTTGCTGATTGGGAGCCTTCAGCGCTCCAACAACCTGTTAGATAGCGGCTTTCGCTCTTCTCTTCTCAGCATCGCTGCCCCTTCTAATGTTAGCGATGCCGCCTGGGTTGCTTTCTCAGCCAGCATTAAAGCTTTCTGGGCAATGGAATTTAACAACTAATCACACTTCTTCATCAACCATCAACCCTGCTTGCATCAGGATTTTGGGTAAATCTAAAATAGCTATCATCTTTTCGCCGTAAGCAACCGTTCCTCGGAGGTATTCTTCATTAACAGAACGGGCTGCGGCAGGTACTGGCATCATCTCCGTTAGGTGCAAATACATCACATCCAATACCTCATCAACTATCAAACCAGCCACCAGATCGTCAATGCAAGCAACCATCGCCTTCGCGGTATTCTCTAAATTACCCAATGGTAAATTTAATACCCCACGAATATCGATTAATGTCAAAATCTCACCCCGCAAATTCATATTGCCGACAATATAAGCTGGGCAACAAGGAATCGGAGTAACTTTGCGAATATCAGTAAATTCGCGCACGTTCCCCAAATCTACCCCAAAATATTCACCATTTAAATTAATCACTGCCATCGGGCGGCTTCCCGTAAAATCTTGGTTCTCCGCTTGTCGCCTTAAATTTTCTGCCCGTTCCTGGAAAATCGCTATTTCTTCTGAGGTTTTATTGGAGAAAAATAGGCGTCTCTCTTTGGGAGAACCAAAGGCAATATCAGCTTTTGTTTCTGGATTTAGCGATGTTTTTCCTGTAATTAATGTTTCAATTTGTTCTGTAGATTGGAGGAGCCTTTCCGGGTTTAGTAACATCACGATATCTGCCTCTAGATTGGCAATCCCCGTAACAAAATGGGGTTGATTCGCGATTTTTCGTTTATAGGAAAAATCTGCCGCGATCGCATTAGTGTAAATCTTCTGCACGTCATGAACTTCATTGACAATAATGCCAAATCTAAATCCCTGACATACCAGAACAATTACACTATCCGTAAGGCGATATTCTGGGAATCCGTACCCCAGGCGAAAATGAAGATCCATGACTGGTAAGATTTCACCCCGGAGATTAAGCACTCCTACCATTTCAGGCGGTGCTTCTACGATTGGCGTTAACTCTGGGAGAAAGAAAATCTCTTGTACTGAAAATGCTTCTACTCCATAAAGGGAAGCATTCAAGCTGAAAATAATATATTGTTTATATTCCATAGAGATTATAACTGTGGTTGGAACATTTTTTGGATGTGTACGATCAATTCTCCAACGGTCATTTTTTCTTGGGATTCAACTATCGATTCTTGAGGTAATTTTTTTAAAATTCCTAAAGCAACTGTTCGCATTTTTAAAGCTCTAGAAAGATTTCCTTCTAGTTCGTAAATGCCGCTAATTTCCAGATATGCCAAGATAGAGGAAGGCACTAAGTAAATGATTTTTTTTAATAAACTTTTAGCTTCTTCAACATCCCCTCGTTCTTCCGCAATATGGGCGAGTAGGTATAAAGGTTTTTCAGAAAGAGAATCGATTTTAAGTGCTTGTTGGCAGTAGTGAACTGCCTTGCCATATTCACCTAAGTTGGCATATATTTGAGCCATCAGATAGTAAGAGTCAAAGTTTTTAGGTGCCAAAGCGATCGCTTGCTCTGTTTTTTGAATTGCTGAGGGATAATACTTCTGTTTAAAAAGGGTTTCAGCTTCACAGAGAAATGTCTGAAAGCTTGAATTATTCGCCGATTTCTCGCTGATTTCAAGATTGGATAAGCGTCTGCATTCATTGACTTCGTTACTAATTTTGTCTTTTATTGGCACCAGAGAATAATTTTTAGAAACTAAGTGTGCTAGTTCTATTTTCACCTTATTTGCTGCTAGGGAAGATGGGCAAAGTATTGGTTCTTCAGTGTCAGAATAAACTTTTGCTTTCTTCCTTGAAAGCTTCCCTCCAACCGTCTCTTTAGGGCGTTGATAGATCGTTGATTCGGGAAACGACTCCGTGTGAAATAAGCTGATATCTATCCCCTGAAGTTCAGCATGAGCCGTCAAAAGATATCCTTCTGTTTGTAAAGTATTGTAAAATTTATTGACAACAAGTGAAATAGCAGGTTTATCAAAATAAACAAAGACATTTCGACAAAGAATTAAATCAATATTTTGAACATCTAACAATAAATTAGGAAAGGGCGTTTTAATTAAATTGACAGTTTTGAAATCAACTATGTCTTGAATGTTGTTGTTAATTTTCCATTCCGTCCCATGTGGCTCAAAGTAGCAGTTTTGTAGTTTCTGGTCTAACAATCGAAATGACCAAGAACTATAAACTCCTTGTTTTGCTTTATTGATAGACTCTTGATTGATATCTGTTCCTAAAATATACAGATTCCAGCTTTCCCAATCTGGAATGAGTTCGGTGAGGAGAATAGCTAGAGAATACGGTTCTTCGCCAGTTGAGCATCCCGCGCTCCAAATTCGCAGGGTTTTCGTTTCCTTCTTAGCGGCTATCAATCGCGGTAAAATTTGATATCTTAATAGAGAAAACTGACCTTTATCTCGAAAGAAATAACTTTCGCCAATTGTTAACAAATTCGCTAGTTCTTGCCATTCGCCCTGACTTTGATAAGTATCGGTTTCTAATAATTGGTAATAAGCCTCAGGAAGATAGATAGAAATGACGTTCATCCGGAAGCAAATTTTTTCACATAAAGCTTCTCGCTCTTGCAAACGAATCTGTAAGCCTGTATGAGTCCCAATGAGTTGTATAAAACGCTGTATGAGAGCTTCATTAAATTGTCTTTGAAATGACACGGAATCTCCTTCTCATTAAACTTCCCTGGTAGGACGAGTAAATAGCTTACTGAATACAAGAGGGCGATCGCTTTAGCGGCAGATGCATTCCTCGGCAAGGGCAACGCTTAGTCGTGTTGAGTGGTTACAGGCAAGGAATCATAGGAATTTCAATCCAAAACTCTGCTCCCTGTCCTGGTTCTGACACGCACTTGAGCATTCCGCCATGTTTCTCCACCACAATTTGGTAGCTAATGGATAGCCCCAAACCAGTTCCCTTGCCGACTGGCTTGGTGGTAAAGAAGGGGTCAAACAGACGCTTGATAACGTTCTCTGGCATTCCTGGGCCATTGTCTCGAATCCGAATCACAACGACTTGGTTCTTGGTCATTGGTAATGGATCTTCGGTGATTGGCGTCAGCGACGTGTTAGGGCTTCCAGTCTCTTCCTCATTACCCGTTAGACGATTACGGATTTCGGTGGCGATAGTAATTTTCCTTGGTTCGGGTTGGCTGTCGAGGGCATCAATCGCATTGCTGAGAATGTTCATGAACACTTGATTGAGCTGACCGGCGTAGCAATCGACTAAGGGAAGATTGCCGTACTCCTTCAAGACTTGAATCCCGCCGTAAGCGCCATTGGGTTTCAGACGGCTATGGAGAATTAGCAAACTATTGTCGATTCCCTCGTGGATATCGACCGGCTTCATTTCAGCTTCATCCAGACGAGAGAAGTTCCGCAATGACAAGACAATCTGACGGATGCGGTCAGCGCCCATTTGCATGGAAGATAGCATTTTGGGCAAGTCATCAATGATGAACTCTAAATCAATCTCTTCTTCTTGCGCTTGAATTGCGGGAACGGGATTGGTGTAGTGCTGTTGATAGAGGTGTACGAGATCGAGTAGGTCTTGAATGTAGTCGCTGGTGTGGCTGAGGTTGCCGGTGATGAAATTGACTGGGTTGTTGATTTCGTGAGCAATCCCAGCGACCATTTGACCCAAGCTGGACATTTTTTCGGTCTGAATCAGCTGAGATTGGGCTTGTTTGAGATTGTGCAATGCTTGCTCTAGTTGTTGCGTCTGGGTTTGCGCGGCACGGGCGGCGGCACGGCTTTGGGCGTAGAGTTCGGCTTGGTCAATGGCGATCGCTAGCTGATCCACGACGCCTTGCAGTAACTCAATTTCGCTGTCAAGCCAGGGACGAGATCCACTGCTATGACTACAGACAATCGCGCCTAAATGACCGGCGTGGGTTTTCAAAGGTAGCAGCAGCACCGAACGAACGCCCAAATTGCTCAGTAGAGGTGCGATTTGCATTTCTCCATCCTCGGCATTTAGGCTGCGATCGCTTGTCAGATCGTCAACCCGCAACGTCTGAAGTTTGCGGATTTTGTCGCTTAGGGGATCGAGTTTTTCTGGGGGACACTCGGAGAGCAAACTCGGTCTACTGTCTTCTGCTGTCGCTTCGTGAGTTACGGTCAGACTCGCCTGATTGGACTGCGCCCAGCACCACAAATACTGACATTGGTCAACTTGCAACAAACCGCGAATCTCATTTACGGCGGTTCCCAGAATGGTATCTAGGTCGAGGGAATCTCGAATCTGGCTTGCTAAGCGAAACAGCAAGGCTTCCCGACGTGCGGAGAGGGCTTCTTTCGCCCAAGACCGATCGATGGCGATCGCGATCGCGTTGACGACCCACCCTAAGACTTGATGAACGGCTTCGGTAAAACGTTGGCTGCTGCATACAGCCATGACGCCCACCAGTCGCTCTTCGACAATCAGGGGATAGGTTGCTAAATAGCTTTCGGGAATTCGCAAACAGCTTTCAGCGACAAAATCATCGTACAAGCGGGCTTCCAACCCGCCCCCAGACCGATAATTACTATCCTGAGTCAGGTAGGGTTGACGAGTTTGAGCGACGAAGCCGACGAGGGTACCGTCTAGAACCTGGTGACGCTGAGCCAACAAATCTTGCCAATACAATTCGCTGTCTCGATCAACCCTTGTCGTTGCTTGCAATTCCAAGCGATTGAGTTTTTGGTTAAATGTCCAGATACAAGCAAAAGTTGCATCGAGATGCTGCACCATTGCTTCCGTACAGTGATTGAGACTTTCCGATAAAGACCCAGCCGCACCCAAAGCAGTACCGATTTCTGCTTCTAGGGTCGAGAGGCGCGATCGCTCCATCAGTGCTGCTTCTGACTGTTTGCGACCTGTAACATCCCGGAAATAAACCGATAGACCATCTTGATAGGGATAGCCCCGCACTTCAAACCACGACTCCAGCGGCTCGTAGAACACCTCAAAGTGAACCGTTACTTGATTGGCAACTGCCCGCTGGTACTCCTGATAAAAATTAGAAGTGACTGCTTCTGGAAACTCATCCCAAATACACTGATTAATCAACTCATCTTTGCTTCTAAATAAAAGCTGCTCTGCCCGCGAGTTCAAATAGGTGAATCGCCACTCGGTATCTAAAGTAAAGAAAGCATCGGTAATACTTTCCAAAATGCTCCGAGTGCGGTTCTCGCTGTTGACAGCCGCCTCGCGTGCCGCCTGTTCTCTCGCCAAAAGCTGGATGCGCTCCTCCTCTTGCCGCTTGCGCTCGTCGATATCCGTGTTCGTCCCAAACCAACTAACGATTTTACCTTCGTTATCATGCACGGGTACCGCCCGTCCCAAGTGCCAGCGATAGTTTCCCTCAGCCGCATTCAGCAGGCGAAATTCAACTTCGTAAGGCTCTCCCGTAGAGAGAGAATGACTCCAACGGGCAATACACCCCGGCACATCCTCCGGATGCAGCACATCTTGCCATCCCCAGCCCACCATTTCCTCGAAGGTGCGTCCGAAATATTCTAGAACGCGCTGGTTCACATAATCGAGTGCGCCATCTGGCTGTGCCGTCCATACCTGTTGCGGAATCACTTCAGCTAAAGCGCGAAAGCGCTGTTCGCTCTGCCGTCGTAATTCTTCTGCCCTTTTGCGCTCAGTGATGTCTTGACGGATTGCTACATATTCAACGGGTTTTCCATCGGAATTTAAGACGGGCACAATGGTGGTATCTACCCAGTAACAAGTTCCGTCTTTGGCTCGATTTCTGATTTCGCCATGCCAGACGCCGCCACTACTGATGGTTGCCCACATCTGCTGAAAAAATTCCTTGGGGTGATAGTCAGAATTGACGATGCGGTGATTTTGTCCGAGCAGTTCCTCTTTGGAGTATTGAGAAATTTCGCAGAATTTATCGTTTACATAGTTAATCTTTCCGGTGGAGTCAGTAACTGCCACGATTGAAGATTGAGCGAGTGCAAACTTGATGTCTGCCACTTCTTTGAGAGATTCAGACAGTGCAAATTCAGCTCGCTGACGCTCTTGTTGTGCATGAGCGTCTTTGATGGTAATCATCAAGTATCCGGCAATATCAGTTAAGGTGGCTAGCTCATGTTCGCTCCATTTGTATGGTTGCGGCGAGTCAAAGCACAGCAAGCCTACTAACTGGTCGGAATACGGAAACGGTACGTCAAGCATAGACTGAGTTTGGACTGCCAGCAGGACATCAGCGAGAGGTGCTAGCCGGAAGTCTTGGGTAACATCGTTACAGATGAATGATTCGCCCATCTGCAAGGCATTGAGATATTCCGGAGCCGCAGTGAGGTCAACCACCGCTCCTGAGAGTTTCGGCATTCCTAGCGGCTCGATGGAGGAAATTACCGTCAAGATACCTTGGTGATTAATCGTTGAGTAAGCTATTCGCAGATAAGGGAAATATTCGCTAATTTGTTTGAGCGTGCGCTCAATTATTTGCTCTATCGACAAACCAGATCGGGTTTTAGTCGAGATGCTGTTAAGCAACTGAAGACGAGTTTTGCTCTTCAGAAGCGCTGTCTCGGCTCGCTTGGAGAGCGTGATGTCTGTCTGAATGCCAACCAAGTAAAGTAAATCGCCATTATCTGAGAACACGGGCGAAATTTTTAATTGGTTCCAGAAAGGTTGACCATCTTTGCGATAGTTTAGCAGCGTGACTTTAACTTCTTTCGCTTGAGCGATCGCATTCCTAATTTTTGCGATCGCTTCTGGATCGGTATCGGCACCTTGCAAAAACCGGCAGTTACGACCAATCGCTTCCGCTGGCTGATACCCAGTAATTCGGGTGAAAGCTGGATTCGCGTATACAATCGGGCAATCTAGTTGATGGGGATCGACGATGACAACGCCATCTGAAACTGACTTTACAGCTTGTGCCAGTTTCAGATTTTCTGCGGCGGCTCGACGCAAGGCATCTTCAGTTTGCTGACGTTTGGTGATATCCATGACTGTGCCGATCGTGCGAACCGTTGTTGCCGTTTCGCTGTAAAGAACTTTGCCTTTTCCCGCTAGCCAGCGGATACTGCCATCAGGACAGACAATGCGGAATTCAATCTCGTGGTCTGTTTTACCCTGAATAGAGGCAGCGATCGCCCCAGCGACAAGTTCCCGATCTTCAGGATGAACCCATTTTAGGAAGCATTCCTGAGTTGCGTCAGTGCCCGGAACTAAACCCAATAGCCCCTCTAAATTATCAGATCCTGTTGGAGCGATTCCTTCACCTGTCAAAAGATTAAAATCCTCAATGTTAGTGCCAGAAGCTGCTCGTCCCAACTGAAATCGGGTTTCTTTCTCCTGAAGTGCTGCTTCAGTTTGCTGTTGATTGATGATAATTTGTTCGAGGTTTGTTAAGTTTTTTCCCAGTTGTAAGTGAGCGATCGCTTGCCTTCCTAATGTCCCCACTGCTTCCTGCTGTTCCCTGCTTAAATCTCGCGGCACATCATCGAGGGCAGATAGCACCCCTACCATCACGCCCTCAGACGTGACTAAGGGCACACCCGCATAAAATCGGATTTTTGGATCGGATTTCACCAAGGCATGGCTAGCAAACCGTTTATCAGACAGGGTATCCCGAACGAGCATCAACTCGCATTCGCAGATTTCTGGTTGCAGGATGGCATAAGTGCAGAAAGCAACATAGGCGTCAGTGTCTGGGGTGGAAATGCCCAATTTTGACTGAAGCCAATGTTGTTTGCCATCCATAAAGCTGAGCAAAGCCATCTTTGTCTGGCAAATATAGGCTGCTAAACGGGTCACATCGTCGAAAGCAGCTACAGATATTTGAAGATACGCTAGCTCCGGAGGAGCCGTAACGCTGATGCGATCGGGGATAGAGTTGAGTAGCGGACACCATCCCAGAGCATCGAGCGGGATTGCTCCGTTTCCAAGTATTCTTGCGTTCATGTTAAGCGCCCTTTTCTGCGAATGCTGCACTTTTTAGGAGCTAGCTGTATAAATGTTTACTTTTATTAAAACCGGATGATGAAGGCACTCTTTGAGACTTACTTTCCCTTTGCCTCTATGAGAAGCTTTATTGAAAGTTATATGATGTAGATGTTCCCTTATTTAGTTACTGAACTTAATCTTTGATACTGCATCGCTCAAGTTAGGTTAGTTGATGCCAGCCACAGACTAAAAGAAACAACAGTGTAAAGTTTAGGTAGGCAATACCCTCTTCACCGCAATTGCCAAGCCACCATCCGTCTTTAGGGAAAGCTAGGTTTTTGGCTGCAAGCAGAAATGCGATCGCGCTTCTGCTTGCAGCCTGCTAACGAAGCCTTTCTAGAGCAACTTGGCAGAACCTTCTCTATCTAGGATTCCCGTCGAGGATATATTTCTATCACAGACTGATATTTTTTGATTAACAAACACCCCATCCGCTCTTTTAGTATTTTTATCTTTACAAAACAAATGCAGCTTCAGTTTGTTTTCTTGTTACAATTATTTAACTATATTCCCGTAATTCTTCTATTCACTGAGCAATAATCCTCAAGCTATAGTGCATATAGTAGAATGTTTATTTTAATAAAATTCAATTTTTGTAAAGCATTTTGAGATAGACAAACATTGAACAAACATTTATTAATAAGGAGTCCTAAAAAACTCAACGAAACTAGAAAAGCCTTAAATTAAGAATAGCTGGACAGGATAGATGTATTCTGACAAAGGAAAGCGATGCTCTCTTAGCTACTGGGGCTGACGTTAAAATAATTTGGATTGGGCTTTTTAATCGCCTTTGAACCAAATTCAACGATTGTAGGTTTTTGTATACTAAAAATTGGGTAAAGAAGATGTCTTCAACTTTAAGTGATATACCGACTATCCTAGCAGTGGATGATAGTAGCGTCATGCAGACGCTGATCAAACGTGCCCTAGAAAGAGACTACAGAGTTTTGGTGGCAGATAATGCAGTGGATGCCTTATCGGTGATTTACCACCAGCAGATTTCAATTTTATTACTGGATGTTTCCATGCCAGGGGTAGACGGCTTAGAACTCTGCCGCACAGTCCGGAGTTTACCGCAATTTAGCGAGCTACCCATCATCATGCTGACAGCGCGAGACGGAGTTTTTGATAAAGTACAAGGGCGTCTGGCGGGTGCAACTGAATATTTGACAAAACCCTTTGAGGCTGAGCAACTGCGCCAGATTGTTGGCAATTTTATTAATTCAAATTGTTCAACTGAAATTTAATTTCCACTCCCTCAAACTAGAAGTGTTAGCGTAGCGAATACTTGTTGGTTAAAATTAGTTACCAACACGATGCCATTGGTTCACATCCCCAACTTCTCTCTCGAAGTCGGGGATCTCGCCTTCAGGAATCATTTAAGACGGTTACAGTTATCCGATTCCAGGGTGATTTTGCTGATAGCTAATCGCAAAAATAGAGGCTTGAGATTAGCCATTAGCCATTCCTACTTTTCCGTCAACGTGAAAACCCCATCCCAGTTATCAGGAGGCGGTTCTTGGAGAAACAACTGACAGCGTTTCAGGTGCAAAGCAGCCGCTTTGTCGTTTTTGTCAATTTCTTCCAGAATCGTGCCAAACTCACCCATTGCGCGAGTAAACTTGCGATTTAGGTAATACTCGCGTCCTTTATGGTAAAGCTCGATCGTCATTTGCTTTTGATCTGAGATTTTCTCTTCCCGCAGTCCCACCAGTTCATAGATATTCACTGGCGTAGTCTTACCTTTGACTCGAATACAATCAAGTTCTCTTGCCCAAATCAGATTCTTGCAAGGCTGATAAGTGCTTTCGCTAATCACAATATCGCAACCATATTGTTTGCTAGCACCTTCTAAGCGAGATCCCAAATTCACTTCGTCACCAATTGCGGTGAACTCCATGCGCTTACTGGAGCCAATATTACCGCTAATTACCGTACCGGAATTAATCCCAATCCCAATCTTAAACGTTGGGAATCCGATGTCTTGGCGACAGGCATTAAATTCTGTCAAACGATGACGCATTTCGACGGCTGTTTGTACCGACATCCAGGCATGATCCGGCAAGGGTAAGGGAGAACCAAAGACTGCCATAATGGCATCGCCAATATATTTATCGAGGGTGCCTTTGTGTGTAAAAACAGCGTCTACCATCGACTCAAAATATTCATTGAGCATCTGCACCACGTCTTCTGCATTCATACTTTCAGTTAAGGTGGTGTAGCTGCGAATATCTGAGAACAAGATGGAAACTTCTTTTTTATCGCCCCCTAGTTTGGCATCACCGCTATTGATTAACTGTTCTGCCAATTCTTGCGTCATATAGCGGTACATCGTACTCTTGAGCCGTTTCTCCTGAGAGATGTCATCCATCACTACCAAGGCACCGTAGACGTTGTTATTGTCGCTGGCATCTGCAATGGAGTTAATTGACAGGTGAACGCTATGTTGTTCTTCTTCTGTAGAGAGCAGAGTTTGATCGGGGTAGTATTGCTGGCGGCTTTTTTCTTCAGCGGCGTCTATCGCAGCTTTAAACCATTTAGAAAAGTCACCTTCTTTGATGCGGATTAGATCGGCAATTTTTCTACCTTCTATATGGTCTTCATTTTTAAATCCTAAGAGTCGCTTGGCGCTTTCATTTGCTGCAATAATCTGACCGGATTTATCAGTAGAGAGAACTCCATTAGACAGGCTGCGGAGAATGTCACGCTGCATTTGTTCTTGCTGTTTGACCGTAGCAAACAATTTGGCATTTTGCAGCGCTACACCGGCTTGAATATTAAATGCTTCCATGAAAGCTTCATCACTTTGATTAAAGCTTGCCTTCCAGCATTCGGGAGGTTCGGGCCAAGTTTCCGGATTATAAGGGGGAAATTCTCCCTGTTTTTTCTTATTTACAAGTTGGGTGACACCAATCAACGCTTTGTCAGCGTTAAAGATTGGCATACATAATAAGCTACAAGTACGATAGCCATTTGCCTGATCGACTTGTTTAGACACTTCAGAATCTGGATCGGCATAGAGGTCAAAGGAGATATTCAGGGGTTTGCCGGATTCAGCAACTTTCCCGACATAACCTTTTCCGACTGGCACTCGCAGTTCTCGCATGGAACCGTCGGAAAGAGGGATTCTTGTCCACAAGTCATGGCGATCGCTATCTAACAGCCACAGGGTGCTACGATCTGCATTCATCAGCTCCTGGGCTTCATGCATCACCCGGTTCAGGGTATCTTCTAAGTCGAGATTGCTTTGGCTTAAGGATCGAGTCGCCTTCATCAAGGCATCAGAAGCCCGCTGTCTCTGCGTTGCCATGTAAAAAGAGCGGGAACTTTCTAGAATCAGGCGAATGGAAGGCGCAAATTCTGCAAAAATTCTTTCATCTTTTGAAGTAAAACCATTGAGATCGATTCTTTCCCCTAACGGCTTTCCTGGCTGATTTGGTAAATTTAATTTATTAATTAATTGAACGACAGCGACTAAATTTCCCTCTTCGTTTACCAGAGGTAAAGTCAACATCGTATAGGTGCGATAGCCATTTTCTTGGTCTTTCTTTTTGGCGAACGCAGAGCGCGGATCTTCGTAAAAATCAAAGGGAATATTAATACTTTTTTTATGGGTTGCTACCTCACCGGCAATGCCTTTATCGGCCGGAATCCGCAACTCTAAAGGTCGCCCCTCAGCGCCTTCAGCAAGAATTGACCAGAGTTGGTTCTTTTCTTCATCCAGTAAATAGATGGTTGTGCGATCTGCGCCGAGTAATTCTCCGGTTTTTAAGGTAATGGCATTCAACATTTCTTGAAGAATGGCATCAAACCCCTGACTATCAGTCAACATCGACAGGGTTTGATTGACTACCTGGAGCTTTTCTTCGACACCTGTGACGACTTCTTTGAAAGTTTCCTTATTCAGTGGGGCAAGAAGTGCCGTAAAACTGCCTTCTTTTGTGGCTAATGCACCACCCGTACCAGTAGGAATATTTGTAGGGGTTTGGGGAATTTGATTTCCTGTTTGATTTTCATCGTGGGGAACAACATCAATCACCCTGTCTGTATCGTTCCAACCATGCATTTTGGTAGATGAAGGTGTCATAGATTTTTTCAGATGCCTGAATTTGAGCGAGGTACGAGGCGGTGGAATTATCCTACAAATTTAACAGCCAAACTTTTTGTGCCTAGTGAGCAAATGCCATACTACTTACTCAACAGTTTACTCTTTGTTTTGGGGTTGGATAGAGGGCAGGTTATTTATTTGTTGTTCTTGGTCTTGCGTCCATTATGTTTGACTGCGGCTTGAGCTAGCAAGGACTCTGCAAAAGCGATCGCATCTTTGGCAGAATGTCCCCCAGCTAGTGTTGCTAATTCTTGGCGGCGAGTCTGGTGATTGTCAAGCACGCTGACTCGGACAACCGTGCGTTCGGAAGCCTGAAGGATGTAAGATGTCGGGTCTTCTTCCCGGAGTCCTTGAATTGCTCTCTCTAAGGGGAGGGTTGGATGAATTGCTTCGGCGTTGGTTGTCGAGACTTCGCCCTTTTTCCCAGCCTTCTTGGAGGGATCTGGCTTCTGGCTTCCTTCAACGACGTGTTTATCGACGCGGAAATGGCGGTCAGCCATTGCGGCGACGAGGGGTTGGTGAGTGACGCAAAGAACTTGATGTCCCTGAGAAAGTTGGTGGAGTTTCTCAGCGATCGCTTGGGCAACCCGTCCGGACACCCCGACATCGATTTCGTCAAAAATTAGGGTTCCGGCAGCTTCCAGTTGCGAGAAACAAGCTTTCAGCGCCAGCAGGAAGCGGCTCATTTCCCCCCCAGAGGCAGTAGCAGACAGCGGTTGCAGGGGTTCGCCTGGGTTGGGACTAAAATAAAAGGCGATCGCGTCGGCACCTGTTGCGGTTGGGGGACAAGGGGTAATTTTGACTTGAAACTGCACCTTTTCCATCGCTAAAGGCTTGAGTTCTGCCACGAGCCTGCTTTCTAGTTTGTTGGCAGCAACGCCGCGCAAAGCGGTCAACTGGTCAGCCGTAGATGTCAAAGTTTCATGACATTGAGAATAGATTTTTTCCAGTTCTTCGAGGGAGTGACCGCTATCGGTGAGGAGAGCGAGTTCAGCTTGGATGCTCTGACTGTAGGCGATCGCTTCCCCTAACGTCGGGCCATACTTACGGCAAATCTGCTTCAGGGTGCGGATGCGCTCTTCCACTTCCGCCAGTCGCTGGGGATCGGCTTCTAAAGAAGCACCGTAAGCATTAATTTGCTGTCCGGCTTCCACCACTTGCGCCAGAGCCGTACTCACCATATCCAGAACGGGTTGCAGCGTGGCATCATACGTTACCATATCAATCAGCGTGGCTTCAGCTTGACCTAATAAGTCTGCACCCGCTGACTCCCCCGCATCATTTTGATAAAGAGCTTGATAAACCTGATAACTCAGCTGTTGTAACTCCACCACATGACTTAAGCGCTGGCGTTCTTGTTCGAGCTGTTCTGGCTCATCCGGTTCGCTCAAATTAGCGGCAGTTAATTCTTGGGCTTGATACTGTAGCAAATCGAGCCGTTGCAAGCGTTGCTGCTCGGACTGACGGCGTTTGTCTAAGCGATCTCGTGCTTGTTGGCAGTCGAGATAGGCAGCTTGAACGACTGAGCGTTGCTGTAGCACCGCCTCGCCGCCATAGACATCCAGTAACTCTCGCTGAAGCGCGGGTGCCACGAGTTGCACGGTTTGACCTTGGGCAGTAATTTCTACTAAGCGATCGCGCAGGCGATCCATTAATTGCCGGTTGACCAGAACGCCATTGACGCGAGAGCGGCTGCGGAGGCTTCCTTGCAGGCAGGCTATCTCCCGACAACAAACCACTGCTGTATCATCCAGCAGCTCGATCTCTTGTTCGGAGAGCCACTCGGTCACAACTCGGTCAACCTTGAAGGTGGCTTCAACCAAAGCGCGATCGCTACCCGTGCGAATCGACCATTTGCTGACTTTTCCGCCCAAGGCGGCGTCAATCGCATCCAGGATAATCGACTTTCCCGCGCCGGTTTCGCCGGTCAGAACATTCAATCCAGAGCCAAATTCAAGCTCCAGATGGTCAATCAAGGCAAAGTTTTCAATCCGTAGGGACAGGAGCATGGAGCAAAATTCACCTTGAGGGAAGAGGGCAGGCAGTGGCAACCCAATGAACAATGGCAAGTGCGAAGCATTTGATGCTGTGCGAGTTATTTAAAAAAGGTACTGGGCTACCAAACTTAGTTTAGTGTTTAGTTTTAAGTCCCGAAACTTTTTCAGGGTAGCGGGAAATTGACCTAACTGGCATTGTCCCCAGCTAGAGCCGGAATACCTTGTCCTGGCGCTTCCTCTACTTATTGTTACAATACTTAACAGAGTTGCTCTGAGTCGGTTCCCAAGCTTATGAATGTTAAAAGAGTCTCCCCTATGTCACATCGGACAGACGCAAGCGATCGCATTTCTACAACAGGTGTGATGAAACCTGCCCAGACAGCGTCCGCCGCGCCAGGAGAGGCGGTCGTGGTGGAGTATGAGCTGACGCCGACAGCAGAGCAATATCCAGCAGCCGTAGATGCCCAAACCGCCTATATCCAAGCAGAAGAACTGCGCTACGACCCCGTCGCCATTACCGATTACTACCGGAGGCGTCCATTCCAAGTTTGGGGGCGATTGTTCAATATTCTGGTGCCGATACTCCGCTTTGGACTGAGTTTGTGGTGGGACAAGCAAACAGGTAGCGTTCCCAAGAACGAGCGGAAACGGGCAATTCGATTGCGGACAATCATCACGAGACTGGGACCCGCCTATATTAAGGTGGGGCAAGCGCTCTCGACCCGACCAGACTTAGTTCCGACGACTTATTTAGACGAACTAAGTCACCTGCAAGACCAACTGCCACCTTTTCCCAATGAATTAGCTTATCGGTTTATTGAGGAAGAATTAGGCGATCGCCCCGAACAAATTTACGCCGAACTCTCCCCCACCCCGGTAGCCGCTGCCTCCTTGGGACAAGTCTACAAAGGCAAGCTCAAGACTGGCGAAACCGTCGCTGTGAAGGTGCAGCGTCCCGGCTTAAGAGAAAACATTGCCCTAGATATTTACATCCTGCGTACCCTTGCCGGGTGGGCGCAGAGAAATCTCAAACAGGTGCGGAGCGACCTCGTCTCCATCATGGATGAATTTGGCACCCGCATCTATGAAGAGATGGACTATACCCAAGAGGGTCACAACGCCGAGCGCTTTGCCTCTCTATACGGTCACTTACAAGATATTTACATTCCCAAGATTTACTGGGAATACACCCAGCGTCGCGTCCTGACAATGGAGTGGATTAACGGCACCAAATTGACCCAGCCAGAGGCACTCCGCGCTCAGGGAATTGATGCCGTTCATTTAATCGAGGTTGGCGTTCAGTGTTCGTTGCGGCAATTGCTAGAACATGGCTTTTTCCACGCTGACCCCCATCCAGGTAACTTGTTAGCGACGACTGACGGTCAACTTGCTTATCTGGATTTTGGCATGATGAGCGATGTCAAACCTTATCAGCGGTATGGCTTAATTGAAGCCGTGGTTCACATGGTCAACCGGGACTTTGAGGGCTTAGCTCGCGACTACGTGAATCTAGAGTTTTTAACCCCAGACACTGACCTGGCTCCCATCATCCCAGCCCTTTCCAAGGTCTTCAGCAACGCGCTGGGAGCTAGTGTCGCGGAGATGAACTTTAAGAGCATCACCGATGATATGTCGGCGTTGATGTATGAGTATCCCTTCCGCGTTCCAGCCTACTACGCGCTGATTATCCGGTCTCTGGTAACGTTAGAGGGGATTGCGATTAATGTCGATCCCAATTTTAAAGTTCTCAGTAAAGCGTATCCCTACGTTGCCAAGCGCCTCTTGACAGACCCTTCCCCGGAATTGCGGGCATCTCTGCGCGACCTCCTGTTCAAAGACGGCAGTTTCCGCTGGAATCGTCTGGAAAATCTGTTAAAAAATGCCCGTTTCAGTGACGATTATGACCTGACTCAGGTGCTGAACCAGACTCTAGATTTTCTGTTCTCAGAGCGGGGTGCATTTATCCGGGAACACCTAACGGATGAAATTGTGAAGGGTATCGATTCGCTGGGACGCCGCACCTTCCAAAATGTCACGTATTCGCTACGCGAACGGGTGGGGATGACAGTGAATGAAGCACCGCCGTCGGCAGAAACGCCCGCCAGTCTGGAGCATATTAAACGGATCTGGGATATTCTCCAGGAAACGAGCGGATTTGACGCGATGCAACTGCTACCCGTGATTCCCCAATTGCTGATGAAGCCAGAAACTCAGCGCATGGGTCAAAAAATTGCCGGGGGTTTGGTGCAGCGAGTGGCGGCGCGATTGATTCGGGACGTTTTACTTCAGGATGCGCCCCCAAAAGCCTCCCAGAACGGTCACACGCCACGTACTTATCCCCCAACATCACCACGCTTAGCGTTGCCGCCTGCTGCCGCGAGATAAGGCTGTAGAGACCGTTGGGGCATGGGAAAACTAGCTGGGTCACTGAAGAGCGTAAAGAGCGATCGCTCTGGTGACAATCTCGTTCAGTTGAGAATGATCTTAGTTAAGAATGATCTTAGGTTGGGTGGAGCTGACGCTCCGCCCAACTTTTGCTTTATTAAGTTGGTTTATCTTGGCTTAACCTCAACTCACACTTTGATTAGGAAACGTTTACAAGAAAGCTAAGTTTGAGGCGATCGCTTCCCGACTCTTGTTAATCTAAAGCAGCATATATTGCCAATTGAATGAATCTCTAAGGATTTTGGTCATGAACGCGCAACCACAGATAATTAGACAAAGTGACTTACTCAATCGGCTGGTACTCGATCGCAGTACAGCAGAAGAAGTGGGTCGGGTAGAGCAATTGTGGCTAAATTCTCAATCTCACCAAGTCGTAGGGTTTAGCTGCAAGTCAGGATTTTTGGGTAGTCTGAAACAGGTGTTTAGGTGGGAGCAAATTACTACGATTGGCACCGATAGTATTATTGTCAACAACACTCCAGAAGTTATTGAACCCGAAACGCCAATTCAGAAAATTTCTTTAATTGGACATGAGGTGTGGACTGACGCTGGCAACAAAGCTGGCAAAATTATAGACTATCTCTTCAATCCTAAAACCGGCGCTGTTGTTAATTACTTATTTGTTTCTAGTGGTTGGCGTGGTGTTTTGAATGGTGTTTATTTGCTCCCGGTAGAAGCTATTTCTAGCACGGGTAGTAAACGAGCGCTTGTCGCGGATGCCATCGTCCAAACTCCGCAACAGTACACCCAGGGACTTAATCAAAAAATGAGTCAAGCCGCAGAGTTACTGAGAGAAGACTATAAGAAAACTCAGGATGATTTAGAAGCGCTAAAGCGCAGCGCTCAAAATATTGCTGAGCAAGTCAAAGACACAACTGAAACGGTGACTGGGATTGCTAAAGACAAGTTTTCTGAGGCGACGCAGCGACAAGAAACTTCTCAAACAAATGAGACGATAAAAACAATTGATACGACGGCTCAGTCTTTACCAAACGAGCCTCCAGAGCTACCTGGAAACACTAATTAAGCTAATAGGATAAAAAATCGATGATGAAGCACATCAAATAATCTTTACTTATCGGTTTTGATTCAGTTGATTGAGCGGCAACTTAACAGTAAAAGTCGTGCCGCTGCCAACTTCACTTTCGACAGCGATCGCACCATCGTGTAAATCAACACACTCTTTAACGATTGTCAATCCCAGCCCTGTACCAGAGATTGTGCCGACATTCGTTCCTCGATGGAATCGCTCAAACAAGCGTCGTTGGTCCTCTTTTGGGATTCCTATTCCCTCGTCCTGAATTTGGAAGATTGCCTCACGATCCTGACAGATAAGTTCAAAATGAACTTTGCCACCTCTAGGAGAATATTTAATTGCATTTGAAAGCAAATGGTCAATAATTTGTCGCAGCAGCTTTTTATCCAGGTAGGCGTTAGCACACTGCCCTTGATGAATAAAAGTAATCGCGTGTTGGGAGCCTATGCTAAGTTGCAATTCTTCCACCAACTCGCGGCTAAACTCTACTAAGTCTACTGGTATGGGATTAAGCTCTAACTTGCCAGCCTCTGTTTTATCCAGAAGGAGGATGTCGTTTAACAACCGAGCCATTTGTTTGCTAGCAGCTCTTATTTTCTGGAAATGCGAGTCTTTTTGTACGTCAGATAATTTGTGTTTGTAGCGTTCCAGTAATTCAGCAGACATAGAGATAATTGTCAGCGGCGTGCGGAATTCATGAGATGCAGCCCTGATGAAGCGAGATTTGAGATTGCTAAGTTCTTTTTCTTGTTCTAGTGCTTTTCGGGTTTGTTCCGCCTGTTTGTGGCGTTCGGTGATGTCACGCACTAGCCAGCGCAAACCGATTAAATTGCCGCAGCGATCGCGTATAGCAGCCACGTTCAGTGCAGCTGGGAACGGCTGACCTTTTGAGGGTTGTAAGCGCACTTCCCAGTCGTGCAACTGCGGGAAGTGATTCAATTCAGTCAATATATCCCTAAAAGTTTTGCGATCTTCCTTAGCCACAAAAATCGCCATCGGTTTGCCGATTAGAGAATTCTGGGATCGGTTCAGCAAAGACGCCGCCGTGCGGTTAGCCTCCTGAACGATTCCAGAGGTATTCGTCACGATGTACCCGTCTGGGGCAAACTCAAATAGCTCTTGGTAGCGCTGGCGTTCTGCTTTTACAGTCTCGCAGGCGATCGCAAGTTGTTCGTTGCGTTGCTGTAACTCCTCTGTAGCCACCTGCAACTCTTCCAAAACCGTGGAGAGTTCCTGCAAAGCCTCCATTGTCAGTGTTTCCTGCGGATGCGGAAGGGATGAGGATTCCCTAGTACGCTGCCACAGCTCGTGCAGGCGCTGTTGTGCCGCCTCAATCTGTTGGTTAAAAATTTCCTCTTCCATCACGTACTTGTTCTGTGAGAATTAAGCTTAAGGGTTGATGCGCTTGCAGGAGTTTTCCTAAATTCACGAGCGATCGCTTCCTTCATACTCACAGATTTATGAATTTAGTATAAAAGCAAATCCTCTCACAAAAGATGCAAGCTTAGGAACAGCGCTATTACTTACCACCAGAATAATATTTGTAACTACAGGAAGCGGCAAACTATAAAATTGAATATTACTATCGTAATATCCTGTCATTGCTAAGTCTCTCTACTAATCATAATTGCTTAGCACTTAATTTGAGAATTCTTAAGCATTTCTTTCAAAAAACAGAATCGTGAAGTTTTGATTAATAATTTGCGCTTACTAATCCCCAGGAATCGCCTTAATCCTTATTCTCTATTTTAATTCTAATTTTGGGCTTGCTCATAACCTTATAATAATACAATTACCAATTTTAAATTAATTAATATTTAATCATTTATAAAAATCCTGAAGTTTAAAATAAAAATCTAGATATTATGTTTGTTTCAAATATTCATGTTTAAAATTATGATTCTTTCTTTAATATGGAACTATTTTGAAAATTTATCCAAGCTTCTAAAAGATAGTTTTTTAAATATAAAAATAAAAAGATGATGCTATGTTTAACTTCTTTCCAATTTAAAATTCTATTATCAGATGTTTATAATGATGTTAAATTTGAGGTTAGTGAGTTAAGAGCATAGTATCGATTGCGCCTCTCCTACGCTTATTCCAAACGAATACAAAAGCCTATGAGTGCGGCTAGTGAAAGTGACAATGTAATGCGCTCACGTTTTCAATGATGATATCGAGCTTGGAGAAAATAAATTCTGTCATCGCTGACAAAATGGAGGTAAATCTGCCTTGGAAACACATGAGTGGAAGATTGATCCAGAAAGTCCAGAAGTAAAAATAGCTGCTCAAAAACTTAGTCCCCAGCAAAATTTTATTTTGCTGACTTATGAAAATTTAATGCAGATAGCAGAGAATTCACAGGAAGAATCTACTCAAAGAATTCTTGAATTTCCTTGGGGATTTGCCTGGACACCAGGTAAGAATAAACTCTGTTGGCCACCTGGAGGAGAATGGACACCATCTAGGCGAGCTTCATTATCCAAGTCAATCGCTAGGCTAGAACAACGTGGCTTAATTATTCGGGACAACCATAAACATGAACCTCGGATGTCTGTTGAGACACCTGCGCCTAAACGTACCACAACGGTAAAGTTCACTGCCCTAGGCCGCGGGGTAGCAAAACTGCTTTATAAACGATACTCCGAATTCACACTAGGGCATTTTCACAGGAGGGATGAATCTGCACTGAGTATCCAAGAAATAAACAAAGATTTGGAAATTTCAGAACTTAGAAAAGCTGCTCAAAAACTCAGTTCCCAACAAAAAAGCATTTTAATGATTTGGGAGTTTTGGATGCAACTAGAACAAGAGCTAGAAGACGACGACTTCGATAATTCGGATATATACAGATGGGGACTCTGGTGGTGTCCGTCAAAGTTTTATGAGAAAAGCGGCGAGAAGCCTAAAGAATGGACAGCATCCGACCGGGCTGACTTTTCCCGCTCTCTCAAGAGGTTAGAAAATCGCGGCTTAATTATCCGGAATAATCACAAAAATACACCTCGGACATCTATTGAGACTCCTCCGCCCAAACGCACTACATATGTAAAACTGACTGAGCTAGGGCGGAAAGTAGCCACATGGCTTATGAAGGGCGATCGTTATGTTGATGATACTAAGACAAATTTATCTGTAAAGAAACGTAAACAGTTAATAGAGCAGAGACAAAAAGGCTAACAAAGTAGAAGTGGCTAACATTTTTTTGTTAATCGCTTTTGCAAAACGGCTAACATATAAAAATTGTAGAAACACTGCTACAAAATTAGAAATGCTCTCTGGGGCGAAGACTACGGCAGTTTACTTCAATCCATACACAGATAAGCGTTCTCTGCTGCCCTAATTGCTGGCGTATATTTTTGTTTAGCCTTAATTACGAGGTTTTTCCTATAGTTCAAGAACTCAAACGGGAATTTCAGACCGGGTGCTTTGCCTTAAGAGAAATCCCCTAGTTCTGACGAACCAAGGGAAGCCAATTTTGTAAAATCGTTGGCAAATCATTATGAATCAGACTCAGTACAATGGGGCTGGACTTATCCAGCCTTCACGCCCATTCGCCCAAACAACAGGATACGACTTCAACACTCAAAACAAAGTGGGCAAGGCAGGAGAGTTAGCTATAGATCATTGGCTACAGTTTCTTGGTTATGGCATTAATGATGTTTCAGAGGTGCCAGAATACCAGAAGGCTGGAATTGACCGTTTATTAACTCGACCGGACAGTTCTATTGCTAAGGCTGAATACAAGACTGATCTAAAAGCCAAGCAAACTGGAAACCTATT
This sequence comes from Trichocoleus sp. ST-U2, assembly GCF_039961875.1. Classification (NCBI taxonomy): domain Bacteria; kingdom Bacillati; phylum Cyanobacteriota; class Cyanophyceae; order Leptolyngbyales; family Trichocoleusaceae; genus Trichocoleus; species Trichocoleus sp. ST-U2. Next base: position 16,288 of record NZ_JAMPJY010000001.1, on the reverse strand, counting down.
TTTCGAGATTGTATCCGTTGAGCATCGCAATATTATCGGTTGGGGTTTGACTTCCCAAGCTGACCTCTGGATTTTTTTAATTCCCAGACAAGAGATTTTGGTCGTTGAACCAGGAAAGTTCAGGTGGTTAGTTTTGGAACATCTGGCGATACTCGAAAAGAAAACAGTGCAAAATCAAGGCTACTGTACTATCGGGTTGCCTGTACCTCTGGCAGATGTCCGGAAAATTGCTCGTCACGGTTACAAGTTTCCTGATATTCCTTTCTAACATCAAAGCGAACCCTAGAGAAAAATGGCTGAACTGCGATTGCACTTCAGCCATTTTTCAACAAAAAGTAGTGAGGAGTATGAGATTAGGAATACTCCTCCCTTCATTCCTCACTTCTTTTACTAGGCGCTGACAGTTAAGGGCTAATCTACACGCTGACAACTCCCTTAGCGGTGTACAGTACTTCTAAACTAATCCCAGTGAAGCGCGATCGCTCTCAAACTCCAAAACGTTTATGCTTGATGCTGTGCTAGCCAAGTCGCTAGCTCTGTTTTATCCGAAAAGTCTAATAAAGCCTCGCTCAATTCATCGAGAGCGGTTGCAGATAAGCTGTTTATTGTTGATTTAAAATCGGGAGCGATCGCTCCCGATTTTTGAGACTAGCAGCCAGCTTTTAGGGCTGACGGCTAAATGTTAATGGCTAACTGCTGAATTACGCGCCGACTGCTTCTTTAGCTGCATACATCACTTCTAAAGTGATGACGTTGAAACCGCGATCGCGTGCAAATTTCTCAGTGTTGCGCTTCACTTTGCCGCGCACAAAACCGGGAACTTTGTTGAGTTCTGCTTGCGCTTCCTTGTTCCAACCGAGGTCAGAATCAGCAGAAATCCCCTTGGTAATCACTTCCTTAGTATCGTGACCACCAAAGATTTCTAACAAGTGATCTTCCATTCCCAAAGTGAAGGAATTGTAGATCAAATCTGTAATTTGATTCGTGCCTTCATAACCGCAGAACGGCTTGTAACCAATGGGGAAATTTTGAACGTGAATCGGTGCTGCAATGACGCCGCAGGGAATATTTAGACGCTTACCGACGTGACGTTCCATTTGGGTGCCAAAAATGGCAGAAGGTTCCACACGAGCGATCGCATCCCCAATTTGACCGTGGTCTTCGGTGACGATCACTTCATCGCAGTATTCGCCTACCTGCTCTTTGAACCACTCAGCGTCGTACTTGCAGTATGTTCCCGCCCAAACAACGTGAATCCCCATTTCTCTTGACAGAATTTTTGTGATGGCGGCGGCGTGAGTGCTGTCGCCAAACACCACAGCTTTCTTCCCTGTCAAGTTTTGGCAGTCAATAGAACGGGAGAACCAAGCGGCTTGAGAAACGTGCAAGGTTTGCTCGTTGATGTAGTCTTCGTAGTTAACATCTGCGCCTTGAGCATTAATGATTTCCTGAATTTTGCGGATGCAACGTGCAGTTTCCACCACACCCATCGGCGTAATGTCTACAAAAGGCATCCCAAATTCTTTCTCCAGATACTGAGCTGCCATTGGCCCGATTTCGCGGTAAGGAACCAGGTTAAACCAAGCCTTTGGCAAATTCTTGAGGTTGTGAACTGATGCGCCTTCGGGAATTACTTCATTGACTTGAATCCCCAAGTCAGCCATCAACCGCTTCAACTCGGTGCAGTCGTGGTGATTGTGAAATCCGAGGCTGGAAATTCCGAGAATGTTAACCGAGGGCTTTTCAGTTTTGCCTTCGGGTAAATCGCCTTTTTTCCGGGCTTTCTCGATGTAAAGCTGGACAATTTGCCGCAGGGTAATGTCGGCTGCTTGCAGTTCATTGACGCGGTAGTGGTTCACGTCCGCCAGCATTACGTCTGACTTGGTTTCTATGGAAGCTCGTTCCACAAAGTTTTCCAGGTCTTCTTGGAGAATGCTGCTGGTACAGGTAGGAGTTAAAACAATTAGGTCTGGATGTTCCTCAACGTCTTTGCGGGTGATATTGTCCACCACCTTTTCTTGGGAACCACGCGCCAAAACGTTCCGGTCAACGGAACTGATGGTAACTGGGGTGAAGTTGCGATCGCGTTCTAGCATCGAGCGCATGACGTTGAAGTAGTCATCGCCAATTGGCGCGTGCATGATCGCATGGACGTTCTTAAAGGAACTGGAGACCCGCAGAGTACCAATGTGCGCGGGGCCTGCATACATCCAGTAAGCCAATTTCATAGAGTTCTCCCTTCGTGCTGATGACTATCAATCTATCTGGAATGAGCTGAAACAGTTGATTTCAAAGGCTAATTGTCTCAGATTGTCTCAAACATCCACCAACCCCGATCTCATGAGCAGTTAGGGTTCTGGTGAACTGGCAAAAGTGCCTGGAATGCCCTTCATCTATATAATCCAGGCTGGTATAAGAGCGATCGCACTCTGGTCGATCTGAAACGATTCTTAATTTTTAGGGATATTCCTTTATTTAATGGGTCGAGGAACTCAATGCTTTGCGCTGTGCATCTAGCAGTTCTTGAATCCCTTTTTCGGCTAAATCTAAGATTTGATTGAGCTGAGTCCGGTTAAAGGTGCCTTCCTCAGCCGTTCCTTGAACTTCAATGATGTTCAATTGGTCATCCATCACTACGTTGAAATCCACCTCAGCCGCCACATCCTCAACGTAATTCAAATCTAAAACTGGCTCTCCCTGCAACAGTCCTACCGAAACTGCGGCAATTTGATGGCGAATTGGCGATCGCTCTAACTCTCCCTGCTGTATCAGCTTTTCTATCGCGTCTGCAAGTGCCACAAACCCGCCGAAAATCGAGGTTGTGCGGGTTCCCGCATCCGCTTGTAAAACATCGGCATCTATCGTTATCGTGCGTTCTCCGAGTACCTCTAAATCTAGCGACGCCCGCAAGCTGCGCCCAATCAATCGCTGAATCTCTTGAGTGCGTCCAGACAGCTTCATAAATTCCCGTGCTTGGCGTTGGGGTGTCGCACCCGGTAGCATCCGATATTCAGCCGTTAGCCACCCTTTGCCGGTGCCTTCTAAAAACTTGGGGACACCTTTTTGAATCGTCGCACTACACAGAACATGAGTGTCGCCGCAGCTCGTTAAAACCGAACCCGCTGCAAATCGGGTGAACATTCGTTCAAACCGAACCGGACGCAGTTGGTAAAATTGCCGACCATCAGGACGCAACCAAGACATCGCACTTGCCTCAAAATTCTTGATTAGGATACAGCAGTTACCAGTCAATTTAAGTTAATTAATCTGTTGAACTTTAACAATCTACGATGATTTATTTAGGAACGACTCACTGCTATAGCTTTCGGCTAAGGCGGCGAGTCGTTTGCTATCATTTTCGTTCTGCGATTCGCAGTTTAGCGGAGCGAGAGCGAGGATTATTTTCCAGTTCATCGTCTTGCGGTGTAATCGGTTTTTTGGTTAACACCTGCAATATCGGCGATTCTCTGAAACCATGCTTTACCAAGCGATCTTCTAAACTGTGAAAACTGATGATGCCAATCCTACCGCTTGGTTTGAGCCAGGTGGGGGCTTGATTCAGGAAGGTTTCTAGAGACTTTAACTCATCGTTGACGACAATTCGTAGCGCTTGAAATACCCGTGTGGCAGGGTGAATTCTGCCGTAGCGGTACTGACGGGGAACGCTATAGGCGATCGCCTCTGCTAACTCGGTTGTTGTCTGAAACGGACGCTTTTCCACAATCGCTCTAGCAATTCGCCGCGACAGCCGCTCTTCCCCGTATTTAAAGAAAATATCCGCCAGTTCCGCTTCTTTCCAGTGATTAATGACTTCTGCGGCAGTCAGCGATTCCTGCTGATTCATTCGCATATCTAAGTCAGCTTGGTGGCGAAAACTAAAGCCTCGCTCTGGAACATCGAACTGAGCAGAACTCACGCCTAAATCCGCAATAATTCCGTCAAATATTAGACCATTCGGTTGATATTTGGTGAAATTGCCATGCCAAAATTGGATGCGTTCCCTAAAATTGTGCAATTGGGTTTTAGCCGCAGCGATCGCTTGTTCATCCTGGTCAATCGCCGTCACCCGAACATCCGGTGCCGCTTCCAGAATTAACCGACTGTGTCCGCCACCCCCCACCGTCGCATCCAGGTAGTGTCCCCCCGGACGGCTTTCCAACCCGGCAATTAACTCCCGACTCAGTACCGACAGATGAAAAAATGCCGGTGCTTCCGTCTGATTCGTCAAACTCTTGTCAATTTCATCCATCAAAAAAACTTAGCGACGATAAATAGGCGCACCCTCTATTTTGCCTATAATTTTTCCGATTTTCTGGTTGTACCCATGCTTCTCATTCCGCTCGTTCAGGATCAGCGCATAACTTTGACCGGGAAGCTAGATTTCAGAAACCAGTTTATTCAGAGTCAAAATTTATCGCCGTTGCTAATTGTCGAGCGCTCTTGCCTTGCTTTCAATAGTAGCCGGTAGTGATTTTGGGCACGCTTTTGGTAAACGTTTGCCGCCTGGATTTGCCCTTGTTTGAGAAAAGCGCCAATTAACTCGCACCCTGAAAGGAGCTGGTCTGCATTGATAGCGATCGCCTTCTCAATTGAATACCTGAGTAATCAAGCTCTTTTTGAAGACGATCGAAGTCGCAGAAAAACCAAGCTGTACCGCCGTCAATTTCCGAATTGGCTAGTCATGTCAAGCTGCCTATTCTACTTGTAAACCCAATGTCCCCATCGCGTATGACGTCGCCTTGTTCACTAAATCAGGCCCCGCTTTTTCGGGTGAACCGGCATCGAAGGGCGGGGCTGGATCGTACTCCATCAAGAGTTGAGCTATCTTGGCGGCTTCCTCACCACAAAGCGCTTTAGCAACCACGAGACCAAAATCAATGCCTGCTGTCACACCTCCCCCTGTCATGCGATTTCGGTCAATCACGACTCGCTCTGTTCCGACTTCAACCCCCAACGCGGCTAGGTGTTCCCGCATCATCCAGTGAGTCGCAGCTCGATAGCCTTGCAGCAGTCCTGCCTTCGCCAAAAACATAGAGCCGCCACACACAGAGGTAATAAACTTTGCAGTGCTTCCTTGCCGACGCAGAAATCCAAGGATCTCTGGATCGTCTATGATTGCCATCTGTTTTAAGCCGCCACCGACACAGAGCACATCCAGGGGCGGGCAATGGTCAAAGGTGGTATCCGGCAAAATCACCATGCCGTCATCGGTTTCGATCGGGTCTAGCGTTTTCCAGATTCGATGAATCTGGACATTGGGAAGCGCACTAAAAACTTGCTGGGGTCCCACAATATCCAGTGCGGTCATGCCGGGATAGATAACCAAACCAATAATCTGCTTTTGTGAGTCCGTCATACATCAATCCTACTAATAGGGCTTGCAATGAAATCTATCCTTATACTAGGAATGGCAACCCACCGCGCCTAGTCCTCGATTGAGTACTCTTTAAGGCACAACACCCAATCCAAGATGATTTCCTTACAGCTTTTATTTGAAGCCATTAGTCAGGTAAAAGATGAACAAGACCTGCGATCGCAACTCATGCCAAAAATTGGTGAGTACTTTGCTGCTAAGCGTTCGGGAATTTTTTTCTTCGACCAGCTTTTAGGCGACCGCAAGTTTCAAAAAGTGCTGAATGTTGTCTTATCTATTGAACATAATCCTGTGGCGCGTTACATAGCAGAGCGCCATACGCCTGTCCATGAAGGATTAGTGACATCCCCAAAAGCCTGGGCAATCATTTGTCCTCGTCCCGATCATTGGCACGTGATGGCAGGACCAATTATCGATCGGGGTCAATTAATCGGCTCAGTGGGTTGCACCCGTGACAAATCAATGCCTGCCTTTGATGCCCAAGATATCGCTGATTTGAGTGCCATTTGTTTACACCTATCGGTTTGGATCGCCAGCGTGCGATTCGCGCCAAGCACTGTTTTGGAACCTCAGCACCAACCCTTAAAGACCCATCGCTTAACGTCTCGTGAGTTGGAAATTGCCAACTTGGTGGCGCTGGGTCGAACCAACACAGAAATCGGAACTGAACTTTGGATTACCGAGAATTCTGTCAAGCAGGCTTTGAAGCGAATGTTCCGTAAGCTTGAGGTTTCGTCTCGTACGGAAATGGTTGCACAGCTTTTTGCGACACAACACCCTTTTCCAAGTGCAAAGCCATCTCCATCCAACTTGGCGCTGAACGCTTACCAGTAACCTTTGATGGCGTTGCCGAAATCATGACGTATTTCAGCAACGCCGGATTCTCTAAGTTGTGCAAGTTGTGCCAAAATTCCCCTTGGTTAAATGCAGCTCGAATTCCGACGTATCCTTCGGACAAAGCTCCATATAATTAAGGAAGCGAAACAAAAATCAACACTCAGTAGTAAACAGACAGTGCCAGTCGGAGTGATTTTGGCGTGTTTACGAAATTTCAGGTGCGGCTGCCCAAATCGGCTTCAAGGAGAGATGGCTGAACTATGGCAAAGATAGAAACTAGAACAGAACCGATGGTGCTGAACATGGGTCCGCACCATCCCTCTATGCACGGAGTGCTGCGACTCATCGTTACCCTGGATGGGGAAGATGTCGTGGATTGCGAACCCGTGATCGGCTACCTGCATCGTGGCATGGAAAAAATTGCCGAAAACCGCACCAACATCATGTACGTCCCCTACGTCAGCCGGTGGGACTATGCAGCGGGAATGTTTAACGAGGCTGTCACCGTTAATGCGCCGGAAAAACTAGCCGGTATCTCAGTTCCCAAACGCGCCAGCTACATCCGCGTCATCATGCTGGAATTGAACCGTATCGCCAATCACCTGCTGTGGTTGGGACCATTTTTGGCTGATACGGGCGCTCAGACTCCCTTCTTTTATATCTTCCGCGAACGGGAGATGATTTATGACCTGTGGGAAGCCGCCACTGGTTATCGGATGGTCAATAACAACTACTTCCGTATTGGGGGAGTTGCTGTTGATTTGCCTTACGGGTGGGTTGACAAGTGCTTAGACTTTTGCGACTACTTCCTGCCAAAAGTTGACGAATACGAGCGCTTGATTACAGACAACCCCATCTTCCGCCGTCGCGTGGAAGGCGTGGGCACCATCAGCCGCGAAGAAGCGATCAACTGGGGACTTTCTGGCCCGATGCTGCGGGGTTCTGGTGTCAAGTGGGACTTGCGGAAAGTTGACCACTACGAATGTTACGACGACTTCGACTGGCAAGTGCATTCGGAAACTGGCGGTGATTGTTTTGCCCGTTACTTGGTGCGGATTCGGGAGATGCGCGAATCTGTCAAAATTATTTACCAAGCTATCAAAGCACTTCCCGGTGGTCCCTACGAGAACTTGGAAGCCAAGCGTATGGCAGAAGGGCCAAAGTCCGAATGGAATGGCTTTGACTACCAGTACATTGGTAAGAAAATCGCTCCCACTTTTAAAATTCCTAAGGGCGAACATTACGTCCGTGTCGAGAGTGGGAAAGGTGAGCTAGGAATCTATATTATTGGCGATGATAATGTCTTCCCTTGGCGTTGGAAGATTCGTGCAGCCGATTTCAACAACCTGCAAATCCTCCCTAGTCTTCTCAAGGGTGTAAAACTCGCTGATATTGTGGTGATTTTGGGTAGCATCGATATCATCATGGGTTCTGTAGACCGCTAAAAAAGCAAAAGGCAAAAGGCAAAATTAGGGTAGGAAATGCCTGCATAAAACGTCTGAAACTTAAAAAGTAGCAGCGGATAGGTAGCGAATGTAACTGAATCGATTGTCGGTTAAAGGAGATAGTTTAACTGTTTCTCAAACTGAGCAAATATTCATTACAGTTGTTACATTTCGTTGCTACTTTTTTGTTGAGGTTTGTTAATGACTATTCCTGAAATTACTCAAATACTTTTGGCTGCTAAAAAAGAAAAAGGGCTAAGTTTTGCTGATTTAGAAAAGGTTGTTGGACGCGACGAAGTCTGGATTGCAGCAGTAATTTATCGTCAAGCAAGTGCTTCTGAAGACGAGGCAAGTAAGCTAGTCTTTGCCTTAGGAGTTGACCCGATATATGCTAAAGAACTAACAGAATGCCCGTTAAAAGGATTGGGAGCAGTTGTTCCTACTGACCCTCTGATTTATCGCTTTTATGAAATCATGCAAGTGTATGGAATGCCGCTAAAAAGCGTCATTCACGATAAGTTTGGGGACGGGATTATGAGCGCGATTGACTTTACTCTGGATGTGGAAAAAGAAGAAGATCCCAAAGGCGATCGCGTAAAAATTATTATGTCGGGTAAGTTCCTCTCCTATAAAAAGTGGTAGCTCGTTGGTAGGGTTGGGAAAGGCGATCGCTCTCAGGATGCGATCGCCTTCTTGATGAGACGCTGGAAAGCGCGATCGCTTCCCTGTTAAACTCCTGTTTTAAGGATTTTTTGGAGAGAACTGTGGCGAACCAACCCAATGCCGTAGAGTGGACACCCGAAGCTGAAGCCAAGTTGAAAGAAATTCCCTTTTTTGTCCGTCCCGCCGCTCGGAAAAAGATCGAAAAATTTGCACAAGAAGCAGGGCAAAAAATAATAACAGTGGAAGTTTATCAGCAAGCTAAACAACAGTTTGGGCAGTAGCAGAATTCGCCCGGAAGTTTAAGGGCGATCGTATTTTCGGTTGAGAGCGCGATCGCGTTTTGTCTCAGTTTTGCCTCAAGTATCGCAGTCGTAAATGATTCGTGAAGGCGAGATCCCCGACTTCGAGAGAGAAGTCGGGGATCTGAAGAGCCGAAACGCAACTCAAATAGGATTGCTATATCAGACGACACACACCCAGTTGAACGTTTAAAACCCGCTATAGTTGATCGTTGGATTGGGTGTAGTTGAAAATCCTGTGTTCGGCAAGCTGGTGGTGCCAGGAGTCGTGATTAACCCGCCAGAATTGCTTGTACTGGGAGTGATGGGATAGCTACTCGGCAAGCTGGTGGTGCCGGGAGTCGTGATTAACCCGCCAGAATTGCTTGTACTGGGAGTGGTGGGATAGCTACTCGGCAACCTGGTGGTGCCGGGAGCCGTTATCGTCCCATCTGGCAAGGTTGTATTACCCAAGGGGGCGGGAGACTGATTTGGTTGGGTTGTAGCATCCGGCTGGGTTGTATAGACTCCGAACATGGTTGTCGGATCGGCGGTCGTTGTAGACTGTTTTGCCTTGGTCTTTTTGGGTGAAGAACGCCCAGCCGTGCCAGTCTCCTCAGAAGCAGTTTCCTTGAGAGTAGAGTTTTGATTGAGTTGGGACATGACTGGAATACTGACCAAATAACAGATTCCTAGAAATCCAACGATGCCAACAAAACCTTTGACTAGATTCTGCCCCGCTGATGACTTTTCTGATTTTGATCTTGTTCGTGGATTCATGGGTGCTTCCTAAATTGAGTAGAGTACCCGCATGGTGAACAAACCTCTCACAACCCCGTAAATATACTTATAGACTACCCTCCCCTACACTTTAAGGAGTCTCCAAGGACAAGTGCTATAAAATCAGGGCTATCTTTATCAATCCTTTAAATAAATCGGTTATTCTCGCCCGATCGTAAAGCTTCTATGAAGTGCCTGTGAAGCGATCGCAGCAAGTAAAAAGCCGGGAAATTTATTTCCGGCTTAAAGCTAAAGTAAGCTAAAGCTTACTGGTCAGCCGTTGGTTGACTGACAAAATTCAAGAAGCAAAACTTGCAAGACTCTCCAAAACTCTCGAAACCCAATCTACACGGAAAGATTTGTCAATCAGATAGCGATCGCCTTCTCAGCGCGAGCGGTTTACTCGCAACTTTTACTCCAATTCTTTAGTTTCTCTGTTGCGAACTCGCGCACCTTCTGGTCTGGGTCATTAAGAGAGCGATCGCGCAACAGCGGTAGAGTCTGGGGATGGTCAGGATAATTTTTGATGATTGTCTCAAGTGCTATTGTCCGAGGATTAGTTTGAAAGTCGTACTCACGCTTAAATGAGTCCTTAAGGGCGCAGTTGCACAAAAATTCAAACATCCCAGGTTCATCTTTCCAACCACGGGCTAATTCTTGCACCGCCGCTTGTCGCACATCCGAATTGTCATCTGCTTGCGCCTGTTGTTTGAGAATAGGTAAAGTATCCAGGTCATCTTTCCAGCCACGGGCTAATTCTTGCACCGCCACGTATCGCACTCTCCAATCGTCATCCGCTTGCGCCCGTTGTTTGAGAATAGGTAAGGTATCTGGGTCATCTTTCCAACCACGGGCTAATTCTTGCACCGCCGCGTATCGCACTCTCCAATCGTCATCCGCTTGCGCCCGTTGTTTGAGCCAAGGTAAGGTATCCGGGTCATCTTTCCATCCACAGGCTAATTCTCGCACCGCCGCGTATCGCACAGCCAAACCGTCATCCGCTTGCGCCCGTTGTTTGAGCCAAGGTAAGGTATCCGGGTCATCTTTCCAACCACGGGCTAATTCTTGCACCGCCGCTTCTCGCACATCCGAATCGTCATCCGCTTGCGCCCGTTGTTTGAGCCAAGGTAAGGTATCCGGGTCATCTTTCCAAGTTGTGGCGACAGATGAAACGGCTTGAGTGCGAATTTCCCTAACCAAGTTTGCCTCATATTCATAGAATTTGTAAGAGTAAGGTAGGTCATACTGAGTTAAGCCCTTCACCTGATTGAGGAGTTGGTCAGTTATTGCTGCAATTGACGAGCGGTTCCTTACTTCTGAAAGGCACTCAGCTGCTAAAAATAGATTGATAAACTTCTCATCCTCGCCCTTCTGCGCCATCAGATAATCTAAAATTTCGCCTGCAAATTTTGTATTAATCATTCCCGCAATCAGCCGCAGAACTTCATGCCAAGATTCATCCTGCCAATGCTTGCCAAAAACCTCAGTTTTCAACTGTTCCAGTGAAAGATTGCGTTCCTTCTCAAATTGCCAGACAAACTCACTAGCACAGAAATACTCCAAAAACGTCCGATGCACAAAAGCATAGTAATCTGCGCCCAAAAAACACAAAATAAAGTTACGATGTCGCAGTTGCTCAATTAGTACCCTAGCAACAGTTCTCGCTTGCTCAACTTCTATAGTTTTCACATAACCAGTCAATACTTTTTCTAAATTATCTGCACTAATCAAGTTGCCAGCCAAACCTTTTTCACTAGCTTGCATCTGGTAGGCAACCTGACGCAATATCGCCTGCTTATCTTTATAGTCAATCGTTACCGAATCTATCCTCGAATTTTCCAGCAATTTCTGCTTCACATCCCATTGATGCAGCAGTAACCGCGAGGCTTGGTTATAGAGTTCTGGTCTATCTCTTGGCAATTCTTGATTGAGGTTTAAAATTGCCATCATCGTCAGTAACAGAGGATTTCTTGCCAGTTCTCCAATTGCTGATGAAGTCTCAATTGCCCTTTGCAGCCGCTCCCGATTTCTAATTTTATCCGTCTCATCCGTGAACGTTAATTCATGCCATCTGTAGATAAAATCCTCAATTTGTTCTGTCTCTAAATCTTGCAGCATAAAGTGACGAAACTGGGCATCTCGCAACCGTTGTGGTTTATAACCAATAATGCGAGAGGTGACAATTACCCGCACCTTCGGATAATCATTTGTAAAGCGATGAATATCAGTAATAATCTCTTCACGTTTCCCTGGATCGAACACCTCATCCAACCCATCAAACATCACCAAAACCTTGCCACCTTTTAGCAGTTCGTGGAGTTCATGCTGATTGAGGCGACAGACAATTCCACGGCCTTTGTGGAAGAATTCCAGAAAATCTTTGCACTCTCCAGAGTCGCGATTGCGAATGTAAGTCCGCAATTCAATCAACAACGGAATCGACTGTTCAATGACAGTATTGAGAGGCGTTCTTGCCCAATTCAAAGCGATGTATTGCAACAATGTGGACTTTCCCGAACCCGGATCGCCCAAAATTACAACATAAGGATAGGTTTGATAATCATTAACAATATCTAAAACTGAGCGAACGGGCTGTTGATAATAAACTTCTTTGTATCGTTGCCACTCCTCCGGGTTAACGTCTGCTTCGAGTTGGTTACTTTCCCTCAGCCGTTTTTGATGCTCTTTAGGAATCTCGTAAACTTGGGGTAAATATTCCTGGCATTCTCGCACATCTTGTGCTACGAAAATTTGCCATACCTTGAGTTTTTCTCGATAGTCGTAAACACTCGTATCTAAACTATCTAAATTAAGATTGCTATATTGCTCTCGCAGCCCTTCCTGATATCGCCTTAAGTCAAATTCAGTAGGAATTCCAGCTAGTTCTTTAGTGTTTTCTTGAATAGCTTCTATATTTTTTGAATCATAGATAACCCGTAATTCAGGCAATTCTCGAATAATCGCTTTAACTTTCTTCCGGTACAGCTTGCCAACCAAATCCCAATCAAATTCTTTGGGTAGCAAAGGCGATAAATCAAGCTGATTCCAAGTTTGAGCTAAGGTTTTTGTATCTAAAGCTTGACAGTCATCTTTAAAAGCGCTTCCCAAAATCTCTTTAACCGATTTATTCTGAAGAAATTCCTTTAATGGTTTGGTATATTGCTGCAATTGCTCATCAGAAACATCTGTATCTTTTAATTCCTGTTGTACCAGTTGCAGAAATTCATTGATAGCCTTACCAGCCGCAACCTGACGAGGGTCTTTCTCCCGTAGTACAACGTGTTTCAGCGAATCTTTGAAGAAATCTTTAGCAAAGTCTTTTGCTCCCTCCTTTGCCAAATCTTGCACAATGGGGTACACCAGACCCCCGACAGCTTGAGAAACTCCCCAGACCAATAACCAATCCACCATAATACTCGCATCTGCTGAATTCCGTAGACTACGAGTATAGCGAGAGAGTTGGAGCGATCGCTTTCAGCGTGCGAGTCTCGAAAGAGCGATCGCGACAACCAATTAGTATGGAGTTGATATCAGATAATTTTGATGCCCAGAGGTTTTTTATGAACGAAAGCACCATTAACACGCAAGCGAATATCTCTGCTGAGTCCCCGTTATGGGAAGAACTTGCCGATGAAGCAGCCGCTACTTGCGTCGGAGGAAGTGTCTTGACGGATCTTTTAGGCGAATTGGATGATGCGATCGCATCATCGCCTTTTTCAGAAGAAGGTAGCCAGTTTGTTGAGGAAAATAGCGGGACTATTCAAGACATCTTTCAAGGTTGGATCAATTATATTGACCTGATTAACAGCCTGGGTTGAAGCCTCTAGCACTCTAGCAATTCTCTATGGGATGGAGTACATAGCCCCACCCCTGCCCCTCCTACAAAGGTCGAGCCATTCAATATTGCCCCTCTCCACGAATGTCGAGTCATTCAATATTGCCCCTCTCCGTCCACGGAGAGGGGTTGGGGGTGAGGTTCCGAATTCCCCTCTCCTACTGCTCTACATAAAATCGCGGGGGTCGGTTACATATCCAGTCAACGCCGAAGCCGCAGCCGTATAAGGTGAAGCTAGATAAATCCCCGCCTCTTTATTGCCCATGCGACCGGGGAAATTGCGGTTAGTCGTAGAAACGCAAATTTCCGGCTCATTCACACGACCGAAAGTATCCTTGGGACCACCCAAACAAGCCGCGCAGGAAGGTGCCGCAGGCTCAATGCAACCAGCCGCCAAGAAAATCTCAGACAAAGTTTGCCCTTCGTACTTCTGGGTGAACAAGTCTTCGTAGACTTTCTGCGTTGCCGGTACTAAATAAGTAGGAACCTTCACCTGCTGTCCCTTAAGAATGCGGGCAGCGTACATAAAATCTGAGGTTTTGCCGCCAGTGCAGGAGCCGATATAAACTCGGTCAATCTTGACATCCCGGCATTCCCGCGCCAAGGCACGATTATCTGGAGAATGGGGCTTCGCGACGACCGGCTCTAACTTGGAGACATCATAATGCCGATCCGAGTAGAAACGAGCATCAGCATCTGTATAAACTGGCTCAAAAGGCTTATCAGTCCGGGCGCGGACGTACTCAAACGTCGTCTCATCCGGGGCGACTGTGCCATTTTTGCCACCCGCCTCAATTGCCATATTACACAGCGTCATCCGGTCTTCCATCGACAGACCGTTAATGGTGGTACCGGCAAATTCCAGCGCCCGATACGTGGCTCCAGCAACACCAATATCTCCAATGATTTGCAAGATCAGGTCTTTCGCCAACAGGTAATTTGGCATCTCGCCCTCAAAGACAAAGCGCATCGTCGCCGGGACTTTGATCAGCAGCTTGCCGGTTCCCATAATGAAGCCAGCGTCCGTGTTGCCGATGCCGGTGGCGAACTGACCAAAAGCGCCCGCGTTGCAGGTGTGGGAATCGGTACCAAACAGCACTTCCCCAGGACGGGTGTGACCTTCTTGTGCCAGGGCAATGTGGCAAACACCTTTGTAATCGGGATTGGCTTTAAAGTCGGCTCGGTCGGTGATGTCATAGAAATATTTAATGTCTTGCTCTTTGGCAAAGTCGCGCAGAATATCAACGTTGCGGTTAGCGCGTTCGTCGGCAGTAAAAATGTAATGGTCTGGAATCAAAACAATTTTTTCTTTGTCCCAGACTTTGGCATCTGCGCCAAATTCGCGCTTGAACACCCCGATTGTACCGGGACCACAAACGTCATGGGTCATTAACAAATCAACGTTAACCCAAATATTCTCCGCCGGTTCGACAATAGCCCGACCAGAGGCACGAGCCAAGATTTTTTCGGTGAGAGTCATCCCCATAGCTATTTTCCTCTTTCCTTGCAAAGACGCGATCGCTTTTATTTGATAATGCCTATTTTCTCCAGCCCTCTGTCATTCTATAACAATGTATTTCAGACAACTAATACTAAGGATAGATGTGGGGTGGATACGTGAAATGTTTTAGTCTCAACCTTTCCACGATTTTACCCACTCAAATTTATCAGGCAAAACTAAAAATAAGGGTTCAACGTTACTAGAGATAAATCTGAAGATAAATATAAATATTAAAAACGCTCGTAGATTCATCAATCTACATTTATATCCCTAAATATTAATCACTGATTTTTCTGACGTTGCGAGTAAGGAATAATGGGTAATTGGTATAGGTAAAAACTTTTCAGTTCTAGAGACGCCATTATCGCCTCTAAATTTTGAATTCAAGAGCTTTCTTCAACTCAAAACACTCATTACCCATTACCCATTAACCATTACCACTTCAACAGATTAAACTGCTCCATGTCCACCGTCTCGCGGTTGCGATAGATTGATAGCACAATCGCCAAACCCACAGCGGCTTCAGCGGCTGCAACAGTAATCACAAAGACGGAAAAAACCTGACCTTTAATTTCTTGAGGATCGAGAAAATTAGAAAAGGCCATTAAATTCAGGTTGACAGAATTCAGCAGCAATTCAATCGACATCAGCACGCGAACAGCATTACGGCTGGTAATCAAGCCATAGATACCGATGCAGAAGAGGGCAGCGGCTAGCAGTAGAAAATACTGAAGTTCTAGGTGCATGAGTTTTCTTTGTTTCTATGTGTTGGTATCTGCGGGGAGTTTACCGCTTTCGGAGCCGACCGTCAAAAGTTCGCGAGGACGTTCCGGCAACGTTAAAGAGGTTGGTTGAGTTAGCTGAGGTGAAATTTCTTCTGGAATATACTCACGACGTGCCAGAACAATTGCGCCCACCATTGCCATCAACAACAACACAGATGCCAACTCAAAAGGTAGCAAAAAGTCACTGAAGAAATGCAGACCAATCTGCACAATGCTACTTTCAATGGGAGTGGTCAAGACTGCTAAAGTCCAGGGAGTTCTGATCACCATCGTACCCAGAAGCCCAAACAAGCCGATACAGACCAAAGCCGTTGATGCTTGGCGAATCCAGCGATTGCGAATGGGTGCAAAATCTTCCCGCTTGTTTACCAGCATGATGGCAAACAAAATCAGGACGTTAATCGCTCCAACATAAATGAGAACCTGCGCCGCCGCTACAAAGTCTGCATTGAGAAGAAGATACAGCCCAGCGATGCTGACAAAAACTCCACCCAGTAAGAAGGCTGAGTAGACAATATTAGTAAACAGCACCACTCCTAAAGCTGAGCCAATCATCATCAGCGACAGCAGGCCAAACGAAACAATCTGAACGCCTTCAGCTAGATTCATTTTTGTCCTTTGTCAGTAGTCAATCGTTTATTTGTCATTCGTCATTCATCATTAGTTTTTTACAAGTGACGTCTAATGTGAATTAGACAAAGGAACGGGAGAGATTGAGAATCAAAGTACCACCCATGAAACTCATCTCTCCGATGACTAGCATAGACTTTCCTAACTTGATGATTGTCGT